>JAAVEX010000024.1 GCA_014801065.1 Barnesiella sp.
AAATAAATGAACGAAGAGAAACGGCCGTTTCTGGTATTCATCACCTATTTGCAGATACTAGGCATAATACT
This sequence comes from Barnesiella sp., assembly GCA_014801065.1. Lineage (GTDB taxonomy): Bacteria > Bacteroidota > Bacteroidia > Bacteroidales > Muribaculaceae > Paramuribaculum. The sequence goes on from JAAVEX010000024.1 coordinate 72, forward strand.
TGTGGTGTTCGGTCACTCCTTTCACGAATACCCCGACGGATATTACGGCTATTCACTCACAGTTTATTGGCTGCTCTACAGTTTCAGAATGCCCTTGTTTATATTCGTATCCGGTTTTCTGCTCTACTTCACCAACTTCACTTCGGGTCGTAAAAGAAAGTGGCGACATTTCACACTCAACAAGCTAAAGCGACTTCTCATACCCTATCTTGTGCTTGAGGCTGTTACTTTCTTTCCCCGATCCTGGATGTCGGGCGTGGCCGATGATGTGGTGCCACTGAGTGTCCGCTCATTCACCGAGTCATTATTTTTCTCCGACCGGCTCGTAATTCCCTACTTCTGGTTCATACAGCTCAGTCTGTTGCTATTGGTGGCGGTCTACGGTTATCTTATTGTGGCCGACCGTCTGCATATTCCCCGCGGCGCTACGATGATAGTGCTGCTTCTTTTCCTGTTTTCCCTACGCTACTGGCCCGTTACCTTCCCGTCATTCTGGGCGCTTGACAGGCTGCCCCTGCTCGGATTGTATTTCGGACTGGGTGTATGCTACGCAGCCTTTCATGAAGTAATTGATGCTCACATTCGCTGGACATCCCCGGCGATAGCGCTGTTGCTTCCGATCGTATGGCTGATACTCTTCTTTACTGTCTACTATACGGAGTGGACCTGGCTATGCTCCATATTCGGCATCGCCATGTGTATATCTCTTACCAAACTGATGGTACGCCACAATATAGGCATATTCAACCATCTGAGCGGAGCCAACTACATTATCTTCCTCCTGTCATGGTATCTTAATGTAGGCTGTCAGCAGATGCTTCACCACTATACCGACTTCCCTTGGTGGGTATATACACTGCTCTCTCTTTTCGCCGGCATATACGTGCCATGGCTTGCCTATCGCCTGATGCTGCGCCACCCCTACCAACGTCCCACCCGGGCCATCGCATTCCTTCTCGGACAGTCACTTCGCCGCCGCCCCCAATAATGCTCTGCTTACAATCCGCAGTCACTCTCTTAGGCCCCATTCCCAAAAGAGACGGTTGAAACCGTCTCTCCCACCGCTTGCCGCCCTCCCATGTGGGAGCGACGGCTTTAGCCGTCAGTCAACCGTCAGCAATCCAATCAATTAGCATCATTAATTCCTACCCGCGTTACATTCAATATGGATCGGCCAAACTCCATCAGCCGTCCGTCGAGTCCATTGGCCGTGCTCGGCGATTCTCCCACCGCTTGCCGCCCGCCCATGTCTATGATTGTTCCACGAAAATCTACAAGTTATTAACAATATCCCCCAGTTATTAACATTTTTGGGAAAATGTTCCACGGACAATTTGCCATAGTCTATGAAATGTGGTTACTTTGCAGAAAGTAATAGACAGACCACAAACTATGGGTAAAATTATTGCAATAGCAAACCAGAAAGGTGGTGTCGGAAAGACTACCACCACGATAAATCTTGGAGCATCACTTGCCGCAGAAGGAAAGAAAGTGCTCATTATCGACGCCGACCCTCAGGCTAATGCCACCTCCGGCTACGGCGTAAAACCTGAACAAATGACCTCTTCTATATATGAATGTCTGGTCGATGACTATCCGCTTGCGGGTTCGCAGGTGGCCACTTGCATGGAAGGAGTCGATCTGATCGGATCGAGAATCGATCTTGCGGGCGCTGAACTTGAACTTATCGGAAAACCCAACCGCGAAAAAGTGCTCGCAAAACTCCTCGCTCCGATTGCTGATGACTATGACTACATTCTGATCGACTGCTCTCCCTCGCTTGGTCTGATCACTGTCAACGCGCTGACTGCCGCCAACTCGGTGATCATCCCGGTGCAGGCTGAATATTTCGCTCTTGAAGGAATCACCAAGCTCATCAACACAATCCGAATCATCAAGCCCAAGCTGAATCCCGGATTGGAGATTGAAGGGTTCCTGCTCACGATGTACGACGCTCGCCTGCGCCTTGCCAATCAGATCTATGAAGAACTCAAAAGCCATTTCGGCGACATGGTGTTCACCACCGTGATCCCCCGAAACATCCGTCTGAGCGAAGCTCCTTCCCATGGTCTCCCCGCGCTGCTCTACGATCCTGAAAGCCGTGGCGCCACGAGCCACACCGCGCTGGCCCGCGAAATCATCTCCCGCCATCGCCGCCGCAAATAAGGCCGGATCTGCTATTGGCCTCAATCATTCTTACTAAACAAATTAGCTACTTATAATCATGGCAAAACCACGAAATGCTCTTGGCCGCGGTCTCGGATCGCTCATCGCAATGGACGACGTGCCCGCCCGCGGATCATCAGCCATCAACGATATTGATCTTGATCAGATCTCACCCAATCCCGATCAGCCTCGAACCTCGTTTGACGAGACGGCACTCGAAGAGCTGGCCACATCAATCCGCGAATTGGGTATTATTCAGCCACTGTCGTTGCGCAAGGTAGGCCCCGACAATTATCAGATAATTGCCGGCGAGCGCCGCTTTCGCGCAGCGCGGCTGGCCGGACTGACTTCGGTGCCCGCCTATATACGTACGGCCAACGAAACGGAGCTTACCGAAATGGCTCTTATCGAGAATATCCAGCGTGAGGATCTGAACGCCATCGAAATCGCTCTCACCTTTAAAAAGCTGATCGATCAGTATGAGCTGACACAGGAACGTCTGAGCGAACGCATAGGCAAAAAACGTGCCACGATCGCCAACTTCCTCCGCCTGCTTCGCCTCCCTGCCGAGGTGCAGCTCGGATTGCGCGACAAGCGCGTCGATATGGGCCATGCTCGCGCTCTCCTTTCAATCGACGATCCGACGATGCAGCTGAAGCTCTATAACAAGATTGTCAAAGAGGGTCTGTCGGTCCGCAAGGTGGAGGAGATCGCAAAAGCGATCCGTGAGGGACAGACCGATGCTATCAAAGCCAAACCTGCCAAGAAGCAGGAAAAGGAATTTGACATTCTCGGCGATCATCTGACAAAGCGTTTCAACACGCCTGTGGCCTTCGCCTATGGCAAGAACGGAAGCGGAAAAATCACCTTCTCGTTCAAAAACGAGAGTGAACTTGAAAGATTAATTGCTATATTTGACGGAGTAAAGTCGGGAAATGCCTGACGCCGCCCCTGTAATAATAGCCTTTATGCAGTCTATCTATTTGATTGATTGTATATTAGTGGAAAAGTAACAAAATAGTGAGAAAAACAGACTTTTATAGTGGTTTAAGCATGAAAATGGTAGTCGGCATCATCGTTTTGATGTCGTTAACACCATTTAATGTTTTTTCATCTACACAGCAAAAGCCTGTCAGACCGGTGAGAAAACGTCCCTCAACGGAACGCAGAATTTCCACTCCAGTGGCGGCCGATAGCATGGCTTTACCACAGACAATTCCTCTCGAAGGACCGCTGACGAAACCGAGCGCGGTGGTTGAAGATGCGTTCACGCTCAATCCCGCAACCGATTCGCTCAGCTTCACACCGGTCGACACCGTTGCCATCGTCGACAGTCCGCAATTGCAGGAAATGTTTGCCGACGGCACGCTTAGCGACTCCGTGCCTGAATCCGCAAGAAAGGTATTTATTCCTGACCCTACAAAAGCCGTGTGGTATTCCGCCCTGTGTCCGGGTCTCGGTCAGATCTACAACAGACGCTATTGGAAATTGCCCATCGTGATCGGCGGTTTTCTCGGATTGGGATATGGCGCATCGTGGAACAACACTATGCTGACCGACTACACCCGCGCTTACTATGACCTGATGGACAACGATCCATCGACCAAAAGCTATATGGACTTCTTCCCGCCAACGGTCGACGAAGACTCGCTCAACCGCAGTTGGCTCGAACGTACGCTCAAGAGCAGAAAAGATTATTTCAGACGAAACCGCGACCTATGTATCATCGGAATGATCGGTGTCTATCTGATCGCCGTGGTAGATGCCTATGTCGACGCTTCGCTGACAAATTTCGATATATCTCCCGATCTGTCGATGCAGCTTTCGCCCGCATTGCTTCACGATCACTTCAGCCCCTATCCGGCCCTGGGCGTGCAATGGGCCTTTAACTTTTGAAATCAATAAACTCGGCTATGTCACGATTACATAAACTTTATGCAGCGGCCTTGATCTCGCTTGCCTCACTTTCGGCTATGGCGGCAAATCCGTCGTCCATCCTCGATCTGAAACACTCGATCACCGACGATAATGTTGTCCCGCCGGAAAGTTTCGAAACCGATACACGAAAACTTGAAGAGAGCTTCTTCTTCAAAAACTACACCGTGCAGTCAAAGGATTCGAAAAACCACCATAAAGGCAATGACAAGGAGTATGCCGAGCTTCTTGCAAAGCTCCCCGTGGAGATCGAAATGCCTTACAACTCCGTTGTCGGTCAGTTTATCGATATGTATCTCGATCGCCGTCGCGGTCTCGTTGCCGACATGCTCGCCCTGCATAACTACTACGGACAGTTCTTCATCGAAGAGCTCATCAAGGAGGGTATGCCCTTGGAGCTGCAATACCTCCCGGTCATTGAATCGGCCCTCAACCCCAACGCTGTCTCGAAAGCCGGGGCCACCGGTCTATGGCAGTTTATGGGACCTACCGCAAAGGGACTCGGAATGGAGGTGAACTCGCTCGTCGACGAACGTCGTGACCCCCGAGTGTCATCAAAACACGCCGCTCGGTATCTTAAGCAGCTCTATGGCATCTATGGCGACTGGTCGCTCGCTATCGCTGCCTACAACTGCGGTCCGGGCAATGTCAACAAAGCCCTGCGCCGCGCCGGTGGCGGAAAGCTCGACTTTTGGGAAATATATAACTATCTTCCCAAAGAAACCCGTGGGTATGTGCCCGTGTTCATCGCCGCAAACTATGTGATGAACTATTACAACCGCTACGGAATCACCCCCACTATCGTCAAGCAGCAGCTGGTCACTGACACCGTTCAGGTCAACGATCGTGTCCATTTCAAGCAGATTGCCGAAGTGCTCCAGATCCCCATTGAAGAGATCCGTATGCTCAATCCGCAGTTCCGCAAAGATATAATCCCGGGCGACAGCCGTCCGTATATGCTGACTCTCCCTTCGCAGAAAGCGCTCAGCTACACCGTCAGTGAAGAGGCTATTCTCGCCTGCGATGCCGGCCAGGACCGCCCGCGCACACACGTTGAACCCGGGCGTCCGCGCAATTCTGTCCCCGCAGAGGTTGAAAACACCAAACTGACCGAAGAACAGACGCAGAATTCTGTAGACAATAAGCAGACTGTGGCCACCGTGCCCGACAAGGTTGACGAAATGACCCACACCGTGGGACGCGGAGAAAGTCTGCGCGATATAGCCAAACACTATGGCGTAAGCTCAACCGACATCAAGCGTTGGAACAATCTCCGTCGTGGCAAAGTGAAAGAGGGCGATAAACTCATAGTGCGTGTATATCGTCATGAGACACCACAGGCAAGCACGAAGCCTTCGGGCGAATCTACAGTCAAGTCGCAGAAAAAGGATGTGGCTAAAACTCCCGTTCCGCCGCCACCCGGCAAAAAGAACTCGGCCGACAAGCGTAACGACCGCGACAAGAAGTCGGAAAAAACTGTAGCTTCGACATCGAAGAAAAACACCGCCACTTCCCGACAGGACAAAAAAGCTGCCGACAAGAAGAAAAAGAAAGAAAAGAAACCAACAAGCACTCCTTATAAAGTCAAGAGTGGCGACAACCTTGAAAAGATCGCCAAAAAATATGGCACCACCGTTGAAGCTATTCAGAAAGCAAACGGCATGAGCAAAGGCACTACCCGCCTGAACATCGATCAGAATCTGAAGATCCCCACAGGCAGCGCTGCCAAGAAAAATGATAGTAAAGCTAAGGCCAACGATAAAAAATCCAAGAACGACAAAAAAGGAAGCAAAAACAGCAAGTCAGATAAAAAGAACGACAAAAAATCCGGTAAATCCGGCAAATCCGGCAAAGATACTTCCAAGTCAAGCAAAAAGAGCGGCAGCTCCAAGAAATCCTCAAAGAAAAAATAACTCATATTAAATAGTAAAAAAAGCGGCTCCATGATTTTCCATGCGAGCCGCTTTTCTATAATGCTTTTATTGCTGTTCCAACACTTATAAAAGATCAGAGTGTCAGATATATGGCTACTAACTCCGGATTTCTTCGGCGATGGAGATGAAATAATGGCCCGACTGCTGGTGTGCAATCGGGCCCTTTATATGTCGGGGAGGGGTGAATTAGAATTTGGCGATGGTGCGACGGATAGCGGTGAGTCTGCGCAGAAGTTCGGGAAGCTGATCGAGCGGAAGCATATTGGCTCCGTCGCTCTTTGCTTTTGATGGTTCGGGATGAGTTTCAATGAAAAGACCATCGACACCTACGGCAAATCCGGCAAAGATACATCCAAGTCAAGCAAAAAGAGCGGCAGCTCCAAGAAATCCTCAAAGAAAAAATAACTCATAGCAAATAGTAAAAAAAGCGGCTCCATGATTTTCCATGCGAGCCGCTTTTTAATAATGCTTTAGAAACTGTTTAAATTTATGCGAAAATTTTTATATCCTCAAAATCATTCGCACATAAATTTAAACAGTTTCATAGAGAGTTTTCCCCAATATTATTTGCCGGAACCTTGTTGCTGTTGTAGCATACGCGTATAATACCAGGGCCAGTCAGATTCGGTGGCATATATTTCCTCCGGTTTGTATAGCTCATCCCTTAGTTCGCGGTAGTCATATATCTTTTCGTTGCCGTCCCAACATTCAGTTAAATAAGCAAATAGGTTAGCGTTGTAAGTTGTTGATTCTCGCGTGTATGTAGGGAAATGATAATATAACATTCCGATTCCTTCAACCCAGTAATCATACTTGTCATAGCGTTGTCCGAGACCCCATATGTCATCGTATGGTACCCATACCTTAACGGCACGTCGTGTTTTATTCATCAATGTGATTGTGCCACGACTCAGAGGATATGCCCTGATGTTGGCATATCCGCATACGGAGTCGGCAGCGCCGGCAGTGACTGAAAACATGTAGCCCCAATCTTGATCTATCTCCTTATTATTGATTTTTATATACGCATTGCCATTTTGTTCACGGATAATGTTAATAATCTCTTTGGAGTACATATTATCCGAGTTTATGATTAATTTTTTTGCATTTATACCTTTGATGATGGTGTCACCTCCGATGCGCTGTGTTTCAATATAAGTATTGAGAAGAGTACCGTCGTAGGTATATTTTTGATAGAATTTCCAGGTTTTCCCATCGGTGTAAACGGCGCGAATATAATCAGTGAGAGGTTCANTCGGACCCGTAGGGGNGACGAAAGGATCCTCTTCTATAGTTGGGATACTGTCGGGAATAGGGTCGATACCAGAATTCAAAGTAGAATCAACAACCAAGAGGTCATCAAAATCCGATGATCCACAGCTGCCCGCAATTATAGGCAAAACCAATGCGCCGGTCATTAAANCAATAATACTTTTTCTCATGATAGTAGTATTTAAGGTGATATGATTTTGGTTAGTGGCTGCAAGATAGTTGTTTTATTTATAACTTGCAAATTTTCAGGCGTTTTTTATGATTTGGGATCTCTTAGTGTGNAGATCTGACGCTTNAGTGGGNGGGGAGGANATATGGCAAGGGCCNGACTGCNGGTGTGCGGTCGGGCCCTTTATATGTCGGGGAGGGGTGANTTAGAATTTGGCGATGGTGCGACGGATAGCGGTGAGTCTGCGCAGAAGTTCGGGAAGCTGATCGAGCGGAAGCATATTGGCTCCGTCGCTCTTTGCTTTTGATGGTTCGNGATGAGTTTCAATGAAAAGACCATCGACACCTACGGCAATTCCTGCGCGGGCAATGGTTTCGATCAGATCGGGGCGTCCGCCGGTCACTCCCTTGGGCTGGTTGGGCTGTTGGAGCGAATGGGTGGCATCGAGGATCACCGGACATCCGAATTTCTGCATCTCNGGAATGCCGCGATAGTCCACGATNAGATCCTGNTAGCCGAAGCTCACACCGCGCTCTGTCACGGCAACTTTGTCGTTGCCTGCATCTCTCACCTTTTGAACGGCAAACTGCATGGCTTCAGGTGAAAGAAATTGTCCTTTCTTGATATTTACCGTCTTGCCGGTGCGGGCTGCGGCTATAAGCAGATCNGTCTGGCGGCAAAGGAAAGCCGGAATCTGGAGCACATCGACAAATTCAGCGGCAAGTTGCGCTTCTTCCGGATTGTGGATATCAGTGACCACGGGACATCCGAATGTTTCGCGCACTTTACGCAGAATCTGCAGAGCTTCCATATCGCCAATGCCGGTAAACGAATCGATGCGCGAGCGGTTAGCTTTGCGATATGATCCTTTGAAGATATACGGGATTGAAAGCTCGGATGTGGTNTTCACTATCGATTCAGCAATCTCCATAGCCATTTTTTCTCCTTCGATCACGCATGGACCGGCGAGAAGGAAAAAATTGTCGNATGGCGTAAGAGTTTTGATNATATTATCCATTATTTATATGTTGGTGTTGATGTTTATTCAGAAGCGTTTTTCTGAGCGAGCAGGTCGAGAATGTGGAATGTGTCGCAGGCCACTATCGCAGCCGTTTCGGTGCGCAGGCGGTTGTCGCCGAGCGTTACGGGCTGCCAGCCTGATTCGAGTGCGTGGCTGATCTCTTCGGGAGAGAAATCGCCCTCAGGGCCGATCATTACCGCCACGTCGCTCTGCGGCGAATAAATATGAGGCAGATCGAGGCGGGGAGTNTCCTTGTCGCAGTAGGCCACGAATCGTTGACAATCCCGATAACCGTCAACCACCTGTCGTATCGGTGTCATCGGCAATATCTCCGGGAGAACGCTTTTCAGCGATTGTTTCATGGCCGACACCGCTATTTTTTGNAGACGCTCCACCTTGATNTCCTTTCTCTCAGATCGCCGGCAGAGAAGCGGAATGATGCGGTTTACCCCGATTTCNGTCAACTTTTCAACCATCCATTCCATGCGGTCGAGATGTTTCGTGGGGGCAACGGCAACGGTGATATGCTGCCGCCACGAAAGAGGCTGATCAGTNCGAGAGATTATCTCTACGCCGGTGTGTTTGGAATGTGGATCGANGATCACACATTCANACAGATGTCCGCGTCCGTCGATCGCTTCGAGATGATCGCCCTGCTTCATGCGCAACACTCGGATGGCATGCTGCGAATCGCTCTCGGGCAATACCAGTCGGGTCTCTATTTCCGGGGCATAAAATCTGATCATNTNANTNCGTATTACAGATCAATATCTTTGTCGGCAACAACGAAGCCTTCCGGTTCGGCTGCATGAAGATCGGCAACGTCGGTGGCAGAGATCTTAGGTTTGTCGCTATTGCCGCGGAATATTATGGCGAACGCTACAGCCACCACCAGGGCGAAGCTTGCGAAGATAAACCATACGGTGGTCCAGTCGCCAACGAGGAAGCCATCGCTGTTCCATTGGCAGAAATGGTTCACTATCTCGCCGGCAGCGAGTGTGCCTATTGTTGCTCCAAGGCCGTTGGTCATTAGCATGAAGAGCCCTTGGGCCGACGCTTTGTTGGATTCATCGCAACGCTGATCCACAANCAATCCGCCCGACACATTGAAGAAATCAAACGCCACACCATAGACTATGCAGGAGAGGATAAACANCAACACTCCGGGCATAGTAGGCTCGCCAATGCCAAACAGTCCGAAGCGAAGCACCCACGCTCCCATGGCCATCAGCATCACGATCTTGATGCCAAACCGACGCAGGAAGAANGGGATCATGAGTATGCACAGAGCCTCGCTGATCTGAGAGATTGACACGAGCATGGTTGAATTAGTGGCGGCGAAACTTTGNTGAATTGCCGGATCGGTTGAATTCTGAAACTGTGTCAGAAACGGTGTGGCAAAGCCGTTGGTGATCTGGAGGCTCATGCCGAGAAGCATCGAGAAGATGAAGAATATCGCCATGCGGCGGTCGGCAAACAGTTTGAACGCGTTGAGTCCAAACGTTTCGCTGAGCGATTTCTTACGCGTGGATTTGACGATCGGAATGGCCGGAAGCGTAAGGCAGTACAGGAACAGGATCAAACTCAATAGGCCCGACACGCCAAACTGCATGTAGGTATACTGAAATTTATCAAGATTCTGGCCGAATGTGAATCCGAAGTGACCATCGGAAAAAGTGGCGCAGTTGACAAACCACATAGTCACGATAAATCCCACTGTGCCAAGTACTCNAATCGGAGGAAAATCTTTCACCGTGTCGTAGCCNTGGCTTTTCAGAATACTGAACGCNGTGGTGTTCGACAGTGCGAGCGTGGGCATNTAGAAAGCCACGGATATGGTGTAGATGGCGAGGAAAAGCGAGTGGGACGGTTGAGCCGTTGTAGCGCCTATGCAGCAAAGCGCAAGCATAGCGGCGCCGGCCACGAGGTGGCATAGACCCAGCAGTCGCTGAGGTTGAATGATCTTGTCGGCAACGATGCCCATGATCGTAGGCATGAATATTGAAACGATACCCTGGACGGCATAGAATATGGCGATCATGTCGCCCATGCCAACTCGGCCGAGATAGTTGCCCATACATGTAAGATAGGCTCCCCACACGGCAAATTCCAGGAAATTCATCACAGACAGTTTGGCTTTGATTGCTCCCATTTCTAAGTAAGTTTTGTTTATGGTGGTTAGATTGGTTGTATTTCTCTTTTTAAGTGATTTGGCGTGGACTACTCGCCACGTTTACGTTTAAGAATCTCGTTGACCTTGGCCGCTTCCTCATATTTTTCCTGCTCGATCAGAGAAGCGAGTGTTCGTTCGAGTTCCTCAACGGTATAATTCTCGATGCGGGGTGCTGACGACATGCCGCGGTCAGCGCCCTCGCTTTCATCGGAGTCGGAAAATGTAGGAGCGTTGGCAGCTGCAGCTTCATCCTCGTCGGCCATGTTGCCGACGTTTTCCTCTTCCATGAGAAAGCCGGTTTCGTCGATAATCTCCTGAGTGGTGAAGATCGGGGCTCCGGTGCGCATGGCTATTGCTATGGCATCCGATGTGCGCGAGTCGATTTTCACGCTCCGCTGACCGTCGGAGAAGGTCAGTTCGGATGAAAATATGCCATCCTCAAAGCGATAGATAAACACATCGACGAGCTTCACACCGAATGCATGGGCAAAACTGACAAACAGATCGTGGGTCATGGGGCGCGGCGGTGTGATGCTCTCCATGCGCAACGCTATCGATTGAGCTTCAGCCGACCCTATCACCACCGGGATCCGGTAGAGGCCGCCCACTTGAGCGAGGATCAGCGCGTAAGCGCCGCTCTGGATCTGCGAATAGGATATGCCGAGTACTTTTAGACGTATTCTGTTGGTTGACATAGTTCAGAGTTTGGAGGGATTGATTTCATTATCGATATTTCGACCCGTTATGATCCCGCTGCCATAGCATATACGGCTTTGCCGATCGTAGACCACCGCAAATTGTCCGGGAGCGATTCCCTGCACTTTGCGATCGCTTTCGATCAGATATTCGTTGCCGCCGATGCGGGTCAGTGTGCCGGTGAGAAATTCCGGCATGTGGCGGTTTTTAAATGTGATTTCAACTTTGTCGCAACTGTCGGGCCATGGATTTTTGGTGATCCAGTGCATCTCGTCGAGATGAAGTGTGTGGCCATACTGTCGCTCGGTGTCATAGCCGTTCGACACATATATGATATTTTCCTCGGCCGACTTCTTGACCACATACCATGGTCCGCCGCTAAGACCGAGACCTTTGCGCTGGCCTATGGTGTGGAACCAGAATCCGCGGTGAGTTCCGAGGATCTTTCCCGTTTCGATCTCAATGATCTGTCCCGGTTTTTCGCCGAGATGCCGGCGTATGAAGTCGTTGTAGTTGATTTTGCCCAAAAAGCATATTCCCTGACTGTCGTGGCGGTAAGCGTTGGGCATGCCGGTTTCGATAGCAATCTCTCTCACGCGCGATTTGGGTAGATTGCCTATGGGAAATATGATGTGGCGGAGCTGATCATAGTCAATGCGGGCAAGGAAATCGGTCTGATCCTTCACTTTATCCACGCCTGTACCGAGCCAAACCAGTCCGTCGGCTTCAATGGTCGTGGCATAATGGCCGGTAGCGGTGCGATCGAATTCGTGACCCCATCGGCGTTCGAAATATCCGAATTTTATCATTTTGTTACACATGATGTCAGGATTGGGAGTCAGTCCGCGGCTCACGGTAGAGAGCGCATATTCCATCACATTGTCCCAGTATTCCTGATGGAGCGACACTACTTCAAAGGGGAGATTGAATTTGCGGGCTATGAACCGGCACATTTCAATATCCTCTTCGGCAGAGCAGTCGCCCTCATCGGTGTCAAGTCCGATGCGTATATAAAAAAGGTGCAGGTCGTGGCCTTGTTCAAGGAGCTGATAGACGGCTACTGCGCTGTCAACTCCTCCGGAAATCAGAACTGCGATTTTCATTATAGGTTATGGTTCGGGGTGATAACAGATTTGTTTACAGAATGATGATGCGATTGTTTGATGGAAGGGAGTGTTGGTAGATCACACCTCTTCAAGTTCCTCTTTCTCATCGCGTCCCTGACGGCCGATGATGAAGATTGAGATGAAATAGTCGAGAGATATCTTGCCCGGACCGGCCAGAAGGATAAACAGGTAGATCCCGATAAACATAATAGGCAAATAGCCCGGTTGAGTGCTGTCGAGTCCATAGAGCGAGCTATGAGGAAGCAGATCGTGGACAATATAATATTCGGCGGCTATCATTGAGAGTATGGGCGGAATTGTGGCCAGACGGGTCAGGAATCCGATCATGATGAGAAGCGAACATAGCAGCTCGATAATGATCATGATCACCAGGCATGTTTCGTGGGAGAGGGAGAAAATCGTCGGGAAGTCGACGCTCAACTCTGAGAAATTAACAAGATGGCGTATGCCGAATTGCATGAACATTATGCCGACAAAAAGTCGCATAAAGAGTCGGGCCATGTTGCTATAGGTGTAGCCTGTGAATCGGAGGAACATTCGGGCAAAGAAATCGGCTATATTTTTCATCTCATAAACAGTTTAGTTGATTTTATATTCTTAACAATGGTTGCCCCGTTTTAGTTGTCGGAGTTTGCAGGTGTCGAATCGATTTGGCCCGCAAGTGCACTCATGATAGAAATGATCGAATTGACATCATTGGTCTTAAGCAAAATCACACCGTTGATATTGATCACATAGAAAACAGGTGTTTGGCGCATATCGTAAAGATCATTGACCTGTTCGGAAGCCACTGTTTTCCATTCCTTAGGCAGATCCATTGATTTTTCCATCCAGTCCTGATCGGGGTCGGAGGGATAGATGTTGTAGAAATCGATCTTTTTGGCTTCGATCATTCGGCGTGTGAGAATGTCAGTGTCGAGACGCAGACGTGCGCGTGAGCAGTTGTCGCAGTCGGGATCATTTATAAAGAGAACGGTGCCCACGCGAGTGGTATCGACTTCAAAGGTGTTTTTGTTGCCGAGCAGATCAGTGTAGTCAAACTTCGGAGCTATCGCACCCTCGCAGCTGCCGTTCAACACTTTGACCAGATGCTGATATCTGAGCTTGCTGTTTTTGTCCACCTTCTTATTGTTGATGATCTCATTGGCGAAGATCACGAAGAGCTCGTCGCTTGGAAGTATCGCCGAGTCGCTGTAGAGTTTCGATTCGGCAAGCTCACCGATGAAAAGCACATTGGCAGGTTTTTTCGAGATCTTCTTCATGAATTCGGGGACCACACGATAAACGCAGTTCAGCGAAGCTACCGGCATAAGCGATAGATAGGTGTCGAAAGCCTCTGCCATTTTGTCACGTGAGGAAAACGCTTTGTCCAGATCGCAGAAATCCCAGTAGTGTTCCAGAAGATAGTCGGTGCGGTCATGGATGTTTTCAATTTCAGCCGGAATCTTCGGCAGTTCAAAGAATTGCGATTGACTTGTGGTCTGTGCGGCAGCCGAAAAAGCGGCTGCTGCAAAGATAATGAGAGGTAAGATATATTTTTTCATTTTGATCATTGATTAGTTAGGCATGGGTTTTGAATATAACGCCCACGGGGATTTAATATTACAAATGTAGCAATTATCTTGAAATAAAGGTATAAAAAATTCCTTAAAATCATAGAATCTCGGGTTGCTGATAGAATAATCTCGGGTTGCTGATAGAATAATGTGTGCTGCGGGAAGTGTGTGAAAATAGTCTTGATTGGTCAACAATCTTATCGGTTCGGTTGTTAAGACCATAGAAAAGAGGTTCTCGCTAAACTGTTTAATCAGAAACCCTACAATATAGTAATATCTTATAACTACATATTATGAATTTCAATAATTTCACAATCAAATCTCAGGAAGCTATCCAGAAAGCTTTCGAACTGACTAAGGCCAACGGCAATCAGGCCATTGAGCCGGTCCATATTCTGAAAGGGGTGCTGACGGAGGGCGAATCGCTTGTGAAGTTTATCTTCGCTAAAGTAGGCGCCAATATCGGCCAACTCTCTGCAGCCGTCGACCGTGAGATGTCGACNCTGCCCCGGGTGTCGGGAGGAGGAGAACCTTATCTTAGCCGTTATTCCAACGACGTTNTGCAACGTTCGCTCGACATAGCCAAGAAGCAGGGCGACGAGTATGTCACCCTCGAAGCTCTTCTCATGGCTTTGTTTGAAGTCAATTCGCCTGCATCCACCATCATTAAGGATGCCGGAATGAGTGCCGCCGAACTTAAAAGCGCTATCGACGAATTGCGTAAGGGCAAGAAAGCCACCGATCAGAGTGCGGAAGAAACCTATAACGCCCTCTCAAAATATGCCATCAACCTCAACGAACGTGCCCGTACAGGCAAGCTCGACCCGGTCATCGGACGTGACGATGAGATCCGCCGCGTGTTGCAGATCCTCAGCCGCCGAACCAAAAACAATCCTATGCTGATTGGCGAGCCCGGTACAGGTAAGACCGCTATTGCCGAGGGACTTGCACAGCGTATCGTCAGAGGCGACGTGCCTGANAATCTGCGATCAAAACAGATCTTCTCGCTCGATATGGGTGCGCTTGTGGCAGGCGCTAAATATAAAGGTGAATTTGAAGAACGTCTGAAAGCGATCGTCAACGAAGTGACCCAGAGCGATGGCGAAATCATCCTCTTTATTGATGAGATCCATACTCTTGTCGGAGCCGGAAAGGGCGAAGGCGCAATGGATGCCGCAAATATCCTGAAACCGGCGCTCGCGCGTGGCGAACTGCGCAGCATCGGTGCCACTACGCTCGACGAGTATCAGAAATACTTCGAAAAGGANAAGGCGCTCGAACGCCGTTTCCAGAAAGTNATGGTCAACGAACCTGACGAGATGAGCGCGATCGCTATTCTCCGCGGGCTGAAAGAACGTTATGAAAACCACCACAANGTGCGCATCCGCGACGAGGCGATTATTGCCGCCGTGCAGCTTTCCGAACGTTATATCACCGATCGTTTCCTCCCCGATAAGGCTATCGACCTTGTGGATGAAGCTGCCTCTAAGNTGCGCTTGGAAATCGACTCCGTGCCGCAGGCTCTCGACGAGATCAGCCGTATGATCGCTCAGAAGGAGATNGAACGTGAGGCTATCAAACGTGAAGGTGACGAGGCTAAGGTGCGCGACATCGAAAAGGATCTTGCCGCCATGCGTGAGGACGAAAAGGAATATATGGCCAAATGGAAGGCTGAAAAAGACCTGATCAACCGCATTCAGCAGAACAAGATCGATATNGAACAGCTCAACTTCGATGCCGACCGCGCAGAGCGCGAGGGCGANTATGCCAAAGTGGCTGAGATCCGCTATTCTAAAGTGCAGGAGAAAGAGCGTGAAAACGCTGAAATNCAGGAGCAATTGAAAATGATGCAGGGNGAGAAGGCTCTGATCAAGGAGGAAGTGGATGCCGAAGATATCGCCGATGTGGTTTCGCGTTGGACCGGAATCCCTGTCAACAAAATGGTGCAGAGCGAAAAAGAAAAACTGCTCCATCTTGAAGCCGAACTCCACAATCGTGTGGTGGGTCAGGAAGAAGCCATCCGCGCTATTGCCGATGCTGTACGCCGCAGCCGCGCCGGACTTAACGATCCCCGCCGTCCGATCGGATCATTCATATTCCTCGGCACCACAGGTGTCGGCAAGACCGAACTTGCNAAGGCCCTGGCCGANTANCTGTTNGANGANGANAACATGATGACNCGNATCGANATGAGCGANTATCAGGAGAANCACNCCGTGNNCCGNCTNGTCGGNGCGCCTCCGGGATATGTCGGTTACGATGAAGGCGGTCAGCTCACCGAGGCTGTGCGTAGAAAACCTTATTCGGTAGTGCTCTTCGATGAAATTGAAAAAGCCCATCCCGATGTGTTCAACATCCTGCTTCAGGTGCTCGACGATGGCCGTCTGACCGACAACAAAGGTCGACTCGTCAACTTCAAAAACACTATCATCATCATGACCTCCAACATGGGATCGAGTGTGATCCGCGACAACTTCGCTAAGATGACTCCCGAAAATCATGATGAGGTGGTCGAAAAAACCAAGATGGAAGTGCTCGATATGCTCAAGCAGACCATTCGTCCGGAATTCCTCAACCGAATCGACGAAACGATCATGTTCACCCCGCTCAACGAAGCTGAGATCGAAGAGATCGTCGGACTGCAGATCCGCAGTATTCAGAAGATGCTTGCCGTCAATGGTATCACTCTTGAAGTAACCCCCGCAGCTCTCAAATTCCTTGCCGAAGAAGGCTACGATCCCGAATTTGGAGCCCGACCTGTCAAACGTGCCATCCACCGTCTGGTGCTCAACCGCCTCTCGAAGGATATTCTGGCTCAGAAGGTCGATAAGGACAAACCGATCGTGATTGATATGCGCGACGACGATCTCGTGTTCAGCAACTGATCGATACTATATATACAAAAAAGGTGCGGGAGACGCTGCCGATAGCATTTCCCGCACCTTAAAAAAAAGCAACCTTTTTCATTAGCTCTTACGCTTTATCTTTTTTACATAAGTCACACAATTACAACTATTACAACTATGAAGAAATTTACACTCTTTCTGCTCGCTCTGCCGCTGATGGCGTTTTTTGCAACATCATGTGATGATGACGACAACAGTCTGCCCCAGGTAGATATCAACTTCTCATACGCAAATGCTGTGGTTTCGTCCAACGAAGTATATGTGGTTCAGCCNGATACTTTCGTAGTAGNGTCAATCAATGTTACCGCTTCTCGTCCTGACCANGTGGCCACTTGNGTAGGTCCCGTCAACTACTGGCTCGACGGCTATGCTCTCGGTTCAACATTCGTGGCNCCCTTTGGNATCAGCATCCCCACGGACAATCTCACTCTCGGCCGCCACACACTGACCGTCAACATGGGCATTGCCGAAGAAGGTAGCGCACTCGCAACNGCCGTATCNGCAATTACATTCAACGTAGTTGCCGATTCAACCGACATCCCCGTTCCGGCAGCAGGCACAACCACCTCGCAAGCCGTAGCCTACTCCTACAATTAACANCAANTCCCTGACATAAAAAACACACGAGGCCGTGNCCATCAGACACAGCCTCGCGTGTTTTTTTATNTANAAAGTNNTATNATNCNCTTAGTAATCGTATAGCAGTTCGTAGCTNTCGATGTAGAGCGTAGCGCCACGGCCGCCGGTGAAATAATCGCCATATTTCGAAGCCGATGCCGTCAGCAAGATCAGTCGCGGAACGCGGTCGGTAGCGTTGTAATTGAGCGAGAACACCACGTCGATATATCCATCGGTCGACTCGCCTGACTGATACTGCCCGTAGGCAATCACTCCGGGATCGGATGAATTGAAAAGCTGACGATCCGACGGCGATGTGCGGATTTCAAACTGTTCCTCCCAATCGGCGAGCGCACACCATACTATGCAGGTGTCGGGCTGACCTTTCATATACTGGAAGTCGGGGTTCGAACGGCTTGCATCTGTGATCGCAGCGGTTTCATAGCGCAGACGTGCCTTCACGGCCGTGGGACGCTGTGTGAATTCGCGGCCGAAAGCAAGCACACCGTTCGTTCCAACCGTGCGCACATAGTCGCCGGCAAAGAGGTTGCCCGCTCCGAGCTTGCCGAGAATNGATACTCCGATAAATTTGGTTTCGAGTTTNGCTCCGCGATAGCCCGTGGGCGATGTCGGATCTTCGATCGGCACGGTGTTGCTCTGTCCGAGCGTAGCAGCGCCGGTATTGCCGGTGCTCCAGAACGAAGTGCCATCCTGCGCCCATGGATTCCAGATCTTGTTGTTGAGCCACCATTGAGTGAAGTCGCTGTTGGGAAGCTGAACGTTGGATCCGGTTGTAAATTCCACTTCGGCGCTGTGGTCGTCGTCGCTCGTTGCGCGCACGATATAGTCCGTCTGTGAGTCGAGATGGATAAGGCGTGCAGTGAAGCTACCGCCATCGATCGTGATCCAGTCAGCAGGCACAACCGTCCATTCACCGTCNGCCGAATCGGCCCGGCGATANTCGAATCCGTTTTGTTTTCCCTCCTCGGCGTTGGCATAGATCCACGCAACGTTGGTCCAGGCATCAACGCGCTCGATGTCAACGCTCACATCGGTCTGNGCGATCGTGATAGTCCATTCGGTGGTCTCGCCAAACTCTTCCACGGTCACTTTCACCGGATCTGTNAAGTCAACGTGCTGTCCCACAAGATCAGGTGTGGTGACGGCCATAGGTCCTGCCAGTTTGAGCGAGCGAACNGCTATAGAGNTGAGAGGTTGAGCCGTAGGCACAAGAGCGCTGACCGTATGATTTTCCACATCNATCTCTGCGGTGCCTATCTGGGAAGCCACGGTGAAATAGCGTTNGATCGTCTGGGTTGCCGTGATCGTCCACTGAAAAGTGCGGTCGTAGCGTTGCAACTCAAATGTCAGCGGGCTCGATAGATCAAGCGGCTTGTCGAAAATCTGAGGATCGACACACACGGTTCCTTCGGGGAAAGTGACATCTTCCACCACTACGCTCCGGATGTTGGCCCACTCGGTCAGGTTTATGGTGATGGTGCGGTTAACGGAGTCGATCGCAGCAGGCCCGTTGACCAGGTCATGACCGTCGGCATCGGTCTGCTGAACCACGAATGAATCGACACTCGGCATCTCCCAGGGGTAGGGGAGATCGTTGGAAATACATGAGGATAAAGACGCTGCAAGTGCGATGAACACTCCGGTCAAGATTCTGAATATTTTATTATATGTGTACACCGATTCCGAAATTTATATTGAACAAGTTGAATTTAAAATTAGCGCCGCTGCTGAAACGCGATCCTTCGTCAATGCCGTCGGTNACTTGCTTCTCGTTGCGCAGATGAACGCCAAACACGCCGAGCGACACGTTGAAGCTGAGATTGTCCATGATAAACATGCACACACCGGGACTGAAATTCAGAGCCACTTCGGTGAGGTCGGTACGCGTGTCGCGTATCTGTCCGTCGTAGGGGCGTTTGAAGCGCGACGATCCGCTGCCGAATGAGAGGCAAGCTTCGTTGAAGATGGCAAATCTCTTTGCGCGTCCCAATCCCACATAATTGCGGTAGAANACCCCGATGGAGTATTTCGACGAATAGTAGCTGATGTCATGGATGTCGAAGCTGAGATCTTCACCGAAGTTCACCGCCAGTCGGCCCAGATCGGCTTCTGCTCGCGTATAGTCGAATTTCAGACCGATGCTCTGGTTGTTCTTGTAGAAGTAGCTNACGGTGGGACGTATGGCATACTGTTTACCCTTGAAGTCGAAATCTTCAAGCGCCTGAAGAATCTCTACATTGTCGGCATCAAATTCGCCGTATGAGGCCATCAGTCCGAATGACCACTGTCCCTTGGGGATAAAGAGATAGTTGAACAGCCCGCGGTCGTAACGGCCGAAGTTGCGGTCCTTAAGGATCAGCGGAACGGTGTCGTTGCCCACTATGACCATTTCGTCCATTTCCGGATGATGGATGCGCCCTTTGACAATGCGCTTTTCTGTCGTATCGGCCACTTCTGTGGCTTGCGAGGCCGCAAAGATCATAAGAGTTGCGGCTGAGAGTAATAGTCGTTTGATATTCATGATCGTTTAAAGATAGAAGGCCATGCCGAATTGAACGGAAAATAAATTGATCTTGAAGTTGGCGTGCTTGCTGTTGCGATGCGACATGAGAACCTGATTGGTCACCGACTTTGTGTGGGTGTAACCGAAACCGAGCACACCGATGCTCACCTCTATGGCCGAATAATTGTTCAGAAACATTATCAGGCCGGGTGTCAGGCCTACGTTGAGAGAGAAGTTTCGCTCGTAGGTCCCTTCGAGATGACGGTTGGCCTCCGTGCCTCCGGTGTAGTTGGAGAATTTGGACTGTCCGCCTCCGAGCGTAAGCTGCAATTCGTTGAAGAAACCGAAACGGCGGCTGTCGCCAAGCGAAATATAGTTGCGATAGGCGGCCGTGGCGAAATAGTTTGAGCGGATTGAATAGACATTGTCGGCATCGAAATGTGTCTCGGAGTCGAGAATGAAGCTGCCGTCATCGAGCTCCGAGCGACTGCGTTCGTAGCCGAATTTCAAGCCAGCGGCCATGTTGTCCTTGAATGAATACAGCGCCATCGGCGTCACTTTAAATGAATAGGTGTCGCCCTTGACTTTTTCAAATACGAAAAATTGATAGTTGTTCTGGTCACTCATCGAGTAGCCCACGCTCACTCCGGCAATCCATTGCCCTTTGGGAATGAATGAGATCTGCTGAAGGTCGCGTTTGAAGTGCTCCTGACCTGCGGCTGAGGGAGCGGCCAGAGCAGCTACTGCCAGCAGTGAAAGCATTGATTTCAGAATTTTTCTCATTGCAAGATTGGTTTCTTTAACGATGTGTTGTATCTATTGGTTTATTATTCAATTTAGTAGGCGAACGTCAGATCATCAATCCATAGAGTGCCTCCGAGCGATGTTGATGTGACCGGATCGGAGTAGGTCACGATGGTTGATGATTCGGTTTCGATCGAACCGCTCGACTTCGACGATGAGATCAATATTTTCAGCTTCGTGGCTTTGATCTTGAAGTCGTTATAAGTCAGCGGTATGGTGAATGTAGTGTAGTCTGTGTTCAGAGAGAGTTCTTTCGTGCCTGATGCGATCACTATTTCGGAGCCTCCCATCCGGCCGATGATTTCTATGCGTATCAGTCCGCTGTCTGAAACGTCGGCTATCGATGGTATGAATTTATAGAAGCCGTTGAGAGCCGACGGACGCGAACTGAAGCTTACGCCTTCCTCGTATGCTTCGCGCCCGGTGGCGGGATCGAAACCATATTCGCCAAGAAACAGCTTGCCGGCCGCGCGGTTGGCTATCGTCGGGATATTGCGTGAGTAGGCGGTGTATGGCTGCGATGTCTGGCGATAATCGGCTATTGCCGGACCGTCAAGATCCCATGCCGTGGTCTGCAGACACACTGCGTAGGCTCCCTCCATGCAGTTCATTATCGAATATGTGGAGGGTTGCATATACCAGGTGTTGTGGTTTTTAGCCGACCGGCAAAAGGTTTTGGCATTGACATTGGCCCATTTCTTGGGGATATACTGGCTATAGGAGGCGTAATTCTGCTGGTTGTAGATATCCACTATGTTTTGTGAATATCGTCCGCCGGCAGGGAGATTCTTGTAGCTGATGCCATCCTTGACATCTTCAAAACCGCCGTTGGGCACTGTCAGAGTGTTTTCGGTAGTGACGGTGACGGGCTGTGTAAAGCCCTCGGCTGATGCCGACTGGTGGTCAAACAGCGTGGCTTTAAACTCATAGCGTGTGGCTGAGGTGAGACCTCCCACCACTATCTTACCCAGATCGGGATGGCGACTGATCAGCGTCACCGGTGAGCCGTTGACGTAGATATTGGCCATAGATGTTATGACATCTCTCATATCGGGATCTTCAGCTTCGATCTGCACCACGGCAATGCGAGCAAATGCGTCAACGTCGATTGAATAGTCGGGAGAAGAAAAAATGATCGCCCCGCGGTATTTTTCTTCATCGCAATAGTTCACGCGTATCTCTACGCTTGCAGACGTAGGATCGGGTATACGGAACGTCACGTCCCATATCCCGGATTCTGTTTCGTCGGGAGCGATGGTCAGGATTTCAGCCTTTTTCCATGAGGGATTGACTCCGGTCAGAGCTTCAATGTCGAGATGCTGAGGAAGGTCGGTGGCGCGCGAGAATATTTTCATACGGGCCACGTTGAGTCCCATAACGGCCTTTGACGTTGAGATTACGTTGATCTCTGCCGGCTCTAAGCTGACATTCATCTCGACAGGACCGGCAAATCGTCCGGAAACGCTTGTGGCGGTGAGTGCAAACGATGGATTCGGTGATGTGGTGCGTGCATGGCTNAGTGCATCCGTNAGATCCACCGAAGAGATCGAGTTGCCGGAACGGGTCAGGNGAAGTCCGAGNGATTCCATCGTGGCGAGAGTGGCGCGGTCAATGGTGGCAAGANCACANTCCGCCGGCCAGCCCAATGCGATTAAGTCCTGGCATCGTGTGGTAAGAGTCAATGTGTTAGCCGCGGCTCCGGAAATGTTGAACCCTACCTTTTCGGTAGGCACATCTCCTTCAGTCAGCTTAATCGGCGTGTCNTGACTGAAGCCATAGCCGGTTATAACGGGGGGNGCCGACGCAATGAACTCGGGAGTGAGATCAAATGTGACATCATCGTCGGATATGCGTTTGTCAAACGAGACTATGACTCGGGGTGTATCTGAGGTNAGTTCAGTCGCGTCAATGGCTATTTCATAAAGATTCTGCTCTAAAGCCTCATCAANGGTTGCGGCCACAAATTCTACATTCTCCCCTGAAGGCATGGTAAGGTTAAGGATCAGAGCCACTTTCCCCGGACGGAGGTAGGCTTTGCGTGTTTCGTCGGTGGTGAATCCGATATATGCCCCTCCGGCGGAATGTAGTGTGGCGGAGGCGTTGGTGAAATATCCGGTGAAAGCATCCGAGAAGTTTATGCCGAACACGCTGTTGGCCAGATGGCACTCTATTTCGGCTGTAGCAGTTTGTCCGCTGATCATATTGACGGAGCTCCGACCGAAGAAATAAGGNGAGTCAAATCCTTCATCGTTTTCAGATCCGAAGAATGCATCGACATTATATCGTCCGGGACGAAACGGTTCGCGTAGCGGATAGGTGGCTATAGAGGGGAATGTGGCCGTGTATCGGCCGTCGTAGCTCGTAATGGACAGGCTGAGTTGATCGGCCGACGGAAGCCGGTCGAATATACCTGATGTGATCGGCCCCTCAACGGAATAGATCGTGGGATCGATAGTGGCTGTGGGGGTGAGAAGCGACGAGCCGGAGCGTTCTTCTTCGGTCGAATTGTCGCATCCTGCTAATGTGATCAGCAGTAAAGTCGGAAATATGAGGGCCAGTAGGCGATTATATACTCGGTTCACAAGATGGTCTGTTTCAGAGGATTGCTTCCGATTGCAGGTGAAAGCAACGAATGTGATTGCACTTTTACTCTAAATTTGTGTAAAGATAGTTTATTTTTATTGAATTTTTGGAGTTGTAGTCCTTAAATTTAGTTAAGTATGGATTATTTATTGATTCTGATTTTCATTTTGCTTACTTTTGTGGTAAATAAGTATCGAAATTTAAANTATNTTATATTATATGCGGGCTTGTTTTTAGCTGATATTGATGGAACAGGCTCAAAAAAATAATCTGATGAAAAAAATATATGTAATGGCAGTCAGCGCGCTGCTCGCCGGGTCGGCNACCGCTTCGGCTTTTGATCTCAAAGATGCTCTCAAAGGTCTCGGGCTGGGAGATAAAACCGAATCGGCTGTTGGAACGATAGCTGATGCTCTTGGCAATGTGCTGTCAACCGACAAGCTTGATGTGAAGCAGCTTAAGGGTAATTGGAAATATTCTGCTCCGGCTGTGACGTTTGCTTCCGAAAATCTCCTGAAAAAAGCCGGTGGTGCGGCTGCCGCTACTATGATTACTGATAAGCTGGCTCCTATCTATAAGACGGCCGGAATCGACAAACTGACTCTCGATATCAACGAGGATGGAACGTTTCAGATGAAGGTACGCGGGATCACTCTCAAAGGTACTATCACGGCTATTGATAAAGAGGATTCTCAAGCCAACTTCGAATTTGCTTTTCAGGCCGCATCGTTCAATGTCGGTAAGATGAACGCCTATGTTGAAAAAAATATCACCGGCGGAATGAAGCTCACTTTCGATGTATCGAAGCTTATCACGCTCGTTGAGACCGTGAGCAAATTTTCCGGCAACTCAACCTTGAAATCCGTTTCGTCGCTGCTCAGCAGCTACGATGGTCTCTGTGCCGGGTTCGAACTGAAAAAATAAGTTGTAGATCGTGGCATATCCTGGATCCCTCCCCGGAGTGAGATCAGGAGTAGTCAACGCCTGTTTGTGAGGGTTTTAAACCAGAAATAAAACAGGCTGCAGGCATGTCGCAACCCCATACACGACAGCGGATTGCGGCGGGTGACACGTTGCCAGTCGTGGGTCATGGAAAGGTGGGGCAGATAATCTATCGTCAGACCCGCCTTTCGCACCCTTGCGCAATAGTCGGCATCTTCGGGACCGTAGAATATGTGTTCATCCAGCGGACCAACGTCGGCGTATGTGGAGCGGCGCATCATCTGGCAAGCCCCGATCACATACCATGGATGCGGCTTAAGCATCTCGTTGCGCTCGCATTGCAGATCATGGCCCGGCCGGAGAAGATGGGCCAACTTGATCCGAAAACTCGGATAAGGCTTGGCGCTGAGCTGCACCTCTCCTTGAGGCGAATGAAGGGCCGGCGCGCAGATACCGCAACGCGGATTCTCGTTGATGTGTGCTATCAGTCCGTCGATTGCCTCCGGAGAAATGATAGTGTCATTGTCCAGAAACATTATGAATTCGGCGCTACTGCCGGATGCACCGATATTGCGACCGGCTGCCACTCCCACGTTTTCCGGCAATTCGATGATTTTCACCTTCACGCTCACATCCTTGGCTACCGATTCCAGGCGTGTGCGGATAGCTTTGGTCGTGCCGTCAATGGAGCCGTTGTCTACAATCACGGCTTCTACACCGCGATGCGATTTCATGTATGGCAACAGCGATTCCAGCAAGCGCAGCGTGTGCTCGCGCTGGTTGCAGGTGAGTATGACTATGGTGAGGGTCATTTGTGGAATAGTTTTATCCGCAGGGCTTTTAGGGCCGCTATAAATTCACCCCACGAGCTGAAACGCCGCATCTGCTTCCACACGAACGATGGATTGAGAAAATAGCTTAGGTTGTTGCGGAACAGTAACCGTTCCATCTCGTCGGCCGAAATATTGGGGAGGTTCAGAATTGAATCGTGCTGAACGTCGGTGGGGCGGTATTCGCCATCCTTGATCCAACCGTTTTGCTTGCACACCTTATAGTATTCTGTGCCGGGAAATGGCGATACAATGTTAAACATCACCTGGTCAACCTTAAGTCGCTTGGCTTCGCGCAAAGTGTGAAGCACCGTCTGACGCGTTTCCAGTGGCGACGAGCCGATTAGCACATTGAGTTTCACCGGCACATTGTATTTTTTCAGCAATCTGACAGCGCGGTAAATATCCTCAGGCGTGATCCCTTTACGGATATATTCGAGTATGGCAGGGTCAAACGATTCTATGCCTAAATCTACATAGCGGCAGCCGCTCTCACCCAACATCCTGGCAATCGGTTCGGTGATGGCGTCAACTCTGGCCTGACATCCCCACACCATTGAGTGCTTGCGCATTATGCGGCAGATTTCGCGGGTGCGGTCTTCGTTCCAGATAAAGTTGTCGTCCATAAATCCGATAGCGCGATATCCCTGCGATGCGAGCATATCCAGCTCACGCTCAACGCTTTCAATTGAACGGAATCCGATAGTAGGCTTCCGCCCCGGATGATCACGGTTAAATTCAATCTCGCGTGCAAAAGTGAGCGAGGACGGCACGCAATAGATGCAACGGAACGGGCAGTTGCGCGATGTGAACATCGACGTGTAGGGTCCCGTCTTAAGTTTCGGATTGCGGTAGATATGTGAGCCAAGCAGGTCGCGTGCAGGGAAGGGGAGGGCATCGAGGTCGGCATTCAGAGGCCGGGAGGGGTTGTTGCACACCTTGCCTTCCGAATCCTTGTAACTCAAACCACGAATGTCGGCAAGCTCTCCCGAGGTTTTCCCCGACAGATGGTCGAGAAGCTCGATCAAGGTAAGCTCCGGCTCACCGCGCACCACATAAGTATTGCNGTCAACCAGCGCCTTATTAATAAAATGGGTGGCACCGGGACCCAAAAGAATCACGGGAGTAGCCGGGTGATGCCGGCGTATATGTGTTATGGCTTCAATATCAGATTCCAACGATAGATTGACCGTCCAAATGGCGTATGCATCCGAAGAGTCAGAGGCCAGAAAATCGTCGTATTCGCCACTCCGCGAAGGCTCAAAAACGAAATCTTCAAGAGACACATCCCATCCGGCTAATTCGCGCACGGCGGCGGCAGCCGTCAACTCATAGATATTGATCATCGGATAGACTACACGAGTGCAGCCGGCCGAACGTTCTGCCGGAAACTTATTGTCATAACAAGGCGGTACAAGAAAACAGAGTTTCATAAATTTAATAACGCACTCTCGCGTCGGTTTATTGCTTTAATCTGGGTCTATAATCTGGGTCTACATTCGGCTGTTGTCGGCATAAGAATAAAATCCCGAGGAGCCTACTATAATATGGTCAAGCACATTGATATCCATTAGCCGGGCTGCATCGCGGATTTTTTTGGTCANATTGTCGTCCGGACCGGATGGCTTGATATTGTCCGACGGATGGTTGTGTGCAAGAATAATGCCACAGGCAAGATGTTCGATTGCGTGTTTCATGATCAGTTTCACATCGACCACGGTTGCCACNGTGCCGCCACGGCTTATACACTCTTTTGCTATGATTTTGTTTGAACGCGAGAGCAGGATGATCCAGAATTCTTCGATAGGAAGATTTTCCAGCTGCTGGCGGATAGCGTTGTAGGCATCGGCCGATGAGGTGATCATCGGTTTTTCGTTCGTGCTGTGGTCTTTGCGTCGTCCGCCCAGTTCGAGCGCGGCAGCTATTGTGATAGCTTTGGCCGGACCGATCCCCTTGAAGCGTCGGCACATCTCCCGGATCGATGATCGGGCCATGTCTGTGAGCGAACAGTTGTAGCTGTTGTAGACCTCCCGACTAAGATCAATGACTGATTTTCCGGGCAATCCTCCGCCGAGCAGTATGGCGATCAGTTCGGTGTCCGACAGGGAGCGAATGCCGTTGCGCAATGCTTTTTCACGCGGCTTGTCGTCGGACGCCATGTCGGCTATGCGAACGATCGTTTTGGGCAGGTTTTCTTCGTGGTCAGTAATCATTTCCCTTTACGGATAGCTATTTCCTCCTCGATGTCGCGGCCGCGACCAAGAAGAATCTTTGTGAAAAAAGCTCGAATGAATCCTGTCCCATAGCCTGCTATCTGCACTACGGATGCCGGCACGGCTCTCAGTGCGATCCCGATCGATCGGGTGGATATAAGGGCCGAGATGAAAAGAGCCACAAGATAGACTCCTATTGGCAGCAGCCACCATGGCGATACAAATATGCNGAGCCCCACGAGAATCACNCCTATGATCACAGCCAGCGCCGGAAGGGTGTGGACGAGCTTAAGCGAATCGGGATAGAGCAATTTCAGCGTGATACGCGACATACCGAACACATGGACCTGCCGCCAGAATTTGCGCAGATCGATGCGGCGCTTATGATAGACGGCGGCCCGACGTATCAATCCGATCGAAAACCCGGCCTGACGGATGCGGGTGCTCATATCGATATCCTCTGAAAACATCTCGCGGAAACCTCCCACGCTATCATAGACCTTGCGGGAATAGCCCATATTGAATGAGCGGGGCACGAATTTCTCCATCTGCACCTTTCCGCCTCGGATGCCGCCGGTAGTGAGAAAAGNGGTCATGGCAAAGCTGATGGCNTTCTGAGTNGGNGTGAATGATTCATGGGCCGCATCGGGTCCGCCAAAGCAGTCGAGAGGGTTTGNTGTCAGTTCTTTATCGAGGGTCTCNAAATAGTTGGCCGGTATGACGCAATCGCTGTCGAAAAAAATAAGATAATCGCCGCAAGAGCGGTCTATACCATAGTTGCGCGCTATCGAACGCCCTTCGTTCGANTTGTAATAATAGCTCACNTTGAGCCGNTCGGCGAAGCTGCGCACTGTGGATTCGCATGGTTCGGTCGATCCGTCTTCCACTATTATCACCTCAAAGTCCTTCCGGGTCTGGGCCGAAAGGCTTTCGAGAAGATCTCTCACTTCATCAATGCGGTTGTAGACCGGGACTATTACAGAATATTTTGGCATGGTGGTCATGACATTCGTTGTTCNTAATCATCGAAGGTAAACGTGCGGAGGGTCCTGCAGTTACCATCACTATCGCTCATCACTATTGAGGGATGCTGGATCCCGTTGAACATATTGGTTTTCACTGTGGTGTAATGGTTCATATCTTCGAAGCGAAGGCGGTCGCCCGGTTTGAGCGGCTGTNTGAACGACCAGTCGCCCACGAAATCTCCGCTCAGACATGAGTTGCCTCCCATTCTGTAGGTGGGAAGCGTGGGATCTACGCCTACACTCTCCGTGATCGCCGGTTTATATGGCATCTCCAGACAGTCGGGCATGTGGCAGGCAAAAGAGGCATCTATGATGGCTGTCTTTACTCCCTGATTATCCACGATATCCACCACGCTTGCAATCAGATCGCCCGTGCGCCATGTGAAGGCTGATCCCGGTTCGAGNATCACTTGCAGATTGGGNTGACGCCGGCGGAAGTCGCTCAGAATCTCCACCAATTGATCCACATCATAGTCCTCGCGCGTCATTAGATGTCCACCACCCATGTTCACCCACTTTAACCGGGGAAGAAATTCGCCAAACTGCTCTTCAAAGGCTTCAAGAACGCGGCGAAGATCGTCGGCAGATCCCTCGCAGAGAGCATGGAAATGGAATCCTTCGATCCCCTGCGGCAACCGGTCGCCGAGCATGGCGCGGGTCACACCGAAGCGCGATCCCGGAAGAGCCGGATTGTAGATATCTGTTTCTATGACCGAACACTCGGGATTGACTCTCAGTCCGGGACTTACACCGGCGGCAATAGCCTGCGGTGAGAAGCGTTCAAACTGGCTCAGAGAGTTAAAAGTGATGTGCGACGATCCTTCAAGAAATTCTCCTATGGTCTGCTCCGTATATGCCGGACAATATGTGTGGGCCTTGGTCAGCAGATGTTTGCGTCCGAGCTTCATCTCGTTGAGTGATGATGCCGTAAATTTGAATCCCATCTCGCGGATCGGTCCGAACGAGCGCCACAAGGCATTAGCTTTAAAAGCCATTATTATTTCAACGCCGGCGCGTCGGCGCACGCTGTCGATCAGTTCAAGATTGTGGCGCAGGCGCGTCTCGTAGACTATATAGAATGGTGTCGGTATCTCTTGTTCTTTCATATCTGGATAAGAGTGGTGAGGATCATTTGACAATGGAAAAACGGGCAAACTTGAGCAGGAGCTTACGCGAGCCGAGCGAGTTGAAATCCACCGTGATCCGCGGTTCGGATTGTGTGGTGTCAATTTCAGTGATCGTTCCCAGACCGAAACGTGAATGTTCGATCTGCATTCCTTCGGCGAGTTCGCCTACGGTGTGATTGCCCGAGGCGGAAGATGCCGATGCTTGCCGCAATGGTCGCATGCCGGCAGGTGGTGCCGTAGGCGAGGCAGCTGTATGCGTCGACATCCCTTTGCGAAGTGTGGACGGCGAATGGTAGGAGTCGCGCATCGACGAGAATCGCTGCGGCGCTGCGCCGATATTGGCTCCGCTTGAGATGTTGAGATACTGTGTGTCGATGTCGCGCAGGAATCTCGACGGAGACGTGGTGCAGGTCATGCCGTTGCGGTAGCGGCTTGATGCGTAAGAGATCATGCAATGATTTTTTGCGCGTGTGATCGCAACATACAGAAGCCTGCGCTCCTCTTCGATCTGTTCTGCGGTTTGCGACGACATTGCCGAAGGGAAAAGCTCTTCCTCTACGCCGACAATGAACACATTGTTAAACTCCAGCCCTTTTGCGGCATGGACCGTCATAAGAGTGACACGTTCAGCTGCCTGACCGTCAGCGTCATCGAGATCCTGATCGGTGGCCAGCGACACTTCGCCGAGGAAATCGGCCAGCGACACCTGTGGAATGCCCTCTTCGGTGCGCGTGTCGATAAATTCCTTCACACCCGATAGAAGTTCGTTNAGGTTTTCCTGTTTGGAAAGATTTTCGGGAGTGCGGTCATTATGAAGCATAGCGACAAGCCTGGTGGAGTCGAAGATTTTCCGGGCCACTTCGTAGGCATTNTCGCCTGCAGCGTTAGCGTCGATAAATGATTGAATNAGATCCCTGAACGTGGCGAGCTTGCGGCGGGTGCCGGAGTTGATATCCACATCAAAAGAGTCAGGGTCATTAATTACGGTCCAGATACTCGCCCTATTGTCGATAGCGGCTCGGGTCAGTTTGCCCAGGGTGGTCTCGCCGATCCCGCGTGCCGGAAAATTGATTATGCGCCTAAGGGCTTCATCATCGTCGGGATTTACCGACAGACGGAAATAAGCTATCGCATCTTTCACCTCCTTGCGCTGATAGAATGACAGACCGCCATAAATTCGGTAGGGGATGTTGCGCTTGCGAAGCGACTCCTCAAGCACGCGGCTCTGGGCATTGGTGCGGTATAGGATGGCGAAGTCTTCGTAGCTGTCCGATGTTCGCATCTTCAGTTGCGATATGCGGTTGGCCACGAGATACCCCTCTTCGAAATCGCTATAGCTCTGGACCACTTCGATGCGGTCGCCCACGGCATTCTGCGAGAATACTTTTTTGGGTATCTGACGGGCGTTTTTCTCTATCAGCGTGTTGGCTGCGTTGATGATGGTCTGCGTGGACCGGTAGTTTTGTTCGAGTTTGAATATNCGCAGATCGGGATATCCGCGCTTNAGATTCAGGATATTGGCGATATTAGCTCCGCGAAAAGAGTAGATACTCTGGGCATCATCGCCCACCACACACAGGCGCTGACCGCCCTCGCCTTCGCTTCCGCAGAGCTGGGCTATGATGGCGTGTTGAGCGAAATTGGTGTCCTGATACTCGTCGACCAACACATAGCGGAACCATTCGCGGTAGTGGTGGAGCAGATCGGGATTGTCGCGCAGCAGCAGGTTGGTGTAGTAGAGCAGATCGTCGAAATCCATGGCNCCGGCAGTGAAACATCTGTCGCGGTAAATGCGATAGATCAGGTAGGTTTGCGGTCGTCGGGCCTGCTTGTCGGCTTCCATAAGATCGGCGGTGGANGNATATTTTTCAGGAGAGATCATGGCATTTTTAGCCGATGATATCTGCGATAGGACGGTCGATGGTTTATAGCTCTTCTCATCAAGGTCGAGATCCTTGATTATCGTTTTGACGAGCGATTTGCTATCGGCGGCATCGTAGATCGTAAACGATGGTTTGAATCCGATGCGCTCGGCGTTCTGGCGCAGTATGCGGGCAAAGATGGAGTGGAACGTTCCCATCCAAAGGCGTGAAGCCGTTTTNGGCCCCACGAGTTGTTCAATTCGCTCGCGCATCTCGCGGGCGGCTTTGTTGGTAAAGGTGAGCGCGAGGATTCGCCACGGTTCGTAGCCGTGGTGGAGCAGATGAACTATCTTGTAGGTCAGCACGCGGGTCTTTCCCGATCCGGCGCCGGCGATCACCAGCTGCGGACCGTCGCAATATTCCACGGCCTGCCGCTGCTGTTCGTTNAGATTTTCTAAGTGTTCTTCCAATTCGTTTGCGTTTCG
Organism: Barnesiella sp.; assembly: GCA_014801065.1. GTDB lineage: Bacteria > Bacteroidota > Bacteroidia > Bacteroidales > Muribaculaceae > Paramuribaculum. The sequence goes on from JAAVEX010000024.1 coordinate 32,040, forward strand.
TTTATTGCGATGTTGTAGTGATATCCCACAAAGTTAATAAACTCCCGCGATAACGGCAAATCACGAGTCCTCTCGGCGCATCNCGGCGCAATATTTTAAGAGAGGATTTGGATTTAAATGATTTTATCACAAAGAGATATTTTGTGATGATTTTTCAAAATTGAAGAAGGAGCAATGCGGGCATTGCGACTGATGAAAGCTTTGAAAAAGCGCCCAAAAGATCCTTTGTGATGAAATCAAAAATTGAATCCCGTTCTTTAATATTTAATTTGGTTTAAATTCAAACCCTCTCTTAGACCTGGTTNTAGCGATGGAACAGCTCTTGGAATGAGCTTTTTGACCCCATGCAAACGAGAATGTCGCCTTCTTCTATNCGACTGTCGGTCAGCGTTTCGGGATCNATGGTCTGCGATTCGGAGCGCGTGACCCCGAGGATATTGCGCGAGGATGTTGCACGACATGCCGCTATCAGGCGGATATTGTGGCGCGTGTCGAGATTGAGGTCGGAATAGTGCATGCCGAGCANAAACGGGGGCGCTTTAAACCTGACAATCGAAGTGGTGTCGTCGACGCGCAGCGCCGATGTGCCGATACCGAACGTCATTTCGTTGACAAGATCCGTGGCTGCACGCTGTTCGGGGGTAATGATGCGGTCAACCTCAAANCCTTCGAGAATAGCTTGGTGGAGTTCATCGATAGCGCGGGCATAGATATGGGGAACGCCGATCTTTTTCAGAATTGCAACGGTGCGCACGCTTGCACCGAAGTTTTCGCCGATGGCCACGATTACCAGGTCGACGTTTTTCAACGGCAGCACTCCGAGTGAGGCTTCNTCGGTAGAGTCTATGATNTATGCCGTGGATATGCGGTCTTTGATCGCCTCAACGAGCGAGGGGTTTTTATCGGCACCGATCACTTCATGACCCATTCGGGTGAGATCGATGGCCAGATTGGATCCGTAGATGCCGAGTCCGATGATGAGATAGCGCATGGTTATTTAGTTGATGATGATATTGTCGGTAGGATATGTGACAGCCGGGTGGGAGTGATGGTGTACAAGTCCGGCCAGCAATGAAATGATGCCGACACGACCCACAAACATTGCCACACTCAGCAGGATTTTTGAAGCGGTGGATAGCTGGTCGGTGATGCCGAGCGATGAGCCTACGGTGAAGAGGGCGGAGAGCGATTCAAACAGNAGGGCGCGAGGCGGCAGATCGGGTTCGAGCAGCATGATGGTGAACGATACGATGAGATATGAGATAATCGATAGGGCCACTACGGCGTTGGCACGGCGTATGGACCCTACGCTCACATTGCGGCGAAATGCAGTGACGCGTGGATTGCCGGTCACTATGGCGCGGATATTCAGGCATATCGCGGCGAAGGTGTTGACCTTGATGCCGCCGGCGGTTGACTGTGATGCTCCTCCTATCCACATCTGAAACATCACCACGATCAGCGTAGGGCCAAGAAATCCTGCCGGATTGACCGATATGAATCCTGAGCTGCGGGGGGTGGTGGCATTGAACACCGATTGTGTGATCTTTTCATCAAGCGACATCGCGGCAAGCGAGTTGTCATACTCCAATATGAAGAAAAGCAGCGAGCCGGCAATGAATATCAGCAGCGATGTGACCAGCACGATCTTGGTGTTCATATTATATAGATGTGGGCGGCGGTCCATTTTCAGTGGATCCGATCCATGCAGCCGTTGGCGTATGGAGCGTAGTTTTGCTGTGGCCGCTTCGCGGATGTTGACCAGAATTGGAAAACCGATCGATCCGGCGATCACGAGCAGTGAGGTGATCCAGTAGATCGAAAGATTGTTGCCGAGCAGCATCGGATTGGCCATGCCGTCGGGTAGGGTTGAGAATCCGGCGTTGCAGAAAGAGGATAGGGAGTGGAACGAGGCGAAAGCAATCTCTCCGGCCGTATCCATTCCGAGCGAGCCATGGATCGAAAAGAATATCAACACGGCNCCGGCTGCTTCTATGGCGATGGTGAATGCTATGGTATAGAGCAGCGTGGGCACCAGGGCGCTCATGTTTTTGGAGTAGACCATGTCTTTGAGAAGCAGCTGGCTGTAGATTGTGGTGTTGCCGGAAAAGAATAGGGCGAAGAAGCTGGTGAATGTCAGCACGCCGATAGCCCCGATCTGAATGAGCACGGCTATGACGAATGTTCCAAGCGGAGTGAATGCGGAAGATACATCGACCGGGGTCAGGCCGGTGATGCTCACCGCAGAAGTGCTGACAAACANAGCGTCGATATAGGAAATGTCTGAGTAGGTACATTTTGGCAGCATCAGCATGAACGAGCCGATGAGTATAAACACCATGAAGCTGCCCGATAGCAGCAGCGATGGATTGGTGCGTCGGCCCACGATCTTGAATAGAGCGTAGCTGAGNGTCACCACCGAATAGGAGGCAAGAATGACATATAGAAACATGCTCGAATAGAGCAGGCGTTCAAGCATCGGAATCCAGGGATGTTCAGGATGGGGATAGAGCAGGGGCAGGAGGGTGAGCAGCATCGCTATATCGACGATCCATTTGATGGTGCGGGTGTTGCGCAGAGTGGATAGCAGATTCAACACCAGATTGAAGATGATGTTGGTCAGAAATATGGCTTGGATAGCTCGGAGTGCACTGTGGAGAGTGCGGATATCGGCAGGTGTATGGTCGAATCCGGCTCTTACTATCAGACACNCAAGACACACGGCAGAGGCTACTGCTGATAATATCATCAGTATGGTCGACAGGCTTGAAATCACACCCATGGTGCGATGGCCGATGCGTATGGTGGCATGGCGCGCCAGTTCAAGCTGTCGGGCGATGCGTTGCGACAGCGACTGCCTATGTCGGTGTTTGTCGGACATGGATCAAGCTAATTCAGAGAGTTCAAGCCACCGCATCTCTTTTTCATCAAGAAGTTCCGTCAGCTCGCTGTAGCGGCGGGCCATTTGATCGACATCGGTCAGAGTCTGTCCGGAATTGAACAGTTCGTCGAGCCGGCGTTTTTCTTCGGAAAGCCGGTCGATCTCCTCACTGAGGCTTTCAAATTCCTTGCGTTCCTTGAACGAGAGCCTACGCTGACGCTCCTGTTGGCGCTGTCGGGGGGCGGGAGCAGGCTGGGCCGGATCGGCAGTCTGTTGCGCGGTCTGCCTGTCCTTCAACCAGGCGCGATAGTCGGAGTAGGATCCGGGGAAGTCTTTGATGTGTCCGTTGCCTTCGAGCACCCACAGATGGTCCACGATCGAATCGAGAAAGAAACGGTCGTGGCTTATGACGATCAGACATCCCCCGAATTTGCTGAGATAGTCCTCAAGGATTCCAAGAGTCATTATGTCGAGATCGTTGGTGGGCTCGTCGAGAATCAGGAAGTTGGGCCGGCGCATAAGGACCGTTGCCAGATGCAACCTGCATCGCTCGCCGCCGCTCAGCGTGTGGATATATTTCTGCTGGTCGGCCGGAGTGAACAGGAAGCGGCTTAGGAATTGCATCGGGGTGTAGGATGTGTGGTCGTCAAGCACGATATGTTCGGCAATCTCGCTGACNGCATCNATCACCTTTTTGTTTTCATCAAATTCAATGCCGTCCTGGCTGTAATAGCCGAAGCGCACTGTGGTCCCGATCTCCCATGTGCCTGAATCGGCGGGCACGAGTCCTTGAAGCATCTTGATCAAAGTGGACTTGCCAACGCCGTTGCGGCCTATGATCCCGAGCTTTTCGCCTCTTCCGAAAGTGTAGTTGAGATCGTCGAGAATAACCTTCTCGCCGAAACGTTTGCTGATCCCTTTGGCTTCGAATATCTTTGATCCGATATATGTCGATTCGATCGAAGAGATATCGATGTTTCGTTCGCGCAGGTCCACGCGGGATCTGTCTTTGAGATCATAAAANGCGTCGATCCGGTATTTNGCCTTACCGGCGCGCGCCTGAGGCTGGCGGCGCATCCATTCCTGCTCCTTGCGCAGGGTGTTTTTCACTTTGGCCAGTTCGGCCGCCATAGCTTCGATGCGTTCGGCTCTGCGGCGCAGATAGTAGTCGTAGTTGCCTTGATAGGTGAAAATCTGTTGCTGATCGATCTCGATGATCTTATTGCAGACGGCATCGAGAAAATAGCGGTCGTGTGTGACCATGAGCAGCGTTACGTTCTGGCGCCGCAGATATTCTTCAAGCCATTCAATGATCTCTATGTCGAGATGGTTGGTGGGTTCGTCGAGTATTATCAGGTCGGGATTTTCAAGAAGAGTGTGGGCTATGGCAACTCTTTTTTTCTGACCNCCCGACAGCGTGGCCACGCGAGCGGTGGGATCCGTGATGCGCAGCTGATGGAGCATCTGTTTCAATCGGTCGTCGTAGTCCCACGCTTCCGCGGCATCCATCTCAGCAGCGGTAGCGGTTATGGCATCGGCATCGCCCGTGGCCAATGCGGCTTCATATCGGGCAATTGCCCGGGCTGCCGGAGAGTCAGAGGCAAGACAAGCGTCGATCACTGACAGGTCCTCGTTGAGCTCTGGCGTCTGGCTGACATAGCCCACGCGCAGATCATTGCGGAATGTGATCGAACCGCTGTCGGGCGATTCCAATCCGGCTATGATTCGTAGCAGAGTGGATTTGCCTGTGCCGTTTTTAGCAATCAGACCGATCTTGTCGCCTTGGTTTACTCCAAACGTGACATCCGAAAAGAGAATGCGGTCGCCGTAGCTTTTAGTGAGGTTTTCTATCTGAAGGTAGCTTATCATGATGCTNGGGGGATATGAGCGTTGAATTAGCGGGCAAGAGAGAAATTAAATGATACGCCGAAAGCGGTGTTTGATGTGGGGTAGGCTGTTGATGAAACCAGCGGTGTGTTGATCTGGTGTTCGAAATACATGCCGAGAGTCATCCGTCGGCTGAGAACGTAATTGGCAGTCAGGTTGAATGTGATTGTCTTTGATCCTGATGTGGCCTGAGTGTAGTTGTTTTCAATTCGTCGGATCAGTGCCTGATTCAGGGCATAGGAGAAGTCGCCGTTGATGGTGAGGTCGTTGCTCACTCCGGTCTGCTTTCCTTTCATTTTTAGTATGGTGTTGAACCCTACGATTTTGTAGCCCAGACCTGCTGTGATTCCGCGTTGGGATGCCTCCACGATCTGGCCGGCCGAGGTGTTGAGCGTGATGGTGCGCGAGTCGCGGAACTCGGCGTTTATCGTCATATTGTTGTGGAGGCTCGAAGCGATCCCGATCAGAGGAGCGAAGCGTTCGGTGATGGCAACTGACGATATATTGTAGGGGGAGGAGGGGATGGGCTGTCCGGTTAGTTCGTCGAGTGTGAACCCGAGATCTCCATCGGCTGAAACCCAGTTGAGATAAGATGAGAATGATCCTACGGAGTAGGTGCACTGGTAGGCATGGGTCAGTGTGAAGGTCTTGAATATGCGGGATATGAAACCGAAATTGATCAAGCCGTCGTAGGTCACTCGCCAGTTGGGGAGCACTTCGGCAAGCGAGGGGAAAGGATTCAGATATTGTTTGGAGGGCGAGGAGCCGGTGTAGGCGGCGAGGAATGCCGGGATGAGCACGTCGCTTGAAGTCTGGCTGACGCCACCCACTTCGGGATTATACGGTTGGCCGGCATGAGGCGTTCCGTTGAGGAATCCGCCTGTGGGGTAGCGTTTGTCGGCGTATAGAGCTTCAACGCGCTGGCGAATCTGAGGGATGTAGTCGATGAAGCGATTGAACACAGGGCTGTCGTAGCCGTTGTCGGGGCTGCTCTGTTTTAATGCTGTGGCAATGGCACAGTGGGTTTTGGTATAGCTGCCTGAATATGTGGTGGGCATGTCGGCATACATGAACTGCACTTGCTGCGTGCGGTTGTCGGTGCGATTGCCTGTTAGAGTCACTTTCAGCCCCTTGATCGGTTCGAGTGTGAGTTCGAGATTCACTTCATTTGTGTGGGAATAGATGGCCGGCGAGGTCTGGCCGTCGGCTGTCATGAGCCAACCGCGTTCCTTCGCTTTGTCAATGTATGTCTCGTCGACGAAGCCAAACGCAAAATCAAGACCGGGAGCAAGCGGACCGTAGCTTCCGGTCTGTCCGAAAGCATTGCCTACGTTGGGAGAGAAGAGAGGCAGCGACATAGAGCGGGTGTCACGCCAACGCACCGTTGCGCTACGGGCACTCATGGCGAAACGCGCGGCATGTTCGCCGATTTCGTCCCAGATGTTCTTTTGATGAAGCACTTCGATAACGGTGAATTTCACATTGTCCGTTCCGCGTGTGAGCACTTCTATGGAGTTGGCGTCGATCACTTTGGTTTTCACCGGATAGGCGGAATTGTCAGTGGCATTGACGGCCGTGACTTTTACTTTCTTGTTGCGGAGATTGTGTTTGATGACTATCGATGTGTCGGGTTTGAGTGCGAATGTGCGTTCGAAGCGTTTGGCTTTCGGTTGATTTTTCTCTTTTTCCGTTCCTTTGCTCAGTTTGGAGGATGATGAGGTAGTGTTAGTGCGTCGGCCTGTGTTGCGTTTTGCGGCAGCAAACCGTGTGTTGACGCGCTTGAGGTAGGCGCTTTTGTTGTAAAGNGATTCGAAGTTAAATCTGCCGTCCACGTTCCATGCNGCCTGGTTGGAGATGGTGTTTCCGAGATTNACATCTTCGATCGTGGCTCCGCGATCCCAGCGATAGGTGGCATTGTAGGAGGCGTTGGCCGTTATGAAATCGAGCGCGGGTATGCGATTGAACGGTGCGCGGTAAGAACCCACGAACGATTGGTTGTAGGACCAGGGTGTGCCGAGATGGAGNATGTTTTGCCACACTGTGTCGCGCCATTCACGATAACGATCGGGGAATAGCTTGCGGTTGACGGCTCCCACCGGCTCTTCGATGCGTGCTGCCGTGTTGGAATTGAAAGTGAGGTTGAGCGATTTGGTAATGTTCCATGTGACGGCCAGCTGACGGTCCCACAGGAAATTTTTGCTCACTGACACCGGCATACGGAAATCGACNTCTACTGCGCTGCGGGTCTGCTGCTCGTAGTAGAAGCGTGAGATAGTGGTCAGGAACGATATCGAATTGGGGAACCAGTTAAGCTCCCAGTCCTTGAAAAACCGCAGGGCTTTCGACTGCGATTTGATCATTTTGTTGAATGGTTTGAACGGTTTGATGTAGGGCGTGTAGGTGTACTGGAAGCTGCCGCGGTAGTCGTTGGTGTTCTCATATTCAGTGGTGGGATCGGTTTTCGATGTTTTGCTGAATGAGAAATTGACTGTGAAGTTGGCGGGATCCCAGGGCATAGGATTTTTGCTCTGAACGCCGAAGTTGAGTCCGGAGATTGAGAAGTTTTCGGTGCGCTGATGTTGTATGGCGAAAGCGTTGATCGAGTCGCGTTCAGCTTTGGAGGCCCCCTCAAGAGCGTCTCTCAGCAGGACATCCTGATCGAGCGGGTTGTATTTGGGGGTGTTTTGTTCTTTCGACATAGAGTAGTATATCGGGGCGCGCAGTTTCGCTTTCTCGGGGAAGAAGCGTCCGAGGTCCGACTGGATAGCAAACGAATAGCGCATATAGTCGTCGAGACGGCGCTCGTTGAGACTCTGATCCACGCCGCCGAAGCCGGCTGATTCATAATGTCCGGTGACATTGACCGTTGCCACATCCGACATTGAAAGCTGTGCCGATCCGTCGGCAGCCCAACCGCCGGCAGATTCAAAATCGGTCACTTTGAGTTCGTTGAGCCATACGATACCATCTTTTGTAGAGGTCGAATTGTTGCGCACACCCACCATCATTACGCGGATATCGCTGAGCGAAGGATTGCCCATCACGGCCACGCGGTTGTTTTCGTTTTCCGGGTCCTGTCCGGAGAAAATGGTGCCGAATCCCACACCGGGTTCGCCGGCGCGTTTTGCAGCGTTGCGTTGCTTTTTCAGATCCACGAGGGTCTGCAGAGTGAAGTTCATGAAGTTGGCTTCAGGCCATACCTGATAGCGGTCGGACTGGCCGTCGCCATAGCGTCCGTGGGGTGTGAGACGGAGAGGGATCTCATATTCATAGAAGTTGTTTTTAACGTCGGATCCCAGGCGGATGAATACTGAAAGATCGCCGTTNCGCAGGCCCGTAGGATCGTCGATAAGCGATTCGGCGTGAACCCACATCTGCAGCCTGCGGTAGTTTCGCAGGTCCTGCTGAGTGTTGCGGTAAACGGCGCGAGCGTCGCCGGCATTGAGGTCGGTCACTTTGAGCGAAAGCGACTGCTCGTTGAGCTGCACGATCTGCGACTGGCCGGGATCGGAGATACGTGACACACCGGGAGGAAGCACATAGTTGACAGGCGTGCGTCCGGAGTTTTCTTCGATGTTGACAACCGAAACGTCAAGCTTGCCCTCGGCCGGCGTTTCGCCGCGGTTGTTGAGGTTGTAGTCGTAGGGTCGCCATTCGCCGCGCACGAGTTCGAGGGTGGCAAATCGGAGGTGGGTGGTGGANCGGAACCCGGTCATGAACATTCGCATAAAGCGGATCGAGGAGAATCCGTTGATCGAGCCAACGATGCGCTCATAGTCGTTCAAGGGTATNTTGAACTGATACCATTCCACCATCTGTTCGCCGCCATCGCGTGTGGTCACCATGGACACTTGCTTGTCGGTGATATAGTTACGTCCTATTTCAAGGTCTTCCGGACGGATCGATATTCGATACTGATAGTAGCGTTCATATTCGTTGAGGGTGTTGTCCTGGTTGATATCCTCCACATCAGGGCTTGTGCGGGCCGATTGGTAGAGGGGATCATTGGCATCGTCGGGCGACAGCGAGTTGCCTTCCACGCCGTTGTAGCGTTTGTAGCGGTCGAGAATCGAGGTGCGCTGTTCGTCGTAGTCATATCCGCGATAGAAATGATAGTTGTCGCCGGCAGGGTCGTTGAAGGGGGAGAAAGGATCGCTCTGCATTTTGTCCATGGTCTCGGGACTGAGGGTGCGACGCAGCTGGTCCAGATAGTTGGAATAGGAATCAAAAGTAAACTCTTCGTCGTTTCGCAGACCGTCGAGACCCACGTCCTGGTTTCGGCGCGCCTCATTGCTGTTGTCGAAGGCATAGGTCAGTGAATTTTCAGTGCTGACGCGCCCCCAGGCAGTAGTGGTCGTTCGATCGGTGGTGCCGTTATAGGGCAGACCGTTTTCATAGGATTTGAGACCATCCTTCAGGATGTCCTCAGAGAGTTCGCCGAAATTGATGTAGAGGTCGCCCCCCTCGTAGTTAGGATTTTCCGGATCGAGGAACGGGTTGAGCATCCAGAACTGCACATATTCAATGTTGCTCTGCTCAAAGTTGGTGTTGTCGAGACGACGCATTATACCACCCCAGCGGCGCTCGGGGTTAAGGAGATTGCCCTGCGGGTCGATATTGATACCGTCAAGGTTGTAGGGGCCTCGTTCGGTAGGGTAGAAAGAGAGGTTGAGGGTCTGAATGGTTGAGGATTCGCCGTAGACTTGCTGACGTTCGGGATATATCTCTCGCATGGTGATCTCTCTGACGTAGGGGTTGGAGAGCTGTTTGAGGTCGCTTTTGATGTAGCCGGGAGCAAGCGAAGAGTTTCTGGAGGTGAACATACGGTCGATGTAATACCAGTTGAGCAGCGCGCGGTTTTTACCATAATCTACGTTGTTGCTCAATGCCGCTTCAGGGAACAGGGCTGCCGACCCTCCCTCGTAGGGGGTGGAGGCGAGAAACCATGAATAGGGTGAGCGCAGGTCTATGCCTGACTGTGCCGACTCGAAGTCGTCGATGAAGGAGCTGCCGGAGTTGGATCCGCTCTTCTTGGTGTGGGGCACGAGCTGGGCGTATTCACCCTGAATGGAGAGTGAGGATGGGGCTGTCGCGTTGACGGTGGGAATCTTGTTGAGGAGGTTGGTGAGCCACATAAACTCCGTATTCCATGAGAAGTTAACGCCCCACATGGTGTTGTTGACGATCTCATCGCCGATATTGACCTTTTCCGTAAGAGCTTTCTCACCATAATGAAGAAGCGTACCTCCNATAGTAAGATTTTTGTTGAATTTGTAGCTGAGATCCAAACCGAGAAGCGTTTTGCGCTGCATCGAGAACATCGATTGATTTTCAAGAGTGACGCTGATGTTCTGTCCGGAGTCAATGATGCTCTGGTTGGTGATGGTCACAATACCCATGGCATAGTCGACCGTGTAGTCGCTGTTTTCGGTCAGAGTCACACCCCCGGCTGTGACTATCACTGATCCTCTGGGCACATTCATTGCGTTGAGACGGATCTGAGATCCTGCCGAAGCCTGATATTCGCCCACGAGCATGAATTTGTTTTTGTCNGCAAACTGTCGGGCCACCACGAGCGTCGAGTCGTAGAGTTCCTGATAGACATAGCNAGAGGCCAAAGCCGGATCATTGATCGCGTTGGCCAGATGGGTGCCGAACGGTTCGACAACGGGAAATATCACCTTGCCGTTGGCCGACTGGATGGTGTAGCCTTCGATGAAGTCAAAAAATCCGTCGGAATTCGATTCCTGATTGGAATCGAGACGGTCNAGGTTCATCACCTGGAGCAGCGGCTTGTCGCTTATNGTGCCGATGGGCAGATAGTTGATCTGCGTTCCGGTGGTGTCGGAGAGATATTTNATCTGAAGCTTGAAATTNGAACTCTGCACCTGATAGGCCCCGAGCGAGTAGACGTTTTTCATCATGAGGTCCCACATCGGAAGCGATGTCGACACGGTGGTGCCTTTGAGCATTTTAATGTAGAGCGAGCGATCGGTCTGAGTGATGTCGGACGAAAATTCACCGACCTGAAACACTTGGCCGTTGTAGGTGTATTCNTAGGCTATACCGACCACATCGTCGGAGTTCATCTGGCTTTTGAATGACACGTAGCCGAGAGTTTTGTTGAGGGTATATTCGCTTTCGCCGAGCAGGCGCGCGCTTTCCACCTTTTCATAGTCATGCCCGCCCTCGATGCCGTAATCGGCCAGCGGGGCGAGCGCCTGAGTGACGGTGCTGATGTTGCGAGCTTCCGGATAGTCTTCCTTGATAGTTGAGAGAAGATTGTTGGAGTTGTTTGATGGATTGGGCAGAGCGGGATTGGTCTGCCAATAGTTGTTGGCCAGATGGGAATTTTCGCCCAAGTCCATGAATGACACTACGTTTCGGCTCTGGTTGAAATTGTTGTTCTTGTTGGTGACCCAGATCTCGACGCGTGTGATCTGCACTCCCGAAGATACGTAGGGGAGTTTAGAAGCGAATCTGTCGTAGTTGTCGCGGAAGAAATGGCCGAGGAAGAAGTGGCGGTTCTGATCATAATTGTCGGCTGTGATCTGAAACGGTGTTGTCTGCACGCCACCCTTAGTGGAGATGGAGCGCGATTCGGAGTTTTGCTGCGACACGAGAGCCGTGGCAGTCAGCTTGCCGAACTGCAGCTTGGCTTTTATACCGAAGAGGGCCGTGCTACCGCGGATGAGCTGCGAGCCGGTGGTCATGCTGACATTACCGGCCTCGATATTTTTTACGATATCATCTTCTTTCCCTTCATAGGAGAGTTTAAGATTCTTGGAGTCGAAATCGAAGGTGGCATCGGTGTTGTAGGTCATGTTGAATTTCAGGCGATCGCCCACCGATGCGGCAATGGTGGCCTGAATTTTCTGATTGAAATCGAAATATGTCTTTCGCCGGGACGAGAGCGACAGGGCCGGATTGTCGGTCTTGTTTGATTTGATGCCCATGTCTATCTGGACCGAGCCCTGCGTCTTCAGACTCACCCCACCCGGGCCGAAAATCTTTTCAAGCGGACCGAGGGCGAAATTCATGTCAAGAATATCGAACGGTTTTTTCTCTTTTTCCTGCGTCAGGGCTTCGGCGTTGCGCTGGCGGTAATATTCCTGCATCGACCTGCGAGTCTGCCAGTTGTTATACTGTGCGGGTGTAAGCATGAAGGGAGTGGATATCTCCTGATCTCCCACGCGGGTGTGGATAATATAGTAGCCGAGTGTCGGATCAAATTCAGCTTCGGTCTTGATGTTGGAGGGTGCCTTTAGATCGTAGGCAAGTTCTTCGGCCATCAGATCCTCGTAGGTCTGCGGAATGATAGGGCTGGGCGCCGTGGGAAGAATGGCTGAATCGAGTGGGGTGATAGGCCCGGGTGAGGCGGGAGAGGGATTTACAATGGGTGTGGCCGGCGGGGGAGGCGGCAGTTCGCTCTTGTAATATTGAGCCCATGTGGCCAGACCACATAGCGACACACCAATAGCCAAGGTCCGGACAAAAGGTCGCAGGCCTGCTTTGAAAATATTGCGGATATGTCTGTTATTTTTCTTTCCCACTGCGATTTAATGGTTCGCTACCGTTAGAAACGATTCAACATCCCGACTCTACATCATGGTCAAGGCTTTTTTGATAGCGGCCTCGACGCGGATGGTCGGGTCGGCATCAAAGATTTTCTTGAGCACTTTGTGAGACTGCGGTTTGGCGAAACCAAGCATCACAAGCGCGAGCAGAGCTTCATCGAACACGTCGGATGTTTCGATCGGTTGATTTATTAACGTATCGCCCGAGGGTTTTATTTTATCGCGCAGATCAACAATGATTCGCTGGGCTGTTTTTGTGCCGATTCCTTTGACATTTTTCAAGCGGGTGTGATCGCCTGAGAAGATCACGGTTTCCAGTTCGGCAGCCGGGATGGATGAGAGGATCATGCGCGCGGTGTTTGCTCCTACGCCCGACACTCCGATGAGCAAGCGGAAAAGCTGTCGCTCCTGTTCGGTGGCAAAGCCAAACAGCTGATAGGCATCTTCCCTGATCGCTTCATGGACCAACAGCCGAGCCTTTTGAACGCCCTCAAGCGCTGTGAATGTCGAGAGAGAAATGTTGAGCAAATAGCCGATTCCTCCGGTCTCGACCACTGTATAAGTTGGAGTCAGTTCGGCTATTGAGCCGTTTATGTATTCGATCATTTTCCTTTATTCAGTTTTGCGTTAGACACTACTCCGAGCCAGTTTGAGATCATTTGACGTGCCGTTTCCGACCATCTGTCGCGGGGGTCGGCTTCTGGATCATCGGCCGGATAATAATTGTCGGGGATATGCGGGTCAAGTCCGCGCCCGAGATCGCGGACATATTCGTTGTGAAGGGTGAGACGGTTATATTCGCCATGTCCGGTCATGAACCATTCGAGATGGCTGGCCGATTCGAGCAGGAAATATCCTGCTTCGGGGTTGTAGGTCAATGGTATAAGTCCGTGAGCCGATTCAATATCGTGGTCGGACCAACTGACATAGCGGCTCACGGGAATATCGAATCGGTCAGCGATGCCTTGAAGCAGTGGCGAATCGGGCGTGAGTACCTTGCCGGGGAATATACCGGATATCTTTCTCTTGAAATGTTTCATGGGTATCCGCCACCAGTGCCACAACGCGGCAAACGCGCCCCAGCATACGTAGAATGTAGGTGTGGAGCGGCTGTGGAGCACATCGAATATGGATGTGATCTCCCGCCAATAGTCCACATCTTCAAAAGCCACATCTTCGAGTGGCGCACCTGTGACTATAACCCCGTCGATGTGGTCGGCCACAGAGCTGAAATCAGTGTAGAATCGGTCTATATGCTCCTGCGGGGTGTTGCGGCTGCGCCGGTGTGTTGTCATGTTGATCAGTTCGATGCCTATATTTCCGCAGGCCGGCGCTATTATCCTCATGAAGTCCTTTTCGGTTTCATCCTTTAGGGGCATAAGGTTGATCAGTCCGATGGAAATGTCGGGCATCGTTTCGGCTTTGTCTCTGACCTGAAAGCCCTCTGAGAGCAAAGCGCTGAAGGCGGGCAGCTGACGATCAATCACTATGGCCATCCGCGTTGGAATTAGCTGGTGGATAATCGAATGATTGCCAAAGATTGTCGTCGGGCAGGGGAGCTTCCACCCGTATCATCTTGTGGGACACGGGGTGTTCAAACTCAATGGAATGTGCTTGCAGCGAGATGCTTCCATCGGGGTTGGATCTGCGGTCGCCATATTTCAGGTCGCCTTTGATCGGGCATCCGATTGCGGCGAGCTGGACGCGGATCTGATGTTTGCGCCCGGTTTCAAGATTGATCTCCAGCATGTGGTAGCGATCTGACGACCCTACGAGTCTATAGCTCAGGGCAGCCGGCTTGGAGTCTTTTTTCGGCGTGATCGAGGCGTATGATTTATTGTTGCGCTCTGTGGATGTGATGTAGTGGACCAGGCGTTCCGATTCGTGCGGCGGACGATTGCGGGTCAGGGCCAGATATGTTTTTTTGACCTGACCGTTGCGAAACATTTCGTTGAGCCGTGTAAGTGCCTTTGAGGTCTTTGCAAAAATTACGAGCCCGCCCACCGGACGGTCAAGGCGGTGGACCACTCCACAAAACACGTTTCCCGGCTTGGCGTACTTCTCTTTGAGATACGCTCTGACAGTCTCCACAAGCGGTTCGTCGCCTGTTTTGTCGCCTTGCACTATTTCGCCGGGGCTTTTATTTACTATTATAATATGATTGTCCTCGTAGACAGGTTGCATCGATGATCAAACGTTGGTTTATTTTACGATGCAAAGATATGAAAAAAAACGCAAATGTTTGTAACTTTGCTGTGGATATGAAACGAAAGGATAGAGAAAAGCGGGTCGTCGGACAAATGACGGCTATCTATTGCCGTCGACATCACGGGTCGCGCGCTATATGTCCGGAATGTGAGTCGTTGCTGGACTATGCGTTCAGACGTATTGACAGCTGTCCGAAAGGTGATAATAAATCGAGTTGCCGCAAGTGTGAAATCCATTGCTATTCGCCTCAGCGCCGTGAACAGGTGAGGAGGGTGATGCGCTATGTCGGTCCGCGAATGATATTCTATCATCCCGTGTCGGCCCTCAGGCATATATGGGATGAATTGCGGACGAGGTAGAACGATGGTGTGTCGGCCATCGTAGGTGACCCTGTTTTTCCCCAAAAAAAATATATTTGATAATGCTTAAGCGGCCAAGCGTCGCATATTTGCGTCCGCTTGACCGCCTCAGTATTATCAAGTGTTTGGGGATCGGGATAGGGGGGATTATTCGTCGACAGGAGCAAACTGATCTTTGCCTACTCCGCAAAGCGGGCACACGAAATCGTCGGGAAGATCTTCAAAAGCGGTTCCGGGAGCTATTCCGTTTTCGGGATCGCCAACTTCGGGGTCATAAACCCAATCGCACACTTCGCATACATATTTTTTCTTGTCCATAATCGAAAGTATTTATTGTTGAGGTTATTATTATTTATCAGGGTTTTACTTTGGTCAGCATTATTTTAGAGTCGGCTTTGGCTTCTACGCTATGGGGCACATCGGCACCCATAAGAATAAACTGCCCTTGTTTAAGAAGATGAGGTGTGTCGAGAATAGTGAATTCCACTTCGCCTTCAATCACCGTTATCATTACTTCGGCGGGAGCTGTGTGGGTGTCGAGACGCTGACCGGCTTTAAAGGCCACGAGGGTCACTCCGCCGTTGTCGTTGGCGAATATATGTTTGACTTGAACATGTTCGGATGATCTTTCGATCTGGGCGGCGAGATCATGCACTTCGCCAAATTTGTAGTCTGTTTTCAGCATAGTAGTATTAAGTTATATATATTGTGTATTTCTATTGTAGGAACACCTTTTGTAGTGGGTTTGTTCAAGTTCCAACTTAATATGTTCTGATTTGTTTAAAGTATATGACACCAACTGACTATAGAAATATTAAGATTAAAAGGGCATACGATCCGTCGGATGCCGACGATGGCTACCGGGTGTATATCGATCGCTTGTGGCCACGCGGGCTTAGCCATGCTACATTTCATTATGATTCGTGGGATAAAGCTATAGCTCCGTCGTCGGAGCTACGCGAATGGTTTCATGAGGATCCCGACGGCAGGTGGGATCAGTTCCGCAAAAAATACATAGAAGAACTCAGAGCTAATCCGGCATTCAGCGATATGAAAAAGGAGATCGCGTGCAAGACGGTGGTCACATTGCTCTTCTCTTCGCATGATCGTGAGCACAACAATGCAGTGGTGGTGCGCGAGGCGTTACTGTCTGAATTGTAAAATTACCTGATAATCAATATGTTCATGGGATTGGCGCTCATGCGGGTCAATTTTTTTTGAAAAAAAAGAAACGCGGGCGAACTTTTCTATGGCAGGAGATGTTATACCTGTACAAAAAGCAAGATAACTTTTTCCATTGCAAGAAATGTGATAATGATTGGTTTATTATCTAAGCGAGGAGCGTTGTGACAACGGACCTCGTTTTTTTTATGTCTGTATGCGTTCCGACGATTTCGCGTAAATATGCCTGTTTTCCAACTTATCTTTGCTTCAAAAAAAATGACATCGTATTTACAATGAAACGTACCATTAAAACCCTCACACTGACCGTTGATGAGATTCGGCAGTTGATAGAATCAGTAAAGAGTTCCGACGATCAGGTGCAGCTGGATGCAGTCATAGAAGAGGCATCGCGTAGCCCTCAGACACTCGATCCGGATAAGTATGTGCAACCTGCCGCTCGGCTTATTGCCGGGAAATTTCGGGATAAAGCCCGCCGCCTTGAAAAGCAGCGCGAGGCCAGAAAGATGCGTCGCCGCCGGAAGGTGGAGCCCACTGCTTGTGATACCGTGAAACCGGCTTTGAAAGATAATGTTGCGTGCCGGGAGCCGAAGCAATTATCGTTGGCTCTCAACGATCATCTTGTGCGCAGTCTTGCGTGGGTCTACCATAATCGTATTGCTCTGACGGCAGCCATCAAGCGCATGAATGAAGCAATTTGGGGTCAATGTAAAAAAGCGGTTGTTAATTTCTGAGATTTAGGGATAGATGGGCGTATCGCTAACTGAATTAGGGAAGTCTGATCACCATAAGCGCTTGTTATATAACAGATTCTCGAAG
>JAAVEX010000025.1 GCA_014801065.1 Barnesiella sp.
GGGAAAACCTATCGCCTCCCTAACAAACGTCTACAATCAGAAATGGCATTCAAAGCACAAGTGAACCACATTGGAAAGCCCATGGAGTTTCACCTGACCGACCCATTGGGATTTGAAATAGAAAAGGAATATCTACATCAACCATACTTCAAGTCATCGTGTGAAACGTGTGGGAGTAAATGCATCTGCAATGGATGTAGCAAATGTGGCAAATGCAATTATTAGCATCCGTAGACACAGCGTAGAGCCCCCTTGAGTCCAGAAGATGTGGAGTCAATATGTTCTTATTCAGGAGCTCGGCCACTCTTCCTGTAAGAATT
Source organism: Barnesiella sp. (assembly GCA_014801065.1). Classification (GTDB taxonomy): domain Bacteria; phylum Bacteroidota; class Bacteroidia; order Bacteroidales; family Muribaculaceae; genus Paramuribaculum. The sequence continues at coordinate 321 of JAAVEX010000025.1, forward strand.
ATTCAAGAATATACTCCATAAGCAAAACCGACTGATGAATAATTAAAAACATTAGTCGATATTGAATAATATCCTTTGATCAATACTGATTTACTATATCAACTGCACGAACCCTCAAACAATAGTTTAGGCTGTAATGCCCGGTCTATATGGAGCATTACAGCCTAAAGCTATATTGTTAAGAACTATATCTTAGTCTTCAATTGCAGCTTGGGCGGCTGCTACGCGGGCGATGGGGACGCGGAAGGGGGAGCAGCTTACGTAGTTCATGCCGAGTTTGGCACAGAATTTAACGGAAGAGGGCTCACCTCCATGCTCGCCACAGATGCCGACTTTGAGATCGGGGTTAGTGGCACGGCCTTTTTCAACACCCATCTTAACGAGCTGACCAACACCTTCCTGGTCGAGGACTTCGAAGGGATCGGTTTTGATGATGCCATGTTCTTTGTAGAACTTAAGGAATTTGGGAGCATCGTCACGAGAGAAACCGAACGTCATCTGGGTCAAGTCGTTTGTACCGAATGAGAAGAATTCAGCTACCTCTGCAATCTGATTTGCTACGAGAGCGGCACGAGGAACTTCAATCATTGTGCCGACCTTGTACATGACGGTCTTGCCTTGTTCTTCAAAGACTTTGGCAGCTGTGAGATGGATAACGTCGGCCTGATTCTGGATTTCTTTAAGTGAACCAACCAAAGGAATCATGATTTCAGGATGAACGTCGATGCCACGTGCTTTAACCGCAAGTGCGGCTTCGATGATGGCACGGGTCTGCATCTCAGTAATTTCGGGGTATGTGATACCAAGACGGCAACCACGGTGACCGAGCATGGGGTTGAATTCTTCAAGGCTGTCGACTTTTGCCTTAACTTCTTCAAGAGAGAGGCCCATTTCGGAAGCAAGTTCCTTCTGAGTGGCAGTCTGATGGGGAACAAATTCATGCAATGGGGGATCGAGAAGGCGGATTGTCACACCATATCCATCCATAGCTTCGAAGATTCCTTCAAAGTCGCCACGCTGCATGGGGAGAAGCTTGGCAAGAGCCACACGACGACCTTCAACATCGCTTGCGAGGATCATTTCACGAACGGCCTTGATGCGGTCACCTTCAAAGAACATGTGTTCGGTGCGGCAAAGACCGATACCTTGTGCGCCGAAGTGACGTGCCTGTTTTGCATCGCGGGGACTGTCGGCATTAGTTCTTACGAGTGTTTTGGTATATTTGGCTGCGAGGTTCATGATTGCGCCAAAGTCGCCGTCGAGTTCCGGTTCAGTTGTAGGAACCTGTCCGTCGTAAACGTCGCCGGTAGAACCGTTGAGCGAAATCCAGTCACCTTCTTTATATGTCTTGCCACCGCAAGTGAGAGTTTTTTCTTTGTAATCGATGCGGATTTCACCGGCACCGGAAACGCAGCATTTACCCATACCGCGTGCAACAACGGCTGCATGAGAGGTCATACCGCCACGCATGGTGAGGATACCCTGAGCAACAGCCATACCGCGGAGGTCTTCAGGAGATGTTTCGATACGGACAAGAACCACTTTCTTTTTCTTTTCGGCCCAAGCTTCAGCATCGTCGGCAGCGAATACGATCTGACCGGTAGCGGCACCCGGAGATGCGGGAAGGCCTTTTGCTACGACAGTGGCACGTTTGAGGGCTGCTTTGTCGAATACGGGGTGGAGGAGTTCGTCAAGCTTCTGGGGCTCCATGCGAAGGAGTGCGGTCTTTTCGTCAATTTCACCTGCGCGGAGGAGGTCCATAGCGATCTTAACCATAGCAGCACCTGTACGCTTGCCGTTACGGGTCTGGAGCATCCAGAGTTTACCATCCTGGATGGTGAATTCCATGTCCTGCATATCCTTGTAGTAGTCTTCAAGGCGATGTGCGATAGCGATAAGTTCGGCAGCACATACGGGCATAGATTCTTCGAGTGAAGGATATTTGGAAGCGCGTTCCTCTTCAGAGATGCCCTGAAGAGCAGCCCAACGACGTGAGCCCTCTACAGTGATCTGCTGAGGAGTACGGATACCTGCAACCACGTCCTCACCCTGAGCGTTGATAAGATATTCACCGTTGAAGATGTTTTCACCGGTGGCAGCGTCGCGGCTGAAAGCAACACCAGTAGCCGAGTTATCGCCCATGTTACCATAAACCATGGCTTGAACATTGACGGCGGTGCCCCATTCTTCGGGGATCTGGTTCATTCGACGATAGAGGATTGCGCGTTCGTTCATCCAGCTGTCGAATACGGCACAGATGCCACCCCAAAGCTGTTCCCAAGCCGAATCGGGGAAATCTTTTCCGGTAAATTCCTTAACGGCAGCTTTGAAAAGTTTAACAAGGTTTTTCAGATCGTCAACGTCAAGCTCAGTGTCGAGTTTAACGCCTTTTTCTTCTTTAACCTTATCCATGATTTCTTCAAAGGGATCGATGTCGTTTTTGCTCTTGGGTTTCATACCGAGAACAACATCACCATACATCTGCACAAAACGACGGTAGCTATCCCATGCGAAACGAGGGTTACCGCTCTTTTCAGCGAGTGATTCAACGGTAGCGTCGTTCATACCGAGATTGAGCACGGTGTCCATCATGCCGGGCATCGAAGCGCGAGCGCCGGAACGAACAGAAACGAGAAGAGGATTAGAGGGATCGTTGAATTTTTTGCCTGTAAGCTCTTCAACGTGAGCGATGGCAGCTTCAACTTCTTTAGTCAAACGATTTACCACTTCGTCGCGGCCATACTGGGTGTATTCAGTGCAGACATCGGTGGTGATAGTGAAACCGGGAGGCACGGGCATCCCGAGAAGGTTCATTTCGGCGAGGTTAGCGCCTTTACCGCCAAGGAGATTGCGCATCGAGGCATTGCCTTCAGCTTTACCGTCTCCAAACGTGTAAACTCTTTTCATCGGTTAAATTTTAAAATTATTAGTAGTATGAATTTTGATTTTCAAAAGCTTTTTGTGTAGTCCATGGTTGAGACATAGTGCAAAGGTAACTATTCGAAATTATTTCTACAAATTTTTAAACGCATTTTGCAGATGTTTAGAGATATTTCAGTAGCTTTGCGGACGAAATTTGAAAAGAATATAACAGTGGCAAGAAAACGTAAAGAATTACCCCTGCTGCAAAATGTGGAGATAACCGGGGTTGCTGCCGAAGGGCAAAGTCTCACAAGATATAATGATATGGTGGTGTTTATTCCGTTTGGAGCACCGGGCGATATTGCCGATGTGAAAATTGACAGGAAGAAGCGTAACTATGCTGAGNGTCATATAGAAAGGATGATTACACCCTCCGAGATACGTGTAGAGCCACGGTGTGAACACTTCGGGACATGCGGCGGATGTCGCTGGCAACACCTCCCCTACGAATTCCAGCTTGACTGCAAACAGACTCAGGTTAAGGACGCACTTGAACGCATTGCCAAGGTTGATCTGCCAGAGATCTCCCCTATCAAGGGGTCGGAANCAATCTGGGAGTATCGCAACAAGATGGAGTATACGTTCAGCAACAAAAAATGGCTTACGTTTGACGAACTTCGATCCGGCGAAGAGTTTACCGATCGAGATGCTGCCGGATTTCATATTCCGGGCGCATTCGATAAAGTGCTCGACATCAACCGCTGCCACCTTCAGGACGATCTCGGCAATAGAATCCGACTATTTATTAAACAATACGGCAAGACAAACGGATATTCATTCTATGATCTTCGCAACCAAAACGGATTGCTCCGCACCCTGATGATGCGCATCTGCTCTACCGGTGAGGTAATGGTCGTAATGGTATTTGGCGAGGATGATCCCGACAAGATTAATAAGCTTATGACGGCCATCCGGGAACAATTCCCCGAAATCACATCGCTGCAATATGTGGTCAATCTAAAAGTCAACGATACGATAGCGGATCAGGAGATAAAATTATTCTCCGGACGGCCATACGTTGAAGAGGAGATGGAAGGGTTGAAATTCAGAATCGGTCCGAAATCTTTCTATCAGACAAATTCCAAGCAGGCATTTGAGCTATATAAAATAGCTCGTGATTATGCCGAGCTCACAGGGAATGAACTTGTCTACGACTTATACACCGGAACAGGGACAATAGCCAACTTTGTGGCCAGAAACGCCAGACAGGTGATAGGCATCGAATATGTGGAGGATGCAATCAAAGATGCTCGCATAAATTCCGAGGCAAACGGGATAGATAACACTTTGTTTTTTNCCGGCGACATGAAAGATGTACTGACCAATGATTTTATCGATCAGTATGGACGACCGGACGTGATGATTGTGGATCCTCCGCGAGCCGGCATGCACGCTGATGTAGTGGACGTGATTCTCAATGCCGAGCCACAGCATATAGTCTACGTGAGTTGCAATCCGGCTACTCAGGCACGAGATCTNGCCTTNCTCGATTCAAAATACCNAGTGGATGCGGTTCAACCGGTTGATATGTTTCCACATACCCATCATGTGGAAAATGTGGTAAAGCTTACGCTAAAAAATGCCTGATTTTATCATTTAAGGGTTAAGGATTAGCGGTGGACAAGTTGCGTTAATCAATTGGATTGCTAATGGTAGGCTAACATCGAAATCAAACACCCCTGGGCTTTAACTGTGTTGGCACTTAGGAGTGGCAATGCGAAGTAGATTTGAGAGGGCCGACTTTAGCCGGCTCTTTTACTGTACTGACTTGCTGATGGTTGGGTAACGGCTGAAACCGTCCCTCCCAGGTGGGCGGCGGGGGTGAGGGATTTTGACTGGGGTTTGGCTGTTTGTTAGGATCGGCCGAGCACGGCCGATGGACCCGACAGTCGGCTGATGT
>JAAVEX010000026.1 GCA_014801065.1 Barnesiella sp.
GCATTCTCGCTCGGCGTGCTCGCGCTTCTCGGTTCGCGTGTGCCGCTGTCGCTGAAAATATTTTTAACAACACTTGCCGTGGTCGATGATATCGGTGGCATCATTGTGATCGCAGTGTTTTATAGCGGCCACATCGATGTGATGCTCCTTGTCTATGCTGCTATTCTCCTCGGCGTGCTCCTGTTGGGATCGCGCATGCAGATCAAGAGTAAGGTGTTCTATCTTGGTGTCGGAGGTGCGGTATGGTTTCTCTTCCTCAATTCGGGAATCCACCCAACCATTGCCGGCGTGCTCGTTGCCTTCTGCGTCCCCGCCACTCCGGTGTTCGCTCCAATGAAATATATCAAACTGATCCGTCGCTCCATAGGTCATTTCCGTCAGGACGATGATGAGGCTCTTTGCCGGAAATCAATTCTCGATAAAGACCAGATGAACTGGCTCAAAGAGATTGAATCAGCATCCGATAAGGTGATCTCACCGCTTCAGGATCTGGAAGACTCGCTTCATCCGATTGTCAATAATTTCATCGTTCCGCTGTTTGCCTTCGCCAATGCCGGTATTTTCCTGCTCGATGTTAATCCGGTCACTATTTTCGAAGGAATCAGTCTCGCCGTGATAGTCGGTTTGGTTGTGGGTAAGTTCCTGGGGATCCTGCTGTTCTCATGGCTCACTGTTCGCATGAAGCTTGCTCCCATGCCGGAAGGATCCAACTGGAAAATGATGGCTTCTATTGCCGTGCTTGGTGGCATTGGATTTACCGTGTCTCTCTTTATCGGCAATCTTACATTTGCCGATGGTTCGGCTGCTTCACTCGATCTGCTTAACCATGCCAAGATTGGTATAGTTGTTGGTTCGGTACTTTCCGGAGTGATCGGTTTCCTGCTTCTCCACCATTTTCTCCCCAAACACCCTGATCATCCGGCCACCGAACAGTGATCGATTGGATAATATCCGGCCCTAAGAAACTGTTTAAATTTAAGAGAGTGTTTAGATTTAAATGATTTATTGAAACCCCATTCTTTAATATTAAATTTGGTTTAAATTCAAACACTCTCTAAATATATTTTAATTCAAACACATTCTAAAGCTATTGCGATTTTCACAATAATTTGTTAATTTTGACGCGTAATGTTAATTTGCGCGTCAAAATTCGTATTATCCGTAGGTGAAACGCGCTTTACAGCTTATAAATCTTTTTCTTAACGGGATNGAAAAAACAAAAACGAAATTTAATTGTTAATATTATAAAAGAAATACGAAACGTCAATGAAGAAGTCGATAATCTGGCTGTTAGCTATAATAATGGGCGTCACTTTTGCCGGACTGCTCTATATCCAGGTTCTTTATATGAAGAACGTGGTGAAGCTGCGCGACGACTATTTTTCTCAGGGCGTGAAGCGTAGTCTTTATGAGGTGTCCACAGAGCTTGAGCGCGCCGAAACGCGCCGTTTTCTTGTTGAGGACGCTTTGCAGATGGATGCTTTCGATCCATCNTTAGGTATGGTGCTCACAATGCCCATGTCGCAGACCGGGGTTGACATACGGCCCGATACGGTGGTCGATATGTCGCAACTTATGCCTCAACCGGTGCAGTCGCCCCTCATTGCCAATCAGTCGCTCCGCGATAGAATTCGTTCGCAATACGTCTATCAGCGAGCGTTGCTTGACGAGGTGGTGATCAACATTATATCCCAAAGCGGNAATCTTCCCATTGAAGAGCGCGCNGATTCGGCGGTGGTTTCCGACATGTTGAAAACTCAGCTCGCATCCAATGGCATCACTCTTCCATTTGAATTTGCCATAGTCAATCGCATGGGGGCNGCTGTGTATAAAACCTCNGGCTATGACTCGCGTCAGGCNACTGACTCCAACACGTTTGTTCAGGCTCTGTTTACAAATGACAATCTCGGACGTTCCAATTTCCTGAAGGTCTATTTCCCGGACAAACGGGACTATCTGTATCATTCAATCAGAGTACTGGTGCCCTCATTTTGTCTTACGATTTTGCTGTTGATCCTGTCGATATACACTATCGTGGTCGCTTTCCGTCAGAAAAAGCTTGCCGTGATGAAAAACGACTTTATCAACAATATGACGCACGAGTTCAAGACCCCGATCTCAAGTATCTCGCTCGCAGCGCAGATGCTCAATGATAAAACGGTGTTGAAATCGCCGAAGATGCTTGAACACATCTCTTCTGTGATCAACGACGAAACAAAACGACTCCGTTTCCAGGTAGAAAAAGTGCTTCAGATGTCAATGTTCGATCGCAAGAGTGCATCATTGCGTCTGCAGGAGGTGGATGCCAATTCGGTTATTGCAGGTATTGCCAACACCTTCAAGCTGAAAGTGGAGCGCTATGGCGGACATCTCGATGCTCGCCTTGATGCCGAAGATGCTCTGATCGAAGTGGATGAGATGCATTTCACCAATGTTATTTTCAATCTTCTTGACAACGCTGTGAAGTATCGTGATGAAGATCGCCCGCTTGACCTCGTGATCACAACACGCGATGCCGACGATCGCCGCCTGCAGATCACCGTTGAGGACAATGGTATCGGTATCCGGAAGGACGATCTCAAACGAATATTTGAACGTTTCTACCGCGTTTCAACCGGCAATCGTCACGACGTAAAAGGATTCGGTCTCGGACTCGCTTACGTCGAAAAAATGATCCAACAGTTCCATGGTCAGATCCGAGTTGAGAGTGAACATGGAAAAGGAACGAAATTTATAATATTAATACCTCTAACTAAAATTTGAAATAAATTATGGAAGACCGTTTGCGAATTTTACTTTGTGAGGACGACGAGAATCTCGGTATGCTCCTCCGTGAATATCTTCAGGCAAAAGGCTATAATGCTGATCTCTTCGCTGACGGCGAAAGCGGCTATAAGGCTTTCCTGAAGGGAAAATATGATCTTTGTGTGCTCGACGTCATGATGCCTAAAAAGGATGGTTTCGCGCTCGCACAGGAAATACGTACTGTAAACTCAGAAGTGCCCATCATCTTCCTCACGGCTAAGTCGATCAAGGAAGATATTCTTGAAGGTTTCAAGATNGGTGCCGACGATTATATCACTAAGCCTTTCTCGATGGAAGAGCTCGTGTTCCGTATCGAAGCTATTCTTCGCAGAGTGCGTGGCAAAAAAGGCAAGGAAGTCACCATGTATCGTATCGGCCGATTCACTTTCGATACTCAGAAGCAGGTGCTTATGATCGACGATAAGGTGACTAAGCTGACCACTAAGGAGTCTGAACTTCTAAGTCTGCTTTGTGCCCATGTCAACGAAATCCTTGAACGCAACTACGCTCTGAAGACCATCTGGATTGACGATAACTACTTCAACGCCCGTTCGATGGATGTTTATATCACCAAGCTGCGTAAACACCTCCGTGAAGATCCTTCGATCGAGATTATTAATATCCACGGCAAAGGCTACAAGCTGATTGCCCCTGAAGCTGAAACAAGATAACATACTTCCAAATGTATAGTGACGAGGGAGTTGCAAGATCATCTACCGATCGATTTTGCGGCTCCCGCGTCGTTCAAAATGTATAATCCTATGGCTGACAAACAAATTCCGGTGCTTTTGCTCACCGGCTATCTCGGTAGCGGGAAGACCACGCTGCTTAACTATATCCTTGCCAATCGTATCGGTCTGCGTGCCGCTGTCATTGTCAACGATATCGGTGAAGTCAATATAGACGCTTCCCTCATTCAGAAAGGTGGAATCGTCGGACAAGACAGTCAGTCCGATGATCTTGTCGCATTGCAAAACGGATGTATCTGCTGCACACTCAAAATGGATCTCGTTGAACAGATCGCAGATCTCGCCGCTTCCGAGCGCTTTGATTATATCGTGATCGAGGCCAGCGGCATTTGCGAGCCTGCACCGATCGCTCAGACTATCTGTTCGATTCCGGTCATGGATGAGCGATACAACCGTGGTGCCACGCCGCGCCTTGATTGTATAGCAACCGTTGTCGATGCTCTTCGCCTCAGAGACGAGTTCTCATGTGGCGAAGATCTCAGTAAGAAAGATCTTGGCGAGGATGATATCGAAAATCTGATTATAGATCAGATTGAATTCTGTAATGTTATTATTCTCAATAAGATCTCTGAAATTTCGGCAGACGAACTCGGCCGGGTCAAGGCTATAATCCGTGCCATTCAACCATCGGCCCGCATTATCGAAACAGATTATTGCCGTGTGGATCTCAACGAAATCATCGACACACACTCGTTTGACTTTGAAAAAGTGGCCACATCCGCTACCTGGATTAAGCGGATCGAAGGCCACGATCACGATCACCACCACCACGACCATGATCACGACCACGACCATCATGACCATGGCCATGATTGTGATTGCCATCACTGCCATCACCATGATCATGACGGTGAGGCGGAAGAATACGGCATCCAGACATTTGTATATTATCGTCGACCCGGATTCAATCTGAACAAGTTTGACTGGTTTATCTCCCGCAGTTGGCCGAAAAATATCATTCGTACGAAAGGGATAGTCTATTTCAGTCACAACGATGACATGTCCTACATCTTCGAACAGGCCGGTCGGCAGAAAAAACTGACACAAGCCGGCCTATGGTATGCCACAGCCCCTGCCGACGAACTCCAACGCTTGATGGCCACCGAGCCCGGCCTTGCCGAAGACTGGGATCCGAAATATGGCGATCGCATGATCAAGCTTGTCATAATCGGACAAAATCTTGATCGTAAGGCAATCGAAACCGAACTCGACCGCTGTCTGCAATAACTCCTCCCTCAAAATAAATCCCCCTTCACCGGCATTTTTGTCCGGCAAAGGGGGATTGTTTTGTAGTATCTCAGTTTTTATAGATTCGCTTTCGTAAGGATCAGCGCTTCATGACCTTCGCTGTCGAGCAGAACAACTGAATTAGCCGACTGGCCCGGTCGCACCGAAACTACGCTCTGCAGTGCCTGAAGCAATGCCTGTTCGGTTGCGATGTTCGGGCATGTCATACGTGTTGTGATCAGGTTTGTAAAACCTAAGCTTGAGGGCTTGTCGGGCGACGTAGTGATTTTTCCGTTAAGCGTATTGCAGCCCGCATTGCCATGAACAGTATTGTCTGTCATATCAAGCACGAGCTGAATCCCGAGATCGCTATCTACCGATGCACCGCGGATCATTGACACATCCCATGCGCCGCTGAGAAAATCAGTGTTGAATCGGGTCAGTTCCATGAGAGGCGATCCTGAGGCATCAAACATTGTCAGCACGTAGCCCGAATTGTTTTTGATAATAGAATATTTAGCCACGTTGTTGATGGCGTTGACAACGCCTATTTCATAGTTGGCGCCGTCACACATCTTCATCGTGGAGATAAAGTCAGTGGTTCGTTGCATCTCTCCTCCGGCAGTGACGGCATACATCCCGTTAAGATAATTGCAACCATCATAGGCGTATGNTCTTACCAGAAACTTATTNGATGCTTCCGATCCAAATTCGATATACGGNCGGTCNAGACCGCTCACCGTCTGGCCTCCCACTTTCGATGCGGTCCATGAGCCGATCAGGAGATGATGGATNGTTTCATCGGTCTGNGAGAGCGTTGTTGTTTCAACCTGTCCGTTATCGTCCACCTTGATTTGTGTTGTCTTGCAGCCGGTTGCGAGCGTTGCCACTGCAGCCGNTGATAGTAGTAATGCGGTAAGTTTCATATAGTTTATGTTTTGTATTTTCGTTTGTCGTTTAAACTTTGGTTATGACAATATATTTTTTGAACGTCAAAGGTAGTTAAAATGTTTGTTTTGACATGCTGTTCTGACCGGGATTTTCAGTAATTTTGCATCGTAAATCGAATGACATATCTCAATGGCCTTCCCCCAAGGCCGGATGAGAGATTAAACACNTGCTTATGCTTTGGAAATTATTTATCACCTTTTTCAANATCGGTGCCTTCACTTTCGGTGGAGGATGGGCNATGATCTCTATTATTGAAAAAGAGATCGTGGATAAAAACAAATGGATTGAGCGCGATGAGTTTCTCGACCTCCTTGCTGTGGCCCAAGCCTTGCCGGGAATCCTTGCCGTCAACATTGCTGTGGCGGTGGGCGACCGCATCCGTGGTGGGAAGGGCAGCTGCGTGGCCGCNCTCGGCACCATANTNCCTTCTTTCATGATCATTTTGATGATTGCAATTTTCCTGACCCCCGACATTATTAAGTCAAACCCTACGATAAATGCCATTTTCAAGGGGATCAGACCCGCTGTGGTGGCCCTGATCATTGCTCCGGTGATCACATCGGCCCGCGCTGCCGGAATCAATTGGCGCACGGTGATCATCCCTGTGGCAGTGGCACTCTTGATCTGGTCAAAGATCCCGGTGGTCTCCAACCCGGTATTATATATTGTGATAGGCGGAATTGGCGGTTATGTCTGGTATGTGAGAAGCCGACGTGGTCTTGAACGTGTCAAGGCTGANTCCGATCAAGAGAAAGGAGGTGAGAGATGATATATCTTCGNCTGATATGGGCCTACCTTCAGATAGGCTTATTTGGTTTCGGTGGCGGCTACGCGATGCTTTCACTGATTGAACGATTGATTGTGGGCAGCGGATGGATTTCCGAGCAGATGTTCACTGATATCGTGGCTATCTCTCAGATGACCCCCGGACCTATCGGAATCAACTCCGCAACATATATAGGCTATGTGGCCCCCGGAGTATCATCTCCCGAGCTGGCCAATCCCTTGTTCGGACTGATCGGTTCGATCACATGCACGCTCGTAGTTGTGGTCCCTTCGTTTATCCTCACTCTATATGCAAGTCATTTTATTCGCCGTCATCAGGAGAGCGCTTATGTAAAGGGTGTTTTCTCAGGCTTGCGTCCGGTGGTGGTCGGCTTGATTGCATCTGCGGCTCTATTGCTTATGAATGAAGCCAACTTCGGTTCGACCACCTACGATGTCATTGCTTCAATATCAATCTGTGTGGTATCCTTCATGATCGTGTTCTACACCAAAATCCATCCGATTCTGGTTATATGTATGGCTGGAATTGTCGGACTCATCTTATTTTGACCTGTTCATATCATGCTTTCATATAAAGAGGCAACGGAGTTTTTGTTCAATCAATTACCGGCATTTGAAAAGGTCGGGGAGTCAGGATATAAGCCGGGTCTTGAGCGCGTTGTCGCCCTGTCAGCGGCGTTCGGTCGGCCCCATGCTCGTCTGAAACGTGTCATACACGTGGCCGGCACCAACGGCAAGGGATCGACTTCTCACACACTTGCCGCAATTCTCCAGGCTCAGGGATATAGGGTAGGGCTCTTCTCTTCGCCCCACCTTGTCGACTTCCGAGAGCGCATCCGTGTCAACGGATCGATGATATCAGAAGAGGAAGTGGTTCGGTTTGTTG
>JAAVEX010000027.1 GCA_014801065.1 Barnesiella sp.
GCTGACCATCCTGGACATAGTTGCCATCCTGAGGCTTGAAGTTGGCATAGAAGCAGCCTTTTTCCTCAGTGAGCGGCAGATCCCCGGCCCAGGGATATTTATTGTCGCTTTCGCCGGCACGGGCTGCAAATTCCCATTCGGCCTCGGTGGGGAGTCGGTAGGGCTCCACATAGACACCCTGGCGGCCAAGCGAGCGGCGGAGATAGTCGGTTCGCCAGTTGGCAAAAGCATTTGCCTGCTCCCAGCTGACACCGACCACGGGATATTCATTGTAGCCGCCGTGGCTGAAATACATTCTGACGTAAGGCTCGTTGTAGGCGTTTTCGAAGTCGTTGATCCACACCGTGGTGTCGGGGTAGACATTGACGATGTAGGTGTTGAGGAAGTCGTAGTCGCCGGTCAGGCCACGCGTGATTGTCTGGCGCACGATCTCGCCGTTGTCATTAATATAAGCGGTGTCCTTAGAGATAATGGGTATGTCGGTGGGCACCGGCTTGTCGGTGTTATATTCGCGGCGTGCGGGGTTCAGACGATGTTTGCGTTTGGCGGCCTCCGTGTGGTTGAAGATTTCGTAGCGATAGTTCATCTGCTCGGGATCGAGCTCGCGGACCCCTGTGATGGGGTTGGTGCGATAGACGCTCTCGATGGCGCGGGCCTCGTCCTCGTTGGCGTTACGCCAGGGGATCGGCTTGCTCCAGTTGAGGTAGGGCTTNATAGGGTTGCCTTCGCGGTCTTCCTCGATCTTGAACTCCTCGTTGCCACCGAAAGCGGGGTCGGCAAGGCGTTCGCGGATGATGGAGTCGCGCACCCAGAACACAAACTGTTTATATTTGGAATTGGTCACTTCCGTCTCGTCCATCCAGAAGGCATCGACCGACATTCCNCGCGCATCGGCCCTGAGATTCCAAGCGCTGTCGGCTTCCTGCGGACCGGCAATCATCGAGCCNCGGCTCACGAGCACCATTCCATAGGGAGTGGGTTCGGACCANGACGATCCGCCGACACCGGTCACTTCGCCGCCGGCCGACTGGCGCGATCCCGACGAGGCGCAGCTTGCAAGGGCTGCAAGCGACAGTATGAAAAGTGAGTAAATGGTCAGTTTTTTCATATCTACATTATGCGTATACTCTTGTGTTTATTATTGTTCTTCTTGTCCATTTTGAGCTTCACGGTGTAGCCGAGCATCAACTCGTGGCTTCCGCTGCTTGCCTTGGAGATGGCGGTGATGGGATAATCGTAGCTATAGCCTATAAAGAAGCCCTTGAATTCGGCTCCGAGCATCACACTGACGGCATCATCGTGGCGATAGCCGACTCCGGCGGTCAGAAACTTCTTGTAGCGCAGGCGTGCGTTTGCTTCCATGCGCGTGAAGGTGAAGTCGGTTTTGACCAATAGAGAGGGCATCACTTCAAATAACGTATTTTTTATCGGAATATTGCTACCGGCCATAAAATAGAGTGTGCGCCGGAGCGTCAATTCATAATTTTTTGCAGTTGTGGCAGTCGATCCGGAGCCTGTCACCCCGTTTTCATCGGCGAAAGTGATGGTGGGATTATTGACATGCGTACATGAAACGCCGGCCCAAAACCACTTGTGGGTGTAGCTCACCCCTACTCCGAGATCGAGCGAATTGCCGGAGAGGTCGGTGGTAGGCACGGCATCGTCTGTGCCTTCATGATAGTCGTCATCGTCGGGGAGATACACGTCGGAGCCTTTGAACACCTGATTGGCAAATCCGATCTGCACGGCGGCCGAAAGCTCACCTTTAAACAGTTTTTGCCGATAGCCGGCCTGCACTCCGACCGTCAGGTCGCGGAACAGGCCCGCGCTCTGCTGCTGGGCCATAAGCCCCACCCCGAAGCGTTTGCCGATGAGCTGCAGGGGCATATTTGCCGACAGCATGAAGCTCTGCGGGGCATTGTCGATACCGACCCACTGAAGACGGCCTCCGGCACGCATCCTGATGCCATCCTGATCGCCGATCATCGAAGGATTGTAGACGGCCGGCGCTTCGTAATACTGTGTGTATTGGGCGTCGGTCTGTCCCCGGGCAACCAAGCCGGCTGTCAGCGCCACAATCATTGCGGCTACAGGTCGAAGAATATGCTGTCGTATCACTGCGGTCATTCGAAATAGAAAGTGAGCACCACCATCTGGGATGTGGCTTTTTTCAATGATTGTGTTATCTTAAGACGTTCAGGGTCGTCGACAAGATCGGGACGATCATGCTGGATCACGTCGGTCAGACCAAAACAGAATTTTATTTCGGGGTTGAGCTTGAAAAACGGCAGATAGAAGTCGCATCCGAGCCCCACGGTCAGATAAACGTCGGTTGATTTGAGCTTCAGGAAGTCGCTGCGCTTCTTCGACACATCGAGCGCGGGCATCACTCCGGCCGTGAGATAGGGGCGGAGGTTGCGATAGCGCTGGGCCGAATATTTCACATCGATAGGCGCAACGACAAAGACCGAGCGCAGATTCTGCTTCTCGCTCAGCCCCATCACCGGCTCGACCATCTTGATCTCGCGGTTGCCGAAATACAGACCGGGCGACAGGCGCAGGCTGAAATATTCGTTCAGGCGGAAGTCGACCAATCCGTTGACGCAAAAGCCGGGCGAAAACGACGGCTGATCCATGAACCATTGCTCGCCGGTGTCGGTGACGAATCCATTGTGGGTGAAGCGCATGTCCTGAGTGTGGACGCCGATCGAAAACCCGAGATGCCAGCGGCGCAGATCGGCATACGGCCGATTGAGCAACTTATCGTTAAGCTGCTGTGCGCCGGCCGCGGCAGGTATCATTGCCACCAATGCCAGGATCGCCAATATTATCTCTTTGGTCTTTTTCATTGTTTTTTTAACGCGCATCTGTTCGAATTATTGCACACCGACAGCCACTTTATGATATGATTTCATTATTTTTGCAGCCGTATGCCACATCTTCACATTTTCAATCCCGAAAACGACTTTGCGCTGGCTCTCGGACGCCGATCGTACACGCCCGACAAGGGGGCGGTGGCGATACGCCGGGCCGGGTGTCTGCTGCCGCTTTGGTGGGCGAAGCCGGGCGACTTCGTTCTGATCGAGAACGACCCTGAGATTTTCGCGCGGGCCGCAGAGATGATCGAGAGTTATAAGCTTGACGGAGAGGTAGTGGCGGTTCCGCCGGCCGATGCCACCGCGATGCCGTGGGGATGGAGCCACCACACGCGCCGCCGACTTCTCGACTTGGGCATGGACCCCGCAGGTCTACCGTCGGAGCTGTATCTCGACAATCTCCGGCTGCTGAGCCACCGGCGCACGGCAATCACCGTTTCGCGCCTTATCGGCATGGAAAGCAGGATGATAGCTGTCGAAGCTACGACTCAGGCCGAAGCTCAGCGAGCTATCGATCATTTTTCAGGCGATGCCGTGGTGAAGCTCCCGTGGTCGTCGAGCGGGCGCGGGGTGATCTACACCAATACCTACTCCGCATCAACCCTTTCAGGCTATCTGGCAGGAATGATCCGCCGGCAAGGGAGCGTGACTATCGAGCCGCGCCACGATCGATTGCGTGACTTTGCGATGCTGTTTGAAAGCACCGAGAGCGGCATAGGCTATCGAGGGCTATCGACATTTATCACCGACGAAAGAGGCTTTTATGCAGGAAATATCGTTGACACTCAGGAAGGTATAACGCGCATCATAGGGGCTGATCCATCCGGCTTCATCAAGCCGCTGCGTGAGGCTCTCTCGACGGTGGTAGAGCCGATCGGCTATCGGGGGCCGATCGGTGTTGACATGATGGTTTGCCGCGACACGTCGCCGGGAGGAGCAGAGAAGATAGTGCCCTGCATAGAGGTGAATTTCCGGCACACTATGGGGTTTGCAGCACTCGCTGCCGCCCGCCGTCTACACCCCTCAGAGCCTATGATCATCACTCACTCAGGATTAACTCACTTTTTGCAGCCACCGCAGTGAGAGGCCTGACCCTGCTCTTTCTTGCAGCATCCCTTGCCCTCTGCTTTTTTGCCACAGCACGAGCCTTCGCTCTTTTTTCCACAGCAACCGGCTTTCTTTTCGCCACATCCGGCAGCAGCGGCCTTGTCGCACTTCGCGGCAGCGCCTTCGGTGGCTTCATAACCGATTTTCTTAAAAGCAGCGGTCAGTTTCGCTTTGTCGGTCTTGGCTGGGTCATATTTAATGGTGACGGTCTGATCGGCAAGCGAGGTCTCGATTGCGCTGACACCCTTTTCAAATCGGAGATTTGATTTGATTTTGTTTTCGCAGTTCTGGCAAGTCATCTGCGGCACTACGGTAAACACAGCTGTTTCAACCTGTTTGGGCGATTTTGCCGAGGCTGCAACACCGATCATTACGATCATGGCGAAAGCCACAATAAGTTTTTTAGCAAGATTTTTCATAACAAATATATCTATTTTCTTAGAATTTAGTAAAATTATATCGGAAGCCGACATAGACCATCGCTCCGTGGAGCGGACCATAGATCATAGTGGCATCAAAATTTGCGCCCCATGGGTCAGAGGCATCGACTATCGGATTGCGCTGACGGAAATTTGTCAGGTTTTCGCCACCAAGATATACGGCCCAATGGCGGAAGTTTCGGGTGATCTGCGCATTGAGCTGAGTATAGCATCCGTAGGTGGCCGACCATGATTGCATCCCATCGGCCATAAGATAAGGCGTCGGCATGCGTCCACCGCCATTCAGAGCGAGCGAGAGGTCAAACTGCCATAGCCCCATCATAGGCGCATAGCTTGCGGTGAGCAGGCCTTTATTTCGTGAGGTGAGCGGTTTCTGCATCANCGCGTTGTCAGCNCCGTAGCGGGCTTTGACATCAGTGAGGCGCCAGGCCAGTCCAAGGGTGAGATCGGCTATGGGCCGGGCCGTGAGTTCGATCTGGACGGCATGGGAGCGGGAGCTGCGCGAGCTACTGTAGATGTAGGCTGCGTGAGGATCGCGGTCGAGATCCACCATCAGCTGATTGCCAAACCGAGTGAAATAGTATTCTCCGTCGAGGCTCATCTTCTTACCNCCCAGGGTGAAATCCCACGTTGCACCCACACCGGCATTGACAGCCGATTCGCGCGACAGCCGGGGAGCGATATCCAGCCGGCGCGACGAGGCCAGCAGATAAGAGTATTCGGCCAGCGGATGCGGCGACCGATAGCCCTTGCCCACCGATCCATGAAGCGACAGCGGCTCTATGGGGCGATAGCGCAGATGCATGCGTGGCGTAAGCATCGAGCCGTAGCGGTTGGAATAGTCGTAGCGCAGACCGGCCATAGCGATCAGCCGGTCGTCGATATTGAATGTGTATTGTGCATACGCTCCGCCAACGGTTTCGTTTTCTGAACTCTTGCGGGGATCAAGTGCCGGATCAGCCACCGGGCGATAGCGATAGTGATAGTCGTCGAATATCATTGAAACGCCTGTTGAGAGGGCATGACGATCGAGCCATTTTCGCTCAAACATCAGCGATCCGTAGGCTTCGGTCTGATCAATATCGCAGATGCGCAACCCGTAGGAGGCATCCTGATCGTGGCGCGAAGCCGATAGGATCAGGGCCACATTGCCGTCGTTGTCGCGGTCGAACATATAAGCGTTTTTGGTCATTGCCTCCCATCGGCGAGTGTCGATCCGGATCTTATAGAGCGGCATATCGCCGCCGTGGGCCGGGGCGGCATGATGCTCGTCCTGACCGCTCAATCGGCGTTCGTCGATCATCTTGACCGCGGCCTGAAACACGTAGGAGGTGCCAAGGTAGGCCACGCGGGGCATAACGGCAAACTGGCGTATGCGGGGCAGATCGGAAAAACCGTCGTCGTTAGAGTCGTGGGCCGAGAATGAGTTTTCGAAGTGCGTGAGAAGTCCGCCGCTCCATTTGTCGCCGAAGTGCATATTGCCATCCACGTTTGCTTCGAGTTTGTTCATCATGTCGTAATACATGTTGACCGACAGCGATGGGTCGAGCTGCGGTTTCTTCATTTCGACATTGATCTGTCCGGTGATCGACTCGAATCCGTTTTTAACCGACGATGCTCCTTTCGACACCTGGATCGACTGCATCCAAGGGCCGGGGATATATCCCAGTCCGTAGGGGGAGGCGGCGCCTCGAAAATTGGGCACATTCTCGGTGAGCATCTGGACGTAGCTTCCCGACAGGCCGAGCAGACGTATCTGACGCGCACCGGTGGCGGCATCGCTATAGCTCACATCGACCGAGGGGTTGGTGGTGAAGCTTTCGCCCAGATTGCAACAGGCGGCACGCTTNAGTTCGGAGGCCGTGATCACCTGACCGCGCACCGCTCCGGCCATGCGCAGCGGACCGCGAGCCGTGCTGACCACCACCTCGTCGAGATCCACCGTCGAGGCAGCCGTGTCGGCCGGTTCGGCTCCCCATGCCTGCANAGATATCGCAGCGGAAAGCAGAGTCAGAGATCGGCACAATTTTTTCATTGCAACGCNAGGNTGGNTTGNTCAGTCCTTAAGCTTTTCGGCTATGCGTGCTGCGATCGAGGCCATCTCTTCGCCCGGCAGGCTAAGCTTGTGGCGNAAATCGAGATCGCCCTCTTTGTTGATCGGCACAAGATGNATATGGGCGTGGGGCACTTCCATGCCAAGCACAGCCTCAGCTATGCGCTTGCAAGGGAGGGCATCTTTCATTGCGCGCGCAACGCGGCGGGCAAACAGTTCGAGCGCCACGTAGTCATCGTGGTCGAGATCAAAGAGATAGTCCACTTCCTTTTTGGGCACCACCAACACATGNCCGGGAGCCATCGGATTTATGTCGAGAAATGCGAAGTTCTTTTCATCTTCGCCTACTTTGTAGCACGGAATTTCACCGGNTATGANCTTACTGAAGATGGTCATTTATCAAAAGCTGATTTCTACGATTTCAAACTTCATCAGTCCNGCGGGAACTTTGATCTCAACCGTTTCGCCAAGTTTATGGCCAAGCAGACCCTGGGCGATCGGGGTGCTTGATCCGATCTTCTTTTCCTTGAGGTTGGCCTCGCTGTCGGCCACGATTGTATATTCCATGGTCATGCCATTGGCCACATTTTTGATTTTCACACGGTTGAGGATCTGCACTTCCTCNGTGTTGAGGTTGCTTTCATCGATTATGCGGCAGCTGGCCACGAGATCCTTAAGCTGCGAGATCTTCATCTCCAGCAATCCCTGAGCTTCCTTGGCTGCATCATATTCGGAGTTTTCCGAAAGGTCGCCTTTATCGCGGGCTTCAGCAATGGCGCGAGATATTTCGGGACGTTTCACTGATTCAAGATAGGCTATCTCTTCCATTTTCTTCTTGTAGCCCTCTTTTGTCATGTAAGTAATTGGCATAGTGGTAGTTATTTTAAATTATTATAATCTAATGAATTAAAAAAATGAGAACCTCCGCCCCAACGTCGGGGTGAGATTCCATCGAAAAGAGCATATTATGCTCCGCTATTTCGCCGACAAAGTTACAACATTTTTTTTCAAACGCAAACCGAGACCNCGTTCCCCACCTTAGAAACTGTTTAAATTTATGTGAAAATTTTTTATATGCTCTGATTTTAATGATCTNTCAGGCGATTTTTGCCAAGTTTTATCGGTCACGATGCCCGCATCGCTCCCTCTTCAACTTGCAAAACTCATCCTGAANTATCCTCAAAATCATTCGCACATAAATTTAAATAGTTTCTTAGATTTGCATCAGCAAACCGAAGGCGGGGAACGGGGTTTGATATTTCGGAGCAAAATCGTAAATTTGCACTGCCGGTCGCCACTGCATGAAGATCTTCGCCGGATCATGGCGCCGCAACAGACATTTTATTGCTTTATTAATCATTTGACGATTGACAAATTCACCACACCGTCTCTACACCTAATGTCAATGATTTTAATAGGNGATTCTCCCCNCCCANGCCTCGNGGCGTCATTGACACNNTCGTGCGGTGGATNTTACATTGTCGTATAAATCCACGCCNACAAATGAAAAAATTTCTTGCATCTATCGCCGCCCTAAGCCTGTCACTATCGGCCATCGCCTGGCAAACCAATCTGCCCCCGGAAGCCAAGAAAACGGCAAAGAAACAAACCACTACGACGCTTAAGGACAATTCGACCGGCAAGCCGACTTCGAAAAAGCGGCAGGGTACATCGTCGGGACATTCGAAAGCAAAGGCGGCGGCACAAACCGCTCCCCAAGGATCGATTGCCATTGCATCGACCCCCGCCGGAGCGCAGATCATGATCGATGGCGAAAATGTGGGAACAACACCCATGATCATCTCCAACTTTCCCGCCGGCTATCATGAGCTGAAATTATCCCGCTACGACCATCGTGACTTCACCGAGGATTTCTATCTCGAGGAGGACAGCACCAAGATCTTCAACATCAACATGAAAAGGAACTGCCTCGTCAT
Source organism: Barnesiella sp. (assembly GCA_014801065.1). Classification (GTDB taxonomy): domain Bacteria; phylum Bacteroidota; class Bacteroidia; order Bacteroidales; family Muribaculaceae; genus Paramuribaculum. Next base: position 8,414 of record JAAVEX010000027.1, read on the forward strand.
CTCGTCGAACCCCGCCAAGGCGCAAGTCTATCTCGACAGCGAATATTTCGGAACGACACCGATGACCATTTTCGACATTCCCCGGGGCCGCCACGAGCTCTCTTTTGTGAAGAAAGGATGCAAGAAACTGAACGCTGACATCAATTTCAACGAGATCGCCACCGACAGCATCTCCTACACGCTGACAAGGGAAATGCATCTCACAATCTCATCGCTACCGCTCAAAGCTGAGGTCTATATCAACAACCGGTATTTAGGGACAACGCCAATCTATCTCCCGGAAAGACCTCACGGTCAGCAGTTGCTCACCATCTCCGCACGTGACCACAAGGATTTCACCGCAACCGTGGATTTCGACGATATTCTCGACACAAACGTCCAATACTGCCTGACCAAAGATGATATTAACTCAAACCGGTTTTACACCAACCAGGCCGATGGAGAGATCAACGGCCACGAATATGTGGATCTCG
>JAAVEX010000028.1 GCA_014801065.1 Barnesiella sp.
CCGATATATATCGTCGACGGATTTATCGGGTATATCTCGTTTTGTCGGAGGTAATATTCACGTTTCAGCGCTTCGATATATTCGCCGTGGCGGTCGTCGTTGCGGGGAAGCGAATAGAAATCGCAGTAGTAACACTTTGAGTGGCAAAACGGTATGTGGATATAGAGTCCGCTCATTGTCGAAGTGGCAGTGGAGGGGGTGATTATTCTCTGCTGCAAAGAGATTTGAATTGGCAGAAGGTGCAGTTGTGTTCGTTGCGCGTCTGATCGAACGCAATGCGGTCGTCGAATATCTCTTCCACCTTTTTGTTAAACAGATCAACAAATTCTTCTTTCACGGAATGATAATCGCCTATTTCACGGCGATTGATCTTCAGTTTCTCGATCCCTTTACCCGGAATATTAAGCAACTTATAGATAATAGGTTCGATCGGTGTGTCGCTGCCTGAAAGTGTGTTGTAGATATGACAATACATCAGAAGCTGCATTATTGCTTTGGGACGATTGGATGCGTTGCCGTTAAACATTTGATCGACAGAGGTGGCCGATAGTCTGTCGAGACCTGTTTTATAGTCGACAAACCGCATCATGCCGCCCACTGTATCTATACGGTCAATGATCTGCTTCACATTGATGGTCAGATGGTCGTTGATTTTCAGTGTCCCCTCCATCTTCTTTTCAGCGGCTATAAACGTAAACGGGCACAGCGCCATATCAGCGCGAAGCATGGCTGTCAGAGCGGCGCGGATCACTTTGCCGAGAACAAGACTTTCGCCGAGCAGGGGCTCGTTGAGGCGTTCCTGCTTGAAACGGTTGAAGTTGCGGTTGATGGATTGTGTGATCAGTCGGTCGAGGGTCAGATCATTTGGCCGAACCAATGGAGCGATCATTGATTCGGTGATGGTGACCGGTTGCTTCGACTCGTTTTGAAATCCGCCATATATTTTTTCGGCAATGTCGTGGACAATGGTGCCGTAGGTCGATGAATCGATATAGTCCGTCAGCTCATTGTCGGAATTGAATCCTTCGACATATTGCAGATAGAAATTGAGCGGGCAGTTGATATAGGTGTTGAGTGCGCTCGCCGAGAGATTTTTGCTCCCTCCCGCTTTAAATTCGTTAAGCAGTCCTTTGATCCGTTCCGATTTCTGAATGGAAATTGGAGCGGGAGTAAATCGCTGAGCGTTGTAGANTTTAAGGTGGTGGGAGATCTCTTCGCCGTTGCCGTGGAAATAAAGTAGCTGAGCCAGATAGCGCGACATTTCATTGCTGCGGTTCCCCCCGACGCTTCGTGCATCATAGATCAAGGTGACATTTTCGGCGCGTGCGATGAGGCGGTAGAAATAGTAGGCAAAAATGCTCTCCTGAAAGTCTATGGTGGCCATNCCATAGCCGTGGCGCAATGCGTCGGGGATAAACGATCGGGAATAGTGTCGGCGGGGAAACACTCGTTCGTTCATCGAGAGCATCACGATATTCTTGAAGTCGAGAGCGCGTGTTTCGAGCACCCCCATGATCTGGAGTCCGCACAGCGGTTCGCCGGTAAAGCGCACGGTGTCGGAGGCGATCGCTCTTTCGATCAGCTTGAAAAATGATGTGCCGGCCATCGTGATATTGAACCGNTTTGCGGCTTCAAACAGGCTGTCGGTTGNCGCGCGGTATGATTCAACGAATTTCAGCNGTATTTTATCGTCAGCAGCAATCGTATGGCTGAGAAACTCGCAAAGCGATGTGATGTAATGATGAACTTCCTCGATATTATGTGTGTCGGTCACGGNAGCGAATATCGGAGTAAGTGCAGGAATNGTTTCGATGATGGTTGCCGAGGGGATGGTAAAGAGTCTGTTCTGTCTNACGANCTCTTCAAGCCTGTCGCAGCCCTCACGGTCTATCGATCGAATGGCCGATGAGGTCAGTAGAGTATTGACATCCTCATAGAAAAACAATCGGTCGCCACCGCGCATACGCGAGCGCAACTGNAGGCTGACAATGTTGCGCAACAGTGTGGCCATCGGACTGAGTTTCATCGGATAGCCCATGGTGACATTGATCTTTGAAATCTCGTCGGGGATGGAATGGATCATCGGGACGAAGAGCGATTCGTCCGGAAGCACTATGGCTGTGTCGATAGCGTTGGCCGTGTCAGCTATTTTTCCCTGGGCAATCCATTGTCCTATTGTCGATCCGGCCGCTTTGACCTGGCCGATGTTGGAAGGTATGCCGAGGATATTGATGCGGGGCAATGTGGTGATCTCAGGCTCCTCCAGCTCGTAGCGGGAAGGAAACTCCCGGATGTTGCGACTGATAAATCTTGCCGCCCGGCTGTCTTTCATCTTCATTGCCGGAGAGTTGAAATCCCAATAGAAGTCGGCCATCTTGCGGCGCTGGAGTGAGCGGAATATTTTTATTTCGGCTGTCGACAGCACATTGAACCCCACGAAAATATATCTATCGAACTGCAGCTCGGTGTCGGCTGCCGGATCAAGCTTTTCGACGGCATTGCGATAGAGCATCCCCGATGTGGCAAGGCCTTCGTTTTCAAGCCTGCGGCGGNAGGCATGATAAAGTGGCTGCAACACNTCCCAGAGGCGTATGAATTTTTTCTGCTGAGGCTTGTTGCCCTCATAATCAATGTGGTTCCAGAAGCGCTCCACGGTGTCGCGCGTGCGTTCTTCGCCCCAGAAGCGGCGGATCACTTCAAGCTGATCCTCGGTCAGAAAGTTGGATGAAATCTCGCGCAAGCGTTTCACGTTGACAAACAGTGCATCCGGGTCGACAAGATAGCGGTCAACATCGTTGAAATCTGAGAGAAGCATCTCTCCCCAAAATAAAAACTGGTCAAAGTCCACATCCACTCCGGGGATCTTGCGATATTCNTCAAACAGCGTGAATAGCAGATCATAGCGCGTGGCCTCCTGCAGGTCGGAAAAAGAGGAAACGAACTCAGAAATGTTGGTTATTCCCGGCATGAATATTGGCTGTTTACCAATGGTCTGATGCAGGAAATGGGCAAAGAATGTGGCGCTTCGTTTGTTTGGAAACACGAAGCAATAGTCGCTGAGCGATTCCGGTTCGTTTGTGGCATAGATGCTGGCCACCTGCTTGAGAAATGGTATCATTGACTGTGGGGNGTGTGCGGCGNGGTGGAGTTGACTGTGACTATTTCTGGATCAGCAGCATGATCACTTTTATGGCAACATCGAGATTGACAATCTTACCGTTGGCGTGACCCTCGATATCTGCACGGGCGCGGTCAAACGTGGCTATAAGTTTCTCCACGTTGCCTTCATGGATAAATCGGGCGAAACGGGTGGAGAATTGTTGCTCCGGTGCGGTCATGTAGTTGATCTGAGGCAGCTGGAAATTGTAGATGAAATTTTCGCGGATAAGGCGTATGGCATATTCGTAGAATCTGACTTCGCGGTCGCGTCCGAGTGCGGCGAGCTCATCGCCCCATGTGCGGAGCTGATGCACGTTGCGTTGGTAGGCGAGTCGCATCAGTCTGACAAACAGGTCGAAATTTTCAGCCGATTCCTTCGACTGGTTGAGCGCATCGATGGCGCGGGTCACGTTTCCTTCAGCGAGGTGAGCGTAGGCCATCGCGTCGGTGTGGCTCAGATCGAAGTGGGCCTGCAGGTAGCGGGCCACGGTTTCATCGTCGAGCCGACGCAGACGCAGACGTTGTACGCGCGAATAGATAGTGGGGAGTATGTCGCGCGGATTGTCGCTAACCATTATGAAGAGTGTGTCCTCGTAGGGTTCCTCGATCAGCTTCAGAAGCTTGTTGGCGGCATCAAGATTCATACGTTCAGGCAGCCACCAGATCACGATCTTATAGCGCGACACATGTGATGTGAACGCAAGGCTGTGGATCAGCCGCGCACTCTCGGTGACGTAGGTCAGCGGTTGTGCGTTTTTCTTTGCAAACGTTGATGTCCATTGCTGCAGATCCATGTAGAGGCGACCGTCGAGATATTCAAGCCATTCGTTGTGGAAATCAGCCGATGTCGGTGCGGTGTTCATGCCATCGGTTTTGACCACGGGATAGACAAACGTGGTGTCGATATGATTCATCGACTGGTGTAGGATGCAGGGCTGACACTCACCGCACGGCTCTCCATCGGCCGTGGGATGTTCGCAGTGGATATACTGGGCAAATGCACGCGCAAGAGATAATTTGCCGATACCCTCCGGCCCTTCGATGAGCAGAGCGTGGGGCAGACGCCGGGTGTCGGCCATCTGTCTCAATCTTTGCTTTGCGCTTTCGTGTCCGGGTATGTCGCTGAATTTCATTGCTGGTGTTTTTAGAAACTCACTGTTTAAATTTGAGGGAAGAAATGTCTATTTACTCTGAATTAATGATCTTGAAGGCGATTTTTGCCGGGGCGTATCGGTCACGATGCCTGCATCGCCCTATTTTCAGCTTGCAAAATTCATCCTGAAATATCGTCAGAATCATTCGCGCATAAAAATAAACAGTTTCTTAGCAAATTTACTCTTTTATTTCAAGTCGGCAAAGCGGTATGATTAAAAAATACAGATCCGGCGGGAGCATCTGTTAAATAGGGAGGGTGATGCTGCTCCGCCGGACCGGTATGTGGATGAGTTTTATTGCTGATTAAGCCTTATAGGCTTCAAGCTGCGAGGGGGTGAAGTTAGCGATGAAATCGGCATGTTTGTTGACTTCAGTCTGAGCGAGCTTATTGTAGACTTCGGCCGATTTGGTGAACGATTCGTTGCGGTTGGCATCGAGGATGAGGAGGTAGGCCATGATGATATTACCGGCCATTTCAACCATTCGGCGTGCCATGAAGTCGGTGTAAGCAGGATCTTTCACTTCGAGCACTGCTGCTACGGCAGCTTCATATTTGGCAGTGAGGTCGATCAACACATTGCGCAGGGGCTGGAGCGATTCCTTGATCTCCTGAGCTTCATAGTCGCGGATCATACCGAGATAAGTGCCGGTGGTGACGTGGCGGATAGCTGCAACGACCTGAAGCTGAGTAGTGCCTTCATAGATAGATGTGATGCGGGCATCGCGGTAAACACGTTCGCAGGCATAATCTTTCATGAAGCCCGAACCGCCGTGGATCTGAATAGCATCGTAGGCGTTCTGGTTGCAGTATTCGCTGCCGAGTCCCTTGGCAAGCGGAGTGCAGGCATCGGCGAGCTTCGAGAAGGCTTTCATCTCTTTGCGTTCGTCGGGAGTCAGAGAGCGTTCTTTGGCAATGTCTTCATAGATCTTGTAGACGTCGACGAAGCGTGCGGTTTCATAAAGGAGCGCGCGCGAAGCGTCGAGCTTAGCCTTCATGATGGCAAGCATCTCATAGACTGCGGGAAACTCGATGATCGGTTTGCCGAACTGCTGACGCTCTTTGGCNTAGTCGAGAGCTTCACGATAAGCGCGTTCGCTCACGCCGACGCTCTGTGCGGCAATGCCCAGACGAGCGCCGTTCATAAGAGCCATCACATATTTGATAAGACCCATGCGACGCGAACCGCAGAGTTCTGCTTTTGCATTTTTATAGGTGAGCTCACATGTGGGCGAGCCTTTGATACCCATTTTGTTTTCAATACGACGAACGTCGACACCGCCATTGCGCTTATCGTAGATAAACATTGACAGACCGCGGCCGTCCTTGGTACCTTCTTCCGAGCGCGCGAGCACGAGATGGATGTCGCTGTCGCCGTTGGTGATGAAGCGTTTAACGCCATTGAGCACCCATGTGCCGTCGGGCTGTTCGGTTGCTTTGAGCATCACGCTCTGGAGATCGGAGCCGGCATCAGGTTCGGTAAGATCCATCGACATGGTTTCGCCTTTGCACACGCGGGGAATATAACGCTGCTTCTGGTCTTCATCGGCAAATTCGTAGATCGTTTCGGCGCAGTCCTGAAGTCCCCAGAGGTTTTCAAAACCGGTATCGGCACGGCTGACGATATCAGCTGCCATGATATAGGGGGTGATGGGGAAGTTAAGACCACCGAGACGGCGCGGCATCGCCATGCCCATAAGGCCGGCTTTGCGGCAAAGTTCAAGGTTTTCCTGTGTGCCGTCGGCATAGATTACGCGTCCGTTTTCAACGCGCGGACCCTGATGGTCTACACTTTCAGCATTTTCAGCGATTTTGCCGCCACAGATTTCGCCTACCACTTCAAGCACTTTGTCGTAGGAGTCCATGGCATCCTCGAAGTCGAGGGGTGCATAGTCGTATTTGTCAGCGTCGGCGAAGTTGCGTTCTTTCAGTTCAACGATTTTTTGCATCAACGGGTGGTTGAGGTGATGCTTCAAATCGGGATTATCATTATAAAAATTAGCCATGGCTTAGTTTACTTGGAGTTCTTCTTGTAATATTTAATGAGTTTGGGGATCACATCTTCGGCATTGCCGGTGATAACAAAGTCGGCGATTTTGTTGATAGGAGCTTCGGGATCATTGTTGATAGAGATGATGATCGAGCTTTCCTGCATGCCGGCAATGTGTTGAATCTGTCCGGAGATACCGCAAGCGATGTAAAGTTTCGGGCGCACGGTGACACCGGTCTGGCCGATCTGACGATCGTGGTCGGCAAAGCCGGCATCGACTGCCGCACGCGATGCGCCTACCTCGCCACCGAGTGTTTCAGCGAGCTTGTAGAGGAGATCGAAATTTTCTTTTGATCCCATGCCGTAACCTCCGGCCACGATGATCGGAGAGTTTTTGATGTTGACTTTAGATTTTTCAATAGCGCGGTCGAGAATTTCAACTACGAAATCGCTGTCGTCAACATATTTTTTCGCATCGAGGTCAATCACTTCACCAACGTGGTTAGGATCAAACACCTCTTTTTTCATTACACCTTCGCGCACGGTTGCCATCTGCGGACGGCAATCGGGGTTAACGATCGTTGCAACGATGTTGCCACCGAATGCGGGACGGATCTGATAAAGAAGGTTTTCGTATTCTTTGCCTGTCTTGGGATCTTTGTGAGGACCGATTTCAAGCGATGTGCAGTCGGCGGTCAGACCGCTGTGGAGGCATGACGAAACGCGCGGGCCGAGGTCGCGGCCAATGCAAGTGGCGCCCATGAGGCATACCTGCGGTTTGATTTCGCGGAAGAGGTTGATGAGCACAGCCGCATGGGGGTTGGACGTATAGGGATAGAGGCGAGAGTCGGCTACTTTATACACGCGGTCAACACCGTAGGGGAAGAGCTGAGATTCAACGCCTTCAAGGTTGTCGCCGATCACTACGGCTTCGAGTTTAACGCCAAGTTTGTTGGCGAGCTCGCGGCCTTTGGTCAGCAGTTCGAGGCTTACGTCGGCTACTTTGCCGTCCTCAAACTCGCAATATACTATCAAGTTATTCTGGTCTGTCATAATAGTTGGTTAATTTGAGCGAGGGCTAAAGATCAGCCGATCGTGTGGTTGGCAATGAGTTCTTTAACGAGTTCTTCGATCTGGTCATCGTTGTTTTCAATGGTGCGTGCTTCCTTGGCGGTGAACACTACGTTTTCGATGGCCTTAACTTTGGTGGGCGATCCGGCAAGACCGATCTGCTGAGGATCAGCTTCAACAAATGCTGCACTCCATTCGGCAATGTTGAGGAAGGGGCGCTTTTCAAGAAGCTCTTTGTTGCGGTCGGAAAGCTTTTCTTTTTCAGAAGTGGATGCTGCATATTTGTATTTTTGGAGCAGCATGGCGTTGCGGGGGCGGCAATCGGCGGCTGAGCCGTTGACGGTCACGACGCAGGGAAGGGGTGCTTTAACAGTTTCAACACCATTTTCAAGACGACGCTTAACGGTGACGAATCCATCTTTAAGATCAAGGATTTCTTCGGCGTAGGTCACCTGAGGGATGCCGAGCTTTTCAGCAATCTGAGGGCCAACCTGAGCGGTGTCACCGTCGATGGCCTGACGACCGCCAAGAATAATGTCGTAGTCGCCGAATTTCTTTACTGCCTGTGCCAGTGAATAGGAAGTGGCGAGTGTGTCCGCACCGCCAAGAGCACGGTCAGTAAGAACGATACCGCCGTCGGCACCACGGAACATGGCTTCGCGGATCACTTCGGCAGCGCGGGGAAGACCCATTGTCAGAATAGTAACTTTCGAACCGGGATTGGCGTCTTTGAGGCGGAGTGCCTGTTCGAGCGCGTTGAGGTCCTCGGGATTGAAGATGGCCGGGAGAGCGGCACGGTTGATAGTGCCGTCCTCTTTCATTGCATCTTTGCCCACGTTGCGAGTGTCAGGCACTTGCTTTGCGAGCACGATGATGTTCAGACTCATACGTTTGTTATTTCTATGGTTAGTTAATGATCGGTTTAGTTGAAAGATTGAACACTTTCGACCTACAAAGATATAAAAAAACATCGAGAATATGCCCCAGTTGTCCTATTTTTGTGATGAAAATTTTGTAATTCAGCTATATGGACTGATTTTGGAGGCGTTTGGCTGAGGCGGTGTTCGTGCGGTAATGTTGGAGAATATCTTCGTAAGGACGAATGCAAAAAGCTGCGCCACTGATTTTTATGTCGTGGCGCAGCGCAAGAAACAGTTTCTAAGTGTTTTTAGGTTTGCGGGGGATCAGAAGTGAGACGATCCGTCGAAACAGTGGGTGCAGATCTTGCATTTGGGAAGACCGATCGCTTCGACTATATTTTCAAGTGAGCTGAACTGAAGCGAGCTGAGCCCAAGACGAGTGCGGATTTCCTCTACAAGATGGTTATATTCCGGAGTGCCGGTAGTGGAATATGCTTTAAGATTTGCATTATGATCTCCTTCGAGATCGGCGATTATCCGGCGGGTGATAAGTTCAAGTTCGCTCTTGGATGCGGTGAAGTTGAGATATTCACATGCGTGGATGAGTGGCGGACAGGCGATGCGCATGTGTACGCCCTTGATGCCTGCGTCGAAGAGGTCCTTGACGTTGTCTCGAAGCTGGGTTCCGCGCACTATCGAGTCGTCGCAGAAGATCACGTGGCGGCCTTTCAGGAGCGCTTTGTTGGGGATGAGTTTCATTTTTGCCACCAGCTCGCGCCGTGCCTGGGTCGAGGGCGTGAAGCTGCGGGGCCATGTGGGGGTATATTTCACAATCCCACGAAGATATGGCACTCCTTTGCCCTGAGAATATCCAAGAGCCATTCCGATGCCTGAGTCTGGAATAGCGCTGACGAAGTCGGCATAGTCCGTATCGGTTTTGCCCATTTCGCGTCCGGTAACGTAGCGCATACGGTCAACGTTGCGGCCCTCATACTGACACACCGGGTAGCCATAGTAGATCCAGAGAAAGGAGCATATCTGCATCTCCTTTTCCGGCTTTCGGAGAGTGGTCATCGATTCGGGGGTCAGTTCGACTATCTCGCCCGGTCCCACATTATAATAGTCCTCAAAACCGAGATTGGTGAAAGCGCATGACTCGGATGTTGCTGCAAATCCGTCGTCGCCCTTGCCTATGATGATCGGGGTGCGCCCGAGGAAGTCGCGTGCGGCAATGAGTTTGCCATCCATCAGGATGAGCATCGAGCACGATCCTTTGACTCGGCGGTAGACGTTTTCGATGCCGCTGACTATATCTGCTCCTTCCGAAATGAGCGCGGCTATCATTTCCGTCGGGTTGATGATGTCGTAGGAATGTTCGCAGAAATGATGGCCCTTGGCGAGCATTTCTTGTTCGAGTTCTGCAATATTGTTGATTCGCGCCACGGTGACGATAGCGAATTTGCCGAGATGACAGTTGACGATGATCGGCTGCGCATCGGTGTCGGAGATTACGCCGATGCCTGAGCATCCGGAAAAGTCTTTGAGATCGGGCTCGAATTTGGTCCTGAAATAGGAGTTTTCGATGTTGTGGATAGATCGGGTAAAGATGCCGTTGTCAACGGTTGCCATTCCGGCACGCTTTGTCCCCATGTGACTGTTGTAGTCGACTCCGTAGAAGAGACGGTCTACGCAATTTGATTTGGCCGTAAGGCCGAAAAAACCTCCCATAATAGTGAGTGTAAAGTGTTGAGTATGTAACTTAAAATATTCTGATTGTGACGTTAAGAAACTGTTTAAATTTATGTCGAAAGTTTATTATCAGTCAAATATGCCATGATTTCAGGAATCTTTTTGGCGCTTTTTGCGTGATTCATCAGTCGTGATGCCCGCATCACTCCTTCTTCATCACACAAAAATCAATCAAAAAACTTCTCAAAATCATTGGCACATAAATTTAAACAGTTTCTAAGGAGCGAGGTTGAAAAAAATGAGGGCGGGAGAGTGTCGCTTTCGGTCGGTGACCTGTCCGGTTGCGTTCTCTCCCGCCTATGTCATTTTAACGGTTAGTTTTGTTTTGTTCGATCCATTTACGAGCGTTGATGAATCCGTCGATCCATGGAGTCACGTCGTTGCGGCGTCTCGATCGCGGATACCAAGCGCATTGCCATGGGAAGATGGCGCGTTCGAGGTGGGGCATCATTGCAAGATGGCGTCCGTCGGCCGAGCAGAGACCGGCCACAGCGCCGCGCGATCCGTTGGGATTGGCGGGNTAGGCGGNGTAGTTGTAGCGCAGGGCCANGTTGTAGTCGGCCATCGGCATCGGAAGGTTGAAGCGACCTTCGCCGTGTGCCACCCATATACCGAGTTTCATTCCGGCCATNGGTCCGAACATCACGGATCGGTTTTCCGGGATTGTGACGCCGACAAACTGTGATTCAAATTTATGGCTGATATTGTGTTCCATCGTGGCCTTCTTCGGATGTTCGGGACAGATGAGATTGAGTTCGATCATGAGCTGACATCCGTTGCAGANGCCCAGCGAGAGGGTGTCGGGGCGGGCGTAGAAGTTTTCGAGGGCTTTGCGTGCTTTCTCNTTGTAGCGGAAGCCNCCGGCCCATCCTTTGGCCGAACCGAGCACGTCGGAGTTGGAGAAACCGCCACAGAACACTATCATGTTGACATCCTCAAGGGTTTCGCGTCCGGTCATGAGGTCGGTCATGTGGACATCTTTCACGTCAAAGCCGGCAAGATAGAGCGAGTAGGCCATTTCGCGGTCGCCGTTAACGCCCTTTTCGCGTATGATGGCTGCGCGGATTCCTGATTCGGCATGTCGGCCGGGAGTCAGGTTGCGGCTTTCGAGCGAGCCGTTGAACGATGCGGGTATTCTGAATCGCAGAGGCTGTTTCTTGTAGTTTTCGTAGCGCAGGCGTGCACATTTTTCACCGCTCTGGATAGAGTCGAGCATATATGAGGGGTGCATCCACACATCGCGCATATAGTCGATGCCGATCATTCGCACTGTGGCTTCATGTTCGATCATGAGGGTGCGTTCGTCGGAAGGNTGTCCGATGCAGATGAAGCTTACGCCGGCTTCTTCGAGAAGCTTTTCGGCTGCTTCGGTCTTGCTGTCGGCAATCTGGACGACAAGGGCGGGGTTTTCTGCGAANAGAATCTTTACGAGGTCGTTTTCACCGCGTTCAACAAATNCGGCNGTGGTCAGATTGATACCNCCCGAAGTGTTGGCGAATGTCATTTCGAGCAGGGTGGTGATCAAACCGCCGGCCGAAACGTCGTGGGCNGCGAGGATCGATCCGCGTTTCACAAGTCGCTGCACGGCATTGAATGTGGCAACGAACTTCTCGGGATTGTCGACGGTTGGAGTTTCGGAGCCGAGCGTGCAGAGAGTCTGTGCNAGGGCTGATCCTCCCAGNCGAAGNGGAGAGTTGGAGAAGTCGATGTAGTAGAGCGATGATGCTGTGGGCTGGATNACCGGAGTGAGAGTCTTNCGAATGTCGGTCACTTCGCCGGCAGCGGAAATGATGACAGTGCCGGGAGCGAACACCTTGTCGTCGCCATATTTCTGGGTCATGGAGAGAGAGTCCTTGCCGGTGGGNATATTGATGCCGAGCGCACAAGCGAAATCGCTGCAGGCTTCAACAGCACGATAGAGGGCTGCANCTTCACCGNGATTTTTGCATGGCCACATCCAGTTGGCACTAAGAGAGATGCCACGGATATCATTTTTGATTGGCGCTCCNACGATGTTGGTGAGGGATTCGGCTATGGCGAGCACTGAACCGCGNGCNGAGTCGACCAACGCTGCCTGAGGAGCATGGCCGATCGAAGTGGCGATGCCGGCATGGCCGCGATAGTCNAGNGCCACAACGCCGCAGTCGCTGAGCGGGAGCTGAATTTCTCCCTGACACTGCTGACGAGCGATCTTTCCTGTCACAGAGCGGTCCACTTTGTTCGTGAGCCAGTCCTTTGAAGCGACGGCTTCGAGCGAAAGGACATCGCGGAGATACTGTTCGATATCGCTGTCGGAGTATTCGGGATCTTTATAGTGTGTCTCGACAGTGGAGTCGGTCATGACGGTCTTGGGTGAGTTNCCGAACATGTCGGCCATGGCGAGATCAATCGGTTTCACGCCATCGGAGCGGCGGAANACGAAGCGGTCGTCGCCGGTGGTTTCNCCGACAACGTACATTGGAGAGCGTTCGCGGTCGGCTATGCGGCGCACGTAGTCGATATGTTCTTCGCCTATGATCATGCCCATTCGTTCCTGGCTTTCATTGCCGACGATCTCTTTGGCTGAAAGGGTGCTGTCGCCGATGGGGAGAGCATCGAGATCGATGCGTCCGCCGGTGGCCTCGACAAGTTCAGAAAGGGCGTTGAGGTGGCCGCCTGCTCCATGGTCGTGGATCGATACGATAGGGTTGTCGGTGCTTTCGGCAAGAGCTCGGATCACGTTCGAAACGCGTTTTTGCATTTCGGGGTTGGCTCGCTGCACGGCGTTGAGCTCGATAGAGTTGTCGTATTGTCCGGTTTCAACCGATGAGACAGCGCCTCCGCCCATGCCGATGCGATAGTTGTCGCCACCCATGACCACTACTTTTTCGCCGGGTTGCGGAGTGCCTTTGATTGCATCTTTTTTTGCTGCGAATCCAACACCTCCGGCAAGCATGATCACTTTATCGTAGGCGTAAAGGCGACCGTTTTCGTCGTGTTCGAAAGTAAGTAGCGAACCGCAGATGAGGGGTTGGCCGAATTTGTTTCCGAAGTCGGAAGCTCCGTTGGAGGCTTTGATGAGAATATCTGCGGGAGTCTGATAGAGCCATACTCGCGGGTTGGTCATCAGTGCCCATTTCTGATCGGGACTCAGACGGGGATATGAGGTCATATAGACGGCCGTACCTGCAATTGGGAGCGAAGCTTTTCCTCCGCCGAGACGGTCGCGTATTTCGCCACCGGTGCCTGTGGCGGCGCCGTTAAATGGTTCGACGGTGGTGGGGAAATTGTGGGTTTCGGCTTTAAGTGAAATGACGGTGTCAATTTCCTTAACGTCAAACATATCCGGACGGTCGGGGTTGACGGGGTAGAATTGATCAACTTTGGGACCGTCGACGAAGGCTACGTTGTCTTTATAAGCAGAGACGAGACCATTTGGATTGGTCTGCGATGTTTTCTTGATAAGCTTGAAGAGGGAAAGGGGTTTTTCCTCGCCGTCGATGATGAAAGTGCCGTTGAATATTTTGTGGCGGCAGTGTTCGGAGTTGACTTGAGAGAAGCCAAACACTTCGCTATCGGTGAGCGGTCGACCGATGCGATTGCTCAGATCGCGGAGGTAGTCTTCCTCCTCGGGGCTGAGGGCAAGGCCTTCAGTGCGGTTGTATTCGGCGATATCGTCGATATAAACAATAGGTTCGGGCTTGCGCGCTGTAGTGAACACACGGCTGTTGAGGCCTTCGTAGTGGCGCTGTAGCATTTTGTCGAAGGGGTGAGAGTCGGGATCTGTGACGCGTTCGAATTCCTCGATGCGTGTGATTCCGTCAAGGCCCATGTTTTGAGTGATTTCTACAGCGTTAGTGCTCCAGGGGGTGATCATTTCTTTACGCGGTCCGATAAAAGAACCTTTGATCGAAGTGGATGCAAGGGGGGTGGCGCCGCCAAAGAGCCATGAGAGCTTTTCCTTTTCTTCGTCGTTGAAACGATGGTCGGTCTCGACAGCTATTACTTTTGCAGCACCTTTCTTAAAGAATACAACCATAGGGATGGGGGAAGGGGTGTTGATTGATTTAATAGATGTGCAAAGATAGGAAAAATCCAGCAATTGACAAAGAGAAAANCTTAGAGTGTGTTTGGATTTAAATGATTTTATCACAAAAGATCCTTTGTGATGAATTCAAAAATTGAATCCCGTTCTATATTATTTAATTTGGTTTAAATTCAACCCTCTCTTATTTTGTNGGTTGGGTTTCGGCGGGGGTGTGGGGGATGATCAGAATATAGCCGGTATTGATNGTGATGATGGTGAAGCGGGATGTACGTCGTGTGTTTNTGAGGTCTTCGGGTTGAAATGTGCGTGGTTGCGGGATGTTTGATGATGTGGTGTGGGCGGTGGNGGTTTCGTCGATGGGATCGCTGTCGGGTTCGTCGGCGGGGAGGAATGTTTCGGTGATTGATCCGTCGGGGTGGAAAGTNACGGTTTTGCGCGACAGGGCAAATCGGGCATCGGCAGTGAGGAGTATATTATAATATATGTGTAGGGCGATGAATGGGATTACGAGGAATATTAAAATGAGCCCGACAAGGATGATGCGTAGATCGACAATGACTGCTGCTACGGTTGANATAAATAGTATCAGCAGGGCTGNTGCGAGGAGTGTAGGAAGTTTGGCCCCGGCCACTATTCTGAAATAGGTGGCCGGGGTCAATTTAAAAGGTTGTGATGTTGGCAGATCAGTCATCGAGTTTGTGAATGATCAGTCCCGAGCGCAGTTTGGGTTCAAACCAGGTGGTTTTCGGGGGCATGATGTTGCCGGAGTCGGCAATGTCCATAAGCTGACGCATTGTGACGGGATGAAGAGCGAGGGCCATCGCCATCTCTCCGGAATCGACTCTTCGTTGCAGCTCTTCAAGACCTCGGATTCCGCCTACGAAGTCGATTCGTTTGTCGGAACGGAGGTCGGTGATACCGAGGATATCGCGCAGGATGAGATCGCTTGACACNGTCACGTCGAGCACTCCGATCGGGTCGGAATCATCGTATCGTCCTTCACGGGCGGTGAGTGAATACCACTGACCGGGGAGATAGAGTGAGAAATTGTGAAGACCTGTGGGGCGNTAGGGTTCGGTGGTGGATTTAGGCTCTACGATAAAGTCTTTTTCGAGAGCTTTGATAAACTGCTCNGGNGAGAGGCCATTCAGGTCGCGCACCACGCGATTGTAGTCGATGATGTTGAGGTGGGATGCNGGAAAGGCCACGGCAAGGAAATAGTTGTATTCTTCATCGCCGCTATGGTTGGGGTTGGCTTTGGCGCGTTCGTTACCCACGAGGGCTGCTGCTGCAGTGCGATGGTGTCCGTCGGCTATATAGAGGTTGGGGATTTCCTGAAACAGANGTGTGATCTCTTCGATGGTCTGCNGTGAGTCGATTACCCAGAAGTGGTGNCCGAAACCGTCGGGGGAGGTGAAGTCNTATTCGGGCTCGTGGGCTGTCACATCGGAGATTATCTGTGAAAGGGCTTCATTGTCGGGGAAGGCAAAGAATACCGGCTCGATGTTGGCACCGGTNACACGCACGTGTTTCATGCGGTCTTCTTCTTTGTCGCGTCGGGTAAGCTCATGTTTTTTAATTCGTTGCTCCATATAGTCGTCCACGTTGGCGGCAATTACAAATCCATATTGGGTGCGGCCATTCATGGTCTGAGCGTATATGTAGTAGTGTTCGCTGTCGTCCTGCACGAGCCAGCCNCGGTCCTGGAAAGCGTTGAAATTGCTTACGGCGCGTTCGTAGACTCTTGGATCGTGTTCATCAACATCGGGCGTGAAATCAATTTCGGGTTTGATGATGTGGTAGAGGGAGCGGGGGTTGCCTTCGGCTTCAATGCGCGCTTCGGCAGAGTTAAGCACATCATACGGGCGGGAAGCGACTTCGCTTACCAGATGACGAGGGGGACGGATTCCTTTAAACGGTTTTATTTTAGCCATGATTGTAGAGATGGGCGAGGGGTTATTTTCTTATGATGGTCTGCTCGCGGTCCGGTCCTATGCTCACGATTGTGATCGGAGTGGCGAGTTCCTGTTCGAGAAATTCGATGTAGGCTTTGAATTGCGGAGGGAATTCTTCTTCAGATTTCATAGCCGTCATGTCGGTTTGCCATCCGGGAAGNTCGGTGTAGATGGGGCGGATGTCGGCCTGGTCGACGGTGTAGGGGAAATCGCGGGTGATCTCTCCATTTATNTCATAGGCTGTGCAGGCCTTGATCACCGGGAAGGTGTCAAGCACGTCGGATTTCATCATGATCAGCTGAGTCACGCCATTGATCATGATAGCGTAGCGCAAGGCCACGAGATCGATCCATCCGCAGCGGCGTTCGCGTCCGGTCACTGCGCCATACTCATGTCCGAGATCGCGTATGGTTTTTCCTGTTTCGTCGAAAAGTTCGGTNGGGAACGGACCGGANCCNACACGTGTGCAATATGCTTTGAAGATCCCAAACACTTCTCCGATCTTGTTAGGAGCCACGCCAAGTCCGGTGCAAGCGCCGGCNCAAACGGTGTTGCTCGAAGTGACGAAGGGATACGAACCGAAGTCGACGTCGAGGAGTGTGCCTTGTGCGCCCTCGCATAGAATAGTCTTGCCGGAGGAGAGAGCGCGGTTTATATAGTGTTCGGAGTCAATGATGTCGAAAGTCTTGAGATAGTCGATAGCATCGAGCCACTGTGCCTGCAGATCGTCGAACTGAGGATCTTCACCGAGAGCTTTGAGCCGGGCAACGTGGCGGTCGCGGGCCTTTTCGTAGCGCTCTTTGAAGTCGGGGAGGAGTGTGTCGCCNAGTCNGAGACCGTTGCGCGAGATCTTGTCGGTGTATGTCGGACCGATCCCTTTGCCGGTGGTGCCGATNTTAGAATCGCCTTTAGCGCGCTCGTTTGCGGCATCGAGCAGACGGTGAGTCGGGAGGATGAGGTGGGCTTTCTTGGAGAGCTTGAGCACTTTGCGCAGGTCGATACCCGAAGCTTCCAGGTCTTGAGCTTCCTGACGGAACAGNACGGGGTCGAGCACTACACCATTGCCGATTATATTGGTCTGACCGGACTGGAAGATACCGGAGGGGATGGANCGGAGCACATATTTTTTGCCGTCGAACTCAAGGGTGTGACCGGCGTTGGGGCCACCCTGAAAGCGAGCTACGATATCGTAGCGTGGCGTGAGCACGTCAACTACCTTTCCTTTACCTTCGTCGCCCCATTGGAGGCCGAGCAAAACGTCGATTTTCATAATTCTTCGTTTGAATGATTTGAATTTTATGGGACAGAGGAANCTGNCTTATATGACTGATTTATTTGTTTTCGATTTTTTGTTGCATGACCCGCACAGGCCGTAGATNTTAAGGTCTATTTGGGTAGGGTGGAATGTGCCGAAACGGAGAGTGGTGATCATGCGGTCGATTACGGAGTCTTTGATCTCACGCACTTTTCCGCAGCCTGAGCATATCAGATGATAGTGTCGCGCCGGGTTGACCACACGCTCATAGCGCGGCGAACCGGCATTAAACTGGTTGCGGCGCACGAGGCCGCATTTCATCAGTAGCTGGATGGTGTTGTAGAGCGTGGCGCGGCTCACGTGGTAGCCTTCGTTGTCGAGATGGGATAGAAGCATTTCGATAGAGAAATGGCCTTGAATATCAAATACTTTGTCGAGAATGGCAAATCGTTCAGGGGTGCGCCGCATTTTATGCTGTGCAAGATATTGCGAAAGCATAGCTGAAGCGGTGGATTTTTGATCGATCGAGTTCATTCCGCTACAAAGATAACATTTTTTCCACTAACCCGCGCAAATAGCTTAGAAACTGTTTAAATTTATGCGAAATTTTTTTACATGCTCTGATTTTTATGATCTTTCAGGCGATTTTTGCCGAGTCTTATCGGTCACGATGCCCGCATCGCTCCCTCTTCAACTTGCAAAACTCATCCTGAAATAGCTCAAAATCATTCGCACATAAATTTAAACAGTTTCTTATAGAAAAAAGTGTATCAGGTAAGATTCCGGCGGATACTGTGGATGAAGGATTTCATGGCGGCGGGGTCGCGTCGCTCTATGATCTCCTGAAGGGTGGCGAGCTGGGTGCGGATGCGCTGGAGCTGCAGGGGCGTGTTGGGGTTGAAAAGGATTTCCTGGAGGAGATAGTCGTCCTCGCTCATCAGACCCCGGGCTATGTCGAGATGGCGTTTGAACGTGGTGCCCGGTGCTTCCTGCGGTTGCATCACGGATGCGAACACAAGTGTTGATGCAAAGGGAATGGAGAGGGAGTAGGCTATTGTCAGGTCGTGTTCCACGAAAGTGTAGTCAACGATGTTGAGATGGAGCTTGGAGTAGAGATCGCGGAAAAAATCACGGCCGCGCTGATCGCCTTCGGAAATGATGATGGCATTTTCAGAGGAGAGGTTGGAAAGATTGGCGAATGTGGGCCCAAACATGGGGTGGGAGGAGGCGTAGGGGTGATTACATTCGGCGTAGAATTCCGGAAGGCCGGTCTTGACGGAAGCAATGTCGGTGAGAATGGTGTGAGCCGGAATCACGGGGAGTATCGATCGGAAGGCATCGATGGTGTAGCG
>JAAVEX010000029.1 GCA_014801065.1 Barnesiella sp.
CGGGATCATCGACGTAGACGCGCCCGGGGAGGACGGGGCGGCGGTTGGCGGTGCGCAGGCGTTCGATCGGGAGGATTACGGATGATTCAAGGCGCGTCATGGGGCGGCGCAGCCATTTCTGAAAGTGGTAGAGATGGTTGACGGCGCAGGGACGGGTGTCTTTGTCGGGGCTTAGATGCATGCGGCAAAGATAATATGGGAATGGGGGGCTGGGATGCGAAATCGTCGGTTTGGTTGGATCGGCTGAGCACGGCCGATGAACCTGACGGACAGCCGGCGGAGTTTTTTGGGGGGCTTAGGGTGTGTGTGAATTTAAATCAAAGTAAATATTATAGAAATCGAAGGAGGCTACATCAGTGGATTTGATGCAGCCTCCAGTCGAAAGATCAAGAGATATTAACAAATTGTTCTAATAGATTTGACTCTATAGAAAGATTAGTTCTGAAGTTTAAATGTGATAGGCAGAGTGTACCACACATTTACGGGGTGACCGTTCATCTTACCGGGGGTGAATTTCGGAAGTGATTTCACAACGCGAACTGCTTCCTTATCGAGCTCGGGGTCTTTACCACGAACCACCTTAACGGTTCCGACAGAACCGGTCTTGGTAACGACGAACTGTACTGTCACACGACCCTGAATACCGTTTTCCTGAGCGATAGTAGGATATTTGATGTGGCTTGCCACATACTGAAGCAGAGCAGCCTGACCACCGGGGAATACGGGATCCTGTTCTACCGAGTCAAACACCTTATTATCATCAACGGGAACAACGGGCTTGGGAGGTTCAACAGCCTTCGGAGGTTCAACAGGAGCCACATCCTTGATCTGCGCGGTCAGCACGTCGTTAGAGTTACCTTCAACGTTTGCGATACCGGCAGCCACTTCTGATTCCTGAACTTCATTCTGGGCCTTCGGCGGCTCGGTCACGAGCTTATCGTCGAGGATCACCATTTCAGTTACCTTCTCGGTAGTGAGCACCTCTTCAACGGGAACGGGGATTTCTTCAGGCATTTCGAAAGCTTCCTCTTCGGGGAGCTCTTCCTGAACTTCCTCTTCGTAAACAGCCATCTCAGCCTGCTCTTTGTTTTCCTTCACCTGTTCTTCTTCTTTTGCGAGCTGAGTCACAAGCAGAGAAGCACCAAAGGCAGCAAGGATACAAACAACAACGGCAACCATGGCCCAGTTGTGACGCTTGGGCGAGTTCTTACGCAATTCGTAAGCGCCAAAATCTTTGTTTTTACCTTCAAAGACAAGGTCGCGCCATTCATCTGATGAAAGATCTACATCTTTTGCCATTTTTCTTTTTGATTTTTGGATTAATATATATCGATCATCAATTAGTTACCAGCAGGAGCAGCAGCTGCGTCGCCACCTTTAGCAGGTTCGTCGACCAAAGGCAGGCCGAGCATCTTACGTTCCTGATTGTTGAGATTTTCAAGCTGATAATGCGAAATTTCGTTGATACTCATTTCGTCAAGGGCTCCGATGACGCTACTCCAGTTAGCATCGGGAGTAGCTTTGATCATAACGATAGGATATTTGAGGTCGTTGTTGTTACGCACCTTGTTGGCGGCTTCTTCATAGAGACGCTGATTTTCTTCATCGTCTTTAGAGAATTTGTTGTCGCGCCAGTCGGCTTTGAGTTTGTTGACCTCGTCAATGATCTTTTTGTTGCGATCGTGGAGGATTTTACGGATACCGCGTTGCACGTTGTTCTCGTTGCCGAGGAACTCTTCCTTGCGGAGCTGTTCGCGGTGGGGATTGCCGGCATCGTCAGTTTTGAGAGCGCCTTCATAATAGTAGATGACGGTCTTGTTGTTGCCAAACGCATCTTTCACGGGCTGACCCTTAGCGTCGCGTTCGACGTCGAGGAGCAGAGTGATAGCCTGCGATTCGCCGGCCTGGTTTTTCTGTTCGTCAGAAACCTTTTCGTTGGTAGGGAGCGCGATCTTCAATGTCTGCGATTTCAACATCGTGGTACAGAGCATGAAGAACGTGATCAGAAGCATGTTCATGTCCACCATCGGCGTGAAGTCAACGTGGATCGACATCTTCTTCTGGGCGCCTTTTTTCTTTTTACCGCCCTTATCTGATTGTTCAATCTGTGCCATAATGTATTATTCGTCTTGAGATTTAAGTGCAGTCATCAAAGTGAAGCGAGTCATCTTAAGAGTCTGAAGGTTGTCGAGCACGGTGTGCATTTTGTCGAAGGCAGTGTTTTTGTCGGCCTTCACAGCGATACCTTCACCCTTAACCAATGCTTCATTGAGTTTGGGGTAGTTGCCCTGAGCCACTTTCTTAATGGCGCGCATCCACATCTGGAACTCGTTGGTGTGACCCTTATCAGTGTCGATGGGGATACCAACGCGGACGTTGTTCGGATTCTTGTTGTATGCTTCCTTTTCTTCATCAGAGAGTTTGTTGAACTCAGTGAAGATCTTATCCTGCTCTACCTGAGAGAGGGCCAGGAACTTCTTGACGTCGGCAAAAGGAACAGCGATCGTACCGAGTTTAGCAAGCTGTGCAACTTCGTCAACAGTCAGCTGCACTTTATTTTTTGCTGTTTCGTTATAATCCTGCTGGAACTGCATGATTGCATCCTTGCGGACTGAATCAGAAGCCCATTTTCCTTTTTCCTTGCGAAGTTCGGCAGCCGACATGTCAGGATTCAGCTCCTTGGCATAGGCCACAGAAGCATCAGGGTCAGCTTCACCGGCCACGGAAAGGAACACTTCGCCGTGGGGGCTGACAAGAACGTTGACCACGTTCGAGTCCGAGACCTTCTGTTCCTGAACAGACGAGGGTGTTTCCACCTGCACCGGTTCCTTCTGAAGGAAAGTTGATGTCAACATGAAGAAAGTAAGCAAAAGAACAGTCACGTCACTCATCGCGGTCATGTCGATGAGGGTACTTTTTCTTTTAATTTTTACTTTTCCCATATTACTTGTTTTCTAAAACGTTTTATTAATTAATGTGTAATACGGGCTGATTAGTGAGTTGCTGCGAAAGTCTGAACAATCGAGAAACCGATTTCGTCGATAGCGTAGGTGAGGTTATCGATTTTGTTGGTGTAGAAGTTGTAAGAGATTACAGCGAACGCACCGGTTGCGATACCGAAGGCGGTGTTCACAAGTGCTTCCGAGATACCGGTTGAGAGGGCAGAAGAGTCGGGAGCGCCTGAGTTAGAAAGAGCCTGGAATGATTTGATCATACCGATCACAGTACCGAGAAGACCAACGAGAGTACCGAGAGTGGTCATAGTAGCCACGATGGGGAGGTTCTGCTGGAGGGCGGGCATTTCGAGAGCGGTAGCTTCTTCAACTTCTTTCTGAAGAGTAGCGACTTTCTGTTCTTTGGTGAGGACGGTGTTTTTGTCCATTTCTTCGTAGCGAACGAGAGCGGCAGCAACTACAGCGGCAACAGAGCCTTTCTGTTTTTTGCAGCAAGCCTGAGCGCCGGCGATGTCGTTTTTAGCGAGGTAGCCTTTGATGTCAGCAACGAATTTGGCAGTGTTGCCTTTACCTTTAGCGCTGGAGATAGCGATCCAACGTTCAACAGAGAGAACGATCACAGTGAGGAAGAGTGTCTGAAGCACAGGCACGATGATACCACCCTTGAAGATAGTACCGATAAGGTCAACGGGATGAGCTTTGTCGATACCCCAAACGGTCCAATTGGCAGTTGCGCCTTCGAATGATTCGGGATCAAAGTGAGAGGGATTGCCGAAGAAGAAGAGGAACAGGCAAACGGCAACCACGAAGCAAGCCACGATTACGAGGAATGCGTTCTTGATACCTTTCACATTTTTCTTAGCAGGTTTTACTTTCTGAGCCTTGGGCTGAGCCTTAGGCTGCATGGGCTTTGTAGCTTCCATAATTTGAATTACTAAATGTTAAAAATGATTTGTTGGTTATTAATGTATTTATTTGAGTTTAAATTGTTTTCAGCAGCGGTAATGCGATCGGACGGAGTATTTCCGACCATCGGATCAGAGATAAGGCGAGTCGATTTGCAGCTTCTACCCGACGACTCGGGCGGGTAATCCTATTAAAACATTATTGCAAAAGTATTGATAAAATTTCCAAATTCCAAAAAAAGAGCCTCAAAAAATAGAAGTTCACACTTTTTATTCTTTTTTCCTGCTACATAAACAGATTTTTTATCATGATTTCTAAAAAAATATCAAAATTATGGTAACTTTGCACATTATTCATGTTATGTAATCCCGATAACGTCATGCATAATTCCATCACATTGCGCCGCGGACTCGATCTGCAGCTGTCAGGCCGGGTGGCCGACAACGCTCCGACCGTGGAAGTCACACCAAACAGCATTGCGATTGTCCCCGACGATTTCACCGGATTGACACCGAAAGTTGTGGTCAAGCCGGGCGAGAAGGTTGTGGCCGGTCAACCTATAATCGTTGACAAGAACAACACCGACATTGCGGTGGTGTCGCCCGTAGGAGGCACGGTAAGCGAAGTGGTGCGCGGAGAGCGTCGCAAGGTGCTGCGTGTTGTGATTGCTGTCGAGCAGCAGTCAGAGGCCCCTGCAGCCGATACAACGCCCATCGCTCCCAAAGATCCCGCTTCGATACGCAAATCATTGATGAGCTCAGGAGTCTGGGCTATGATGCGCCAGCTTCCCTACGACATCGTGCCTGATCCTTCAGCCACTCCACGCGACATTTTCATCACAACTTTTGACAGCGCTCCCCTCGCCGCACCTATCCTGACCGGCATCGACGCCGACGATTCGACTATGGCTGCCGGCTTGAAAGCCCTTCTCCAACTCACTCCCGGAAATATATATATAGGAGTGAGGACAGCCGACCTCTCCAACCCCTGGATTGAGGAAGCGGCAAAGATGGATCGCGTGTGTGTCACCGAATTTGCCGGAAAACATCCGGCCGGTCTGCCGAGCATTCAGGCTGCGCTCCAGGCTCCGGTCAATAAGGGCGAGACAGTATGGCTCACCGATGCCGAGACTCTGTCGCGCATAGGCAGCGTGGTCAAAACAGGCGCATGCTCTTGGTCAACGCTCGTGGCGTTGACCGGATCGGAAGTGGAAACTCCCTGCATGATCCGCACCATTATCGGAGCAGAAATCGGATCTCTGATCAGCGGCAGGCTCAAAAAAGCAGACCATCATCTGCGCATAATCTCCGGCAACGTGCTGACAGGGTGGAAAACATCCGCCGAAGGATTCCTTCGCTACCCTTACCGCCATATCACCGTGATCCCCGAGGGTGACGATGTCGACGAATTCATGGGCTGGGCATCCATGTCGCCCAAAAAGATGAGTGAAAACCGCTCATTTCTGTCGAAACTGTTCGGCCGCAAAAACTTCTCACCCGACGCGCGTCTCAACGGTGGACGCCGAGCCATGATCATGTCGGGCCAATATGAAAAGGTGATGCCCACCGACATCATGCCCGAGCAGCTGATCAAGGCTATCCTTTCGCGCGACATTGACCGCATGGAAGCTCTCGGCATCTATGAGGTGACGCCGGCCGATTTCGCCCTGTGTGAATATATCGATCCCTCGAAGCTCGAACTGCAAAAAATAGTGCGTCAGGGGCTTGACTATCTCCGCAAGGAACTCAGCTAACCTCCCATCCAAAACCAACCAAACCAAAACATATAAAGCAACAGAACATGCTTAGGAAATATCTCAACAGGATCAAACCCAACTTCATGCCCGGAGGAAAGCTGTCGGCCTTCCAATCGGTGTTTGAAGGACTGGAGACATTCCTCTACACTCCGAACGAAACATCGACATCGGGTGTCCACGTCCATGATGCTCTCGATTCAAAGCGAGTGATGATAATCGTGGTCGTAGCTCTCATCCCCTCTCTGCTTATGGGGATGTATAATGCCGGCTACCAGAATTTCATCTGCTCACACACCGAAGGCACATTCTGGCAAATGTTTGCCTACGGATTCCTCGCCATCCTGCCCCGAATAGCCGTAACCTACATCGTCGGTCTCGGCATAGAATTTGTCGTGGCACAATGGCGCCACGAAGAGATTCAGGAAGGCTTTCTGGTGACAGGCATTCTCGTTCCGATGATCTGCCCCATAACCACACCAATCTGGATGCTTGCCGTGGCCACGGCTTTCTCCGTGATCTTTGTAAAAGAGGTGTTTGGCGGCACAGGATTCAATATTTTCAACGTGGCGCTGACCACCCGCGCGTTTCTCTTCTTCGCCTACCCGGCCTCGATGAGCGGCGACAAAGCATTTATTGCCACCGAGCCGATTTTCGGACTTGGCGGTCACGTGACATTTGCCGATGGCATATCTGGAGCGACCCCTCTCGGACAGCTCGCCACCGGATCGACAACCATCACCGATGCCGTGGGTGATCCCGTCAGCTCATGGGACGCATTCCTGGGTTTGATTCCCGGATCGTTTGGCGAAACATCCACACTATGTATTCTTATAGGTGCCGCAATCCTGCTTCTGACCGGCATAGCAAGCTGGCGCATCATGCTGTCGGTATTTGTGGGCGGACTGTTCATGGGCTGGATCGCAAACACTTTTGCATCCGACCTCTATCCCGCGTCATCACTTTCGCCCATTGACCAGCTGCTCTACGGCGGATTTGCCTTTGCAGCCGTGTTCATGGCCACCGATCCGGTGACCGCTGCCCGAACCGGTGCAGGCAAGTACGTCTACGGATTCCTCGTGGGCGTAGTGGCAATATTAATCCGAGTGTACAACAACGGCTACCCCGAAGGCGCGATGCTCGCCGTTCTGCTGATGAACGCCCTCGCTCCGCTGATCGACTACTGTGTGGTTCAGATCAATATCAACAACCGTCTTAGCCGTCAACGAAATTCTCAAGCGTCATGAACAAACAATCAACAGCCTATACGATAATCTACATCGTTCTGCTCGTGGTCGTGGTCGGCACAGCTCTGACCGCCACTTCGCTTGCACTGCGCGACCGTCAGAACGAAAACATCAAAGCCGACAAGATGCGGCAGATTCTTGCATCGGTCAACATCACCGCCCCGGAAGGCACCAGTGTGGTCGATGAATTTAACAAGCGCATCGTAGAACAATACGTGGTCAACAGCCGCGGCGAGAAGATCGATGGCGTTGCCTTTGACATTGATGTGGCCAAGGAGGTGAAACTGCCGGCCGAAAGTCGCAGCCTACCCGTCTATGTATGCTCCACCGACGATGGTCTGAAATACATCCTGCCGGCCTATGGTGCGGGCTTGTGGGGACCGATCTGGGGCTACATTTCGCTTGACAGCAACGGATCGAAGATCTATGGCGCGTTTTTCGCCCATCAGGGTGAGACCCCAGGACTCGGAGCAGAGATCGAAAAACCTGCGTTCAGAGATGAATTCAAAGGCCTCAACCTCTTTAAAAACGGAACTTTCATGCCGATAGCCGTAGTCAAAGCCGGACAGCATCCGCAAAACGGTGCAGACTATGTGGACGGCATATCCGGAGGCACTATCACAAGTAAAGGCGTGGGTGAAATGATCGACAACTGCCTGTCGCCCTATCAAACGTTTCTCGATCAGCTAAGCAAGTAGTGGCAATCGATTTATCAAAACAATCCCCACGTATCTCCCTCTGCGCCAAAACCATATTTAAACCACTCCATCCTCTCAGAAAGAATTAAGCCATGGCCGAAAAAATATCAAACAAGAGCGTTCTGCTCAACCCGTTTTCAAAAAACAATCCTGTGATCGTGCAGGTGCTCGGCATCTGCTCGGTGCTTGCCGTCACAGCCAAGCTCGAACCGGCTATCGTGATGGGCATTTCAGTGATCGCCGTGCTGGCATTCTCCAATGTGATCATATCGCTTATCCGCTCAACGATCCCCACCAACATCCGCATCATCGTGCAGCTCGTAGTGGTGGCCGGCCTCGTTGTGATCGTCGATCAGCTACTGAAAGCCTACACCTACGATGTCAGCAAGCAGCTCTCCGTGTTTATCGGACTNATCATCACCAACTGTATTCTCATGGGCCGACTTGANGCGTTTGCAATGGCCAANAAACCCTGGCCTTCGTTTCTCGACGGCATCGGCAACGGCTGCGGTTATGCAATCATCCTCGTGATNGTGGCCTTTTTCCGTGAATTGCTCGGAAGCGGCACGCTGTTGGGCTATCAGGTAGTGCCACAATGGTGCTACGATCATGGCTATGTCAACAACGGGCTCATGATTCTCCCGCCGATGGCTCTCATCGTTGTGGCCTGCATCATCTGGGTTCACCGCCTGCGCAACAAAGATCTTCAGGAAGACTAACATAAGACAACACNGTAAAGATGGAAAATCTCAACTTATTCATACGCTCGATATTCGTCGACAACATGATCTTTGCCTACTTTNTGGGCATGTGTTCGTTTCTCGCCGTATCGAAAAATGTAAAGACGGCNTTCGGCCTGGGCATCGCCGTCACATTCATGCTCGTGATCACTCTGCCGATCAACTATCTGCTCGAAACATACGTGCTTCGCGCCGGAGCCCTGACTTGGCTCGGACCGGAATATGCCGATATTGACCTTAGCTTTCTCTCGCTGATCATGTTTATTGCCGTGATCGCATCGATGACACAGCTCGTCGAAATGGCAGTGGAAAAATACAGCCCGTCGCTCTACAGCTCGCTNGGTATTTTCCTACCGCTCATTGCCGTGAACTGCGCTATCCTCGGCGGATCGCTCTTCATGCAGCAGCGCGGCTTCGGCAGCGTATGGACAGCCGTATGTGCCGGTGGCGGTTGGGGACTCGGATGGCTGCTGGCCATCACCGCAATCGCAGCCATCCGCGAACGTCTCGCCTCCTACTCCAACATACCGCGACCGCTGCGTGGAATCGGCATCACTTTTATACTCACAGCCTTGATGGGCATTGCATTTATGAGTTTCCTCGGAATCAAAATTTAATCGATTATGATCAATAATATGATATTGGCAGCCATCTCAACAGACACACTGACCATCATCACCGGTGTAGGCATCTTTCTACTGATCACACTTGCGCTGGTGGCAATACTCCTGACAGCCAAACATTTTCTCGTTCATTCGGGCAAAGTAACCATCACCATCAATGATGATACCACCCTTGAAGCAAGCTCCGGCAAACCGCTTCTTTCGACCATGGCCGACAACAACGTGTTNCTCCCCTCGGCCTGCGGTGGCAAGGGCAGTTGCGGACAGTGCAAAGTGCAGGTGCTTGAGGGCGGTGGCGAGANCCTTCCCACTGAAACAGTCCACTTCACGCGCAAAGAGATCAAAGACAATTGGCGACTGGCCTGCCAGGTGAAAGTCAAAGANGACATGAAGATTGCCGTGCCNGCTTCAGTGCTCGACATCAAGGAATATGAATGTACGGTGGTGTCCAACAACAATGTTTCGACATTCATCAAAGAATTTATCGTAGCCCTTCCCGAAGGAGAACACATGGATTTCATCCCCGGCTCCTACGCTCAGATCAAGATCCCTCCCTTCTCAATGAGCTACGACAAAGATATCGATAAGGCTTCGATAGGCCCGGAATATCTGCCCGCATGGGAAAAATTCGGGCTGTTCAAGCTTAAATGTCACAATGATGAAACCACCGTCCGCGCATACTCCATGGCTAATTATCCTGCCGAGGGAGATCGCTTCATGCTGACCGTTCGTATCGCTACCCCTCCGATGAAACCAAAGCCCGAAGTGGGATTCATGGATGTGATGCCGGGCATAGCATCGAGCTATATCTTCACACTCAAACCCGGCGACAAGGTGATCATGAGCGGTCCTTATGGTGACTTCCACCCGATTTTCGATTCGAAAAAAGAGATGATGTGGATTGGCGGTGGCGCCGGCATGGCCCCGCTACGCGCCCAGATCATGCACATGACCAAGACACTCAACACCCGCGACCGCGAAATGCACTATTTCTANGGNGCNCGNGCNCTCAACGAAGTGTTCTANCTCNACGACTTCCTNCAGCTTGAAAANGANTTCCCCAANTTCCACTTCCANNTGGCCCTCGACCGCCCCGACCCGGCCGCAGATGCCGCCGGCGTCAAATATACGCCCGGATTCGTGCATCAGGTGATCTACGACACCTACCTCAAAGATCATGAAGCACCGGAAGATATCGAATACTACATGTGTGGTCCCGGCCCGATGAGCAATGCCGTCAACGGTATGCTTGACTCCCTCGGCGTTGATCCCGAAAACATCCACTACGATAACTTCGGCGGATAATCCCCCCCGGNNATAACGCACAAAATATAATANCANAGGCTGCCTGACACATTCACAAGTCAGGCAGCCTNTGTTTAGAAATTGTTTAAATAGCAAACAGATACCGGGCGTTTTGGGTAGTTTCGTCAGATATNGCTTCTACATTCCGGCCGAGGGACTCGGCTATGTGGCCTACGGTGTTTATGATGTAGGCGCTTTCGTTGCGGCGGCCGCGATGGGGCACGGGCGCGAGATAGGGAGAGTCAGTCTCCACGAGCAGTCGCTCGGGGCCGATGGCAGGAAGAGTTTCACGCAGCTTTGAGTTCTTGAAAGTCACAATNCCATTGATGCCGAAATAATAGTCAACAACTTTCCGTATGGAATCGACATCCTCCGGAGCACCACCAAAACTGTGCATCACGCCTCGGCTGCTGCGGAATCCCTGAAGCACCTCAAGGAGCTGTGGCTGCGCGTCGCGGCAATGGATAATNACCGGGAGATCAAGCTCCTGCGCCCATTTCATCTGCCGCTCAAACGCGAGCATCTGTTCCCGCTCGAATGTCTTNTCCCAGTAGAGGTCCATTCCGATCTCGCCAACGGCCACATATCGTTCNCCACCACGAAGTTCAGCCTCCACNTGATCGAGCCGATCGCTCCAATNCTCNCCTATCTCAGTGGGGTGCAGCCCCATAGCCATCGACGTACTGTCNGGAAACTCGCTGTGAAGAGCCTTCATCGGAGCAATGGTCGAGCAGTCAACGTTGGGAAATATCATCTGACCTATGCCTGCAGCAAGAGCACGTTCGACAGCTGCCCGTCCACCGCCATCGCTNTCAAATTCAGGGAGATAAAGATGAGTATGAGTATCGACTATCATGTGAAATCAATTTGAACGAGTGCGGGAATTTTCAGCTAACGTTATGAAAAAATCGCGGGCCGCGGGTGTAATATCTATCTTCCGNAGTTCGGCNATCGCACGATCAGTGTAACTGTCGATGAGCCTATGACAGCGATTGCCNAGATCNAGCGACTCATAGACCTCGCGCACTCTTGCAATCTTCTCACCCGACTCNGAGGGNGATGCTATTTCCTGTTTGAGCACTCCCGACGGATCTTCTTGAAGCGCAGTGATCGATAGCCACGTTTTCTTATCGTTGAGAATATCGCCGCCTATCTCTTTGCCGAAAATGATAGGATCTCCATAGGTGTCGAGATAGTCGTCCTGCAACTGAAAAGCCATCCCGAGAAGCACTCCGAAATCATATATGGCCCGCGACGATTCTTCCGATGCACCGGCCATAATCGCTCCAAGCCTGCATGCACACCCGAGGAGCACTGACGTTTTCAGCCGGATCATGTTAAGATAATCGTCGACCGTCACATCATCCTGCGTTTCGAAATCCATGTCGAACTGTTGCCCTTCATACACCTCCATAGCAGTGGTGTCCATGAGATCGGATACACTCACAGCCTGCTGAGGCGTGCATCCGCGGCGCACGAGAACGTTGCTCATCGTCAGCATAGCGTCGCCCGATAGTATGGCCGTGCGATCGTCCCAGCGGATATGCACCGTGGGGCGGCCGCGACGCATATCGGCCGAGTCCATTACATCGTCGTGGAGTAAGGTGAAGTTATGAAACATTTCAACAGCAACAGCCTGATTCAAAGCATCCTCAGCTTTACCGCCGAATGCCTCACACGCAGCAAGAGCCAGCACAGGGCGCAAGCGTTTTCCACCTCCGTCGAGCGTATAGGCTATCGGCTCATAGAGTCCGGCCGGAGTCTGTGGATAGCGCAACTCCTTGAGCCGTTTTTCAATTATTCCGAGATATTCACTTAGTGTCAACATCAGAGTAGTATTATTTTAAATTAATGACAGCAAACTTACAAATTTTTTCATCTCGATGCAACTTTTCGTAACTTCGCACACGTCTAACATCAAAATAACAAAAACATCATAATGAAAAGCATATTTCTATCCCTCCTGCTCGCAATCGTAGTGCTGATTCCGGCCAACGGCCAACCGGCATCAGGCAACTCTGACAGCCGGGACCTGCTCCCGACCGTCGATTCAGTCATTACAACCGACTCTTCAACAGTGATAGTGTCCTCCGGCGAGAACACCCACATTTTGCAGTTTGACTATCCACCTATGGATCAACAACTGAGCGTTAGCAAAACGTTGGTTAGGATCACTGCAATAATCGTACCATTCGCCTCTGCCATAGGGATTGTATGGCTTATTCTCGCTTACCGTCAGCGCCGCCACCGCGACCGCTTGCGCATCATCGAGCTTTCGATCACCCACGGTCAGCCCCTACCCGACAGCTTCTTCCGGTCGGCAGGCATCGATCCTCAGCGACGGCTGCTGTCGGGATTTTACTGGCTCGGAGCCGGAATTGCCATCATCCTGTTTTTTGCAGCGACATTCCAAGCGGTGTGGGCTCTCGGTCTGTTTCCTCTCTTTATCGGCATAGGACGCATCGTGGTGGCTCGCATTGAAACACGCCAGAAAGAGAAAGAAAACTCGCGCAACGACTTCCTTGATCTTAACTAACCGGGTCTATACTTTTATGCTTTCTCGTATTGAAGAGCTGAAACTGATTGCACGATGCGTCACACTCGACGATCATCGTGCATTCGCGCGGCTGGTCGATGCCTATTCGCCGGCCTTACGTCGCTACATCTTCAATATGACGCTCGGCGATGCTTCTCTGACCGATGATATTGCCCAGAACACTTTCATAAAAGCCTACACCTCGTTGAAATCATTTCGCTGTGCAGCGAGGTTCTCCACCTGGCTCTACACCATTGCGAGCCGCGAACTTGCCGACCATCGGAGGCGCCGATCCGAAATGCCGTCGGAAGACCTTTCAACCGCTCCGGATTCCGTAAGCGACCCTCACCGATCGACAGAGTTGCGCCACGACCTGATGGAGGCCATGAAGACTCTGAACGACAACGAGCGCGCCGCCATTCTGCTATATTATCTCGAAGACAGACCTCTAAAGGATGTTGCACGGATCACCGGCCGTCCGGAAGGCTCCGTCAAAGCCTCGATTCATAGAGCAAAGCAAAAAATGTCGCATTTCCTTATAAAATAACATCCCTCCATCATCTCATAGCTATGACTCAGAAGCAACAACCGTCTATTCATGAAAACCGCTCAGCCGCCGACCGCAGGCTGTCGGAGCTGCTGCGCGACAATATTCCGGACGCACCGCTCGATCCATGGTTTACACGCAAAGTGCTCAACCGGCTCGATTCGCGCAAGCGACGCGTAGCCGCTCTTATCGAGCGATTCATATATATAATAGGAATTGCAACCACCGCGGTAGTTGCAATTCGAATAAGTAGAGAGATAATGTTGTCATCGTCGCCCGTCAGTCTGCAGCAAGGGTCGACATTGATGATACTGGCCGGACTCTCTGCAGCGATGATCTATGCCCTTGTGGAGCCGCTGACAGTGAAACGGAAAATCAAAAAGTGAGTACGATATTGTTTTCCTCAGCAATACGGCGCATGTTTATTATGGCATAACGCATGCGACCAAGCGCCGTGTTGATGCTCACGTCGGTAGCCTCGGCTATCTCCTTGAACGACATGTCGCGGTAGTAACGCATCAGCAACACTTCACGCTGATTTTCAGGAAGAGCATCAATGATCCGGCGCACATCCTCATGGATCTGCTCGCTGACCATGCAGTCTTCGATATTGATATCAGAGAGATCTTTNCGATTGAGCACATCGACGTTCTCNTCGTCAGACGAAACAAGCGCTTCGTTTTTTTCCTGACGGTAATAATCAATAATGAGATTGTGGGCAATGCGTGATATCCAGGCAGAAAACTTGCCGGATTCGCTGTAACGTCCCTGCTTGATGGTGGTGATCGCCTTTACAAACGTTTCCTGAAAAAGGTCGTTGGCAATATCACGATTCTTCACAACCGAAAGGATATAGGAGAACACGCGCCCCTGGTGTCGCTTCAATAGTATGTCAAACGCCCGGTTGTCTCCGGCGGCGTAGGCTGCCACCAACTGATCGTCGGCCAGCCGATTAAGTTGTTTGTTCACGATTCTTGTCTTTAAATAATTGTGTAAAGTCAGTCAATAGGCAAGAAGGGGGGATTTTAGGTTAAAGATTAGAATAGGGTTAAAGATTACAGGCACTGATCATGCCTTCAAACACAAAATTACAACATCGCATCATATTATACAATAGCCCGCGTATCGAATAAACATTTTTTAACCCAGCAAATACAATAAACCGCCGAAAACTCGTTACCACCGCACTTCGCGGAAAAATATAAAAAATCGCAATTTCAGCATACTAAAACGGACTCGCAGCCGTTATATTACCAAAAGAAAGCCAACGCAATCTTTATCATTTTTTAATATCTTCCATTCGTCCTCTCAAAATCCTCCATTACCTATGGACAATACATCAACATCGTCAACATCATCCGACGCCAAAAATCAGGCAAAACAGGAAATGCCGCGCAAAGCCACAATAACATTCCTGCGACAGTTTGCCAGGATCTACACCTACGAACCCCGCCTAAAGCCAAACATCGCCTCGCTCATCCCCAACTGATGCAGCTTGAACGGCAAAACAATTCTTATCACAAAATCGAAAACATCTACGCCAAATATTGCATATTCAGGAAATTATTCCTACCTTTGCAGCGCCTTTTCGAAAAGAAGGCGCTTTTATTAATACATTAACTACATCATTAACCAACATGAAGTACGAAACCGTTTTCATTTTAACTCCCGTTTTGTCTGATGCTCAGATGAAGGAAGCGGTAGAAAAATTCACTACGGTGCTCACCGACAACGGTGCAAACATCGTCAGTGAAGAGCTTTGGGGCCTTCGCAAACTCGCCTACCCCATTCAGAAGAAATCTACCGGATTCTACACTCTCGTTGAATTCGACGCCGAACCCGCCGCAGTAAAGAAACTCGAAACAGCTTTCCGCCGCGACGAACGNGTGCTCCGNTTCCTNACNTTCCGTCTNGACAANTANGCNGCTGAATACGCNGCNAAGCGTCGNAGCCTCAANGGCGNAAAAGAAGTGACCGTTAAAGAAGAAGTTGAATCTGAAGTAAAGGAGGNNTAAANCATGGCACANNCNCAATCNGAAATCCGCTACCTNACTCCCATGTCNGTNGACGTTAAAAAGAAAAAATACTGCCGTTTCAAACGNAGCGGNATNAAATATATCGACTACAAAGATCCCGAATTCCTCAAGAANTTCCTCAACGANCAGGGTAANATCCTCCCCCGCCGCATCACCGGCACTTCGCTCAAATTCCAGCGTCGAGTTGCTCAGGCCGTTAAACGCGCCCGCCATCTCGCCCTCCTCCCCTACGTGACTGACTTGATGAAATAATCCACTTTTAACGCTCTGGAATCATGAAGATTATACTTAAAGAAGATATCTCAAACCTCGGCTACAAAGACGACGTGGTTGAAGTGAAAAACGGCTATGGCCGCAACTACCTCATCCCCTTTGGCAAAGCCGTTATCGCAACTCCCGCAGCGCTTAAAGTGCTCGCCGAAAACCAGCGCCAGCGCGCCCACAAGCTCGCTAAAATCAAAGCTGANGCTGAAGCCCTCGCTGCTTCGNTGCAGGATGTTAAGCTCACACTCGGTGCTAAAACAAGCTCTACCGGAACCATCTTCGGATCCGTCAACGCTATTCAGATCGCTGAAGCTCTCGAAAAACTNGGCTTCAACGTGGATCGCAANGTGATCGAAGTTAAAGAATCCGTTAAAGAAGTGGGCAACTACAACGCTACTCTTCGTCTCCACAAAGAAGTTACCGTTGAGCTCCCCTTCGAAGTCGTTGCTGAATAATTCAGCCCGACCTCGACTTTTCGGACNTATTACCCATACAAGTGGCTGCNCCCCGACAATGCGGGACGCAGCCACTTTCTTTTTGTGTGCAAATGCATGTGCAAACAAGTTGCGGACATTGCATATTCTAACGAATTTTGTGCAATTATTTTACCAACCCGCCAACCATTATTAACTTAGCACACAAATGCAACAAGCTCTGATATCACTCCAATTATCCTGGCTATATTGGCTACTGACGGTTGCCTATATCGTCACAGTGGTCAGNATTATCGGCGTGGTGCTATCAGAAAATCGCAACCCGCTGAAATCGCTTGCCTGGATCACCGTGCTGCTGATGTTTCCGGCCGGGGGAGTGATTCTCTACATTTTTTTCGGACGCAGCATCAAAAACACCCACATGATCTCGCGGCGCAACAAGCGCCGGCTTCGTCAGAAGTTTGATCCGACGATCTATAATGACATACCCTCCAACCTGCCTCAGGACTTGCGGCAGCAGATACAACTCGGACGNTCNCTAACCGATGCNCACTACCTNCCCGACAACAAAATTAAAATATTCCATACGGGCAGCGACAAATTCCGGCAGCTCATTGACGATATNCGCAACGCCAAATCTTTCATCTACTTTCAATATTACATCTTTGCCGACGACAAACTCGGCAATCAGCTTAAGAATGAACTTATCGAAGCGTCGCGCCGAGGAGTGAAAGTGAAAGTGATCTATGACCATATCGGATCATTCAGCGTTAAAAGCCGATTTTTCAACTCAATGCGCCGCGAAGGGATCGATGCTCAACCGTTTTTCCGCGTGGCCTTCCCCCCATTTGCCACCCGNATCAACTGGCGCAACCATCGCAAGCTATGTGTGATTGATGGCAGTATCGGNTATGTAGGCGGCATGAANGTGGCAGATCGATATATCGATGGCGGNCGNTTCGACCGCTGGCGCGACACCCATCTGCGCATACAAGGCCCCGGTGTGGCCGCACTGCAATATTCGTTTGCCGTAGANTGGTCCTTTATGGGCAACAAGCTTCTGGATCTGCCCACCAACTTCAGCCATTACAACGAAGCAGATTCNGCCGGCGTACAACTTCTCACTTCAGGACCGACGAGCGAGTGGAGCAATATCGCCATGCTCATGCTCAAGGCGATCTCAAATGCCAAAANGCGGGTATTTATCCAGACACCCTATTTCCTNCCGACCGAAAGCCTCCTGCGCGCNCTTCAGGCAGCGGCACTTTCGCGCGTAGACGTTAGAGTGATGATTCCACGCCGAAGTGACTCAGCCATGCTCACCTATGCCTCGCGCAGCTATATCATGGAGTGTNTGAGAGCGGGAATCAAGGTGTATCTATACAATGGGGGTATGNTTCACAGCAAAACGATGGTGATCGACGATAANTTTTCATCCATCGGATCGGCCAACATTGATTTCAGAAGTTTCGAACACAATTTCGAATCGACAATGTTCATCTACTCAGACTGCGTCAACCGAGAACTTGCCCGGCAGTTTAACGTCGACCAACAGCTTAGCGACCGNGTCAATGAAGCAGCATGGCGAAACCG
Source organism: Barnesiella sp. (assembly GCA_014801065.1). Taxonomy (GTDB): domain Bacteria; phylum Bacteroidota; class Bacteroidia; order Bacteroidales; family Muribaculaceae; genus Paramuribaculum. Next base: position 17,637 of record JAAVEX010000029.1, read on the forward strand.
CTCCAAATACGCAAAAGCCAAAGAATCGATTTTCCGCCTTTTCTCCCCNATTCTTTAACACTNTTAGTATCNGAAGAAGGCAGCNCTATTCAACGCATTGCAACAATGAAAAAAAATCGTCCGCAGAGGGAATCTGCAGACGATCATTCAAACTGTTTGTCGGGGTGACAGGATTCGAACCTGCGACCACCTGGTCCCAAACCAGGTGCGCTACCGGACTGCGCTACGCCCCGAGTGGAAAAGCATGTGTCAGCTAAATACTCTACACCTTTGCAACTTTTACCGATGCAAAGGTACGTAATTTTTTATAATCACACAAATCTTTATGTCCGAACTCAACAATTATCATAAGCCACGCAGTATTATCCAAGAAAAATCGAAACCGCATCGGTATGATTGACAATCCGATGCGGTTTCGTAAATTATGTTTCTAATAGAGTGTTGGAATTACTTCACTACGATTTTGCGAGTGGTAGCCTTACCGGATGCTCCTTCTACTCGAAGCACGTAGATACCGGAAGCGAGCGAAGAAGTGTTGATCGAGACTGAGCTGTCGGCAGCAGTAGCCTTGGCCACTGAAGCACCCTGAGTGTTGTAGACAGTTGCAGTCAAGCCATTTTCTCCGGCGTAGAACACATCAACCACATTGCCATTCTGAGTGATGACAAGATTGCGTTCGGTGTCGCCATTGACATCTTCAATCGCCATTACATTGCGGCTGAGTACTTCAATGAGACCTTTGGCGGGATTGATGCGACCATAGCCTATTTTGCCATCCTGACCGTCGAGAGAAGAGTCGATATCCGAAGTCTTTGCGATAATTTCTTTTACGTCAGAAACCGAGAGCGTAGGATCAGCTTCGAGCCAGAGTGCTATCGTACCGGCAACAAACGGAGAGGCCATCGACGTTCCCGACATTGCCATAAAGAAGTCACTTGCAGATTCGCTGTCGGCACTTTCTACTGCAATAGCATTAACAAGCGTATTAGCTTCGGCATATCTTGCAACGAAGTAGGGATTGGCCGATGAAACCACATTCGAACCCGGAGCGAGCACCTCAGGAACCTGACGGCCATCAAATGTCACACCATAGCTTGAGAAGGGAGCACGCACGCCGGCGTCAAATGTATTTGCGTCATAATATGAAATTTTTCCGTCGAACGATGTTACAATGCGACGGTTGTAGGTTGCACCAACCGAGATAATGTCCGGGTTGCAAGCACAGTCATTGATCGAGTTGTGATCATCACCGTCGACAGATCCTGCGGTTGTTGACTGAGCGGTGAGCTCACCTATATCATAGAGACAAGCGTCGACTGCCTGTCCGGGCTCGCCTTCCACAGCAAAATGGATATAGGATTTATAGTTGGAGTTACGCACAGTGAACACATACAGCATCACATGAAAACGATTGTTGTTTTCATCGACCTCAGACATTGCCTGAATCAGAGCCAAACCACTTGTTTCGCTCGAGGCATCACCGAAGTCGTTTTTCAGTGTTTCGCTGTATTGCGCACCGGTTATATTTGCACAAGCAAGAACGATGCTCTGATCAGCTTTAGTGATTTCAAAAAGTTTGGTATCGGAAGCTTTTCCCAAAAGCAACTTGGGACGATATGAGTTTACAGAAACCTTGAACGGCTTGTCGTTGCTACCCCAGATATCAATATAGCATTGACACCCGGATTCATTGTAAGAAGCAAGAGGAGTGACACATGATTTTAGTGTTGCATCACTGTCTGTGAACGTTTTAGATACCGACACCTTGCCGCCCCCATCATTCCCGGAAGCCACACAGAAAATAGCACCATATTTATCGATCACCTGACTTACACCTTGAGAGAAAGCATCCGTTCCGTCGTGGGGACCCATAATTGATCCAACGGAGTAGTTGATCACACATGGCTGTCCATTTTCGTAGGCATATTTAGCCATCTTTTCAAAGCCATCAAGCGAGGAATAATCATTAAGCACACCTGCAGATATCAGCAGGTCGCTCTCAGGAGCGACACCCTTATACTGGTTAGGCTCAACGCGAATTTCGCTTTTCCACGAAGATCCGTCCGGTTCGGCATATACATACTTAACCAAGCCGTCATACCCGCCAGCCATAATGCCGGCCGTGTGCGTACCATGAGTATCGGCGACAGTATCACATCTAAACGATCCGATATCAGAAGGATCTATCGAAATGGCGTAAAGAGAATTACCCTCAATTTCATAATAATTGAGCTGCTTAACGCGGGTGGTGCCGTCAGCGTTCTTGAAATTCGAGTGATTAGGCGCAATACCGACATCATAAATACCGGCACATACTCCCTTGCCGGTGAAAGCATACGACGAGCCATTGTAGGATAACTCACCATTATTGATTTTATCGATACCATAGTTGGCACGAGCCACATCCATCAGCGGTTTGAACGTGCGACCAAACGACACCTGGCGAACGCAATCGAGCTCCGACATTTTTTCCACCTGATCCGAAGATACCTTAACAAGAGCCACTTTATTTAACTCAGAGGTCACCTCATAGCCGGCAGCCGCAAGATCAGCAGCGGTAAATCCATCGTTAAGCAAAACAATAGCAGACAGTGTAGTGACGCCAGAGAGTGCATCTGCACCGGGCACTCCCATTGTCGACATCATGTCGCGCGACGGAAGTGATGATACCATCTGTGTGTTTTCAATTTGTTTGAGGAGCATGCGTCCCTGGAGGTCGATCTTGCTCTGAGCATCTGCAGAAATCGTCGTTGCGGCACATGCGATAAGGATTGGGTAAATGTGCTTCATAAAGTACTAATGAAATTTAATTATAATTTTTTCACAAAAGTATTTATATGTAAGCCTAATATCAAACATTGTAACAAAATTGTCATTAATTTTGATAAAATTCGAATAATTTCTAAGAAAATGTTTAGATTCATGTACGAATGAATTAAAAAGCAAAGACTTCTAATATTCGAGTCTTTTAGTCAATTTTCGTATTTATATAAATATTGTGTGGAGCGTTCCATGTTCTTACACAACCCAAAAAGGGGAAGTAGAACGGGCGTGTATATGCGAATTTGACGGAGCTTCAGGCAGGGATTGGAGTCGGCACAGACATATCTGCAAAACCACCATTTATAAAAAATATTCGCAGAAACCGGATCAAGGTCAAAAAAAACGCTTCAGCGCTCAAAATCATTTTACCTGCTGATCTACTGAAATATAAGCATAGCATCCACAAAGAACCATCAAA
>JAAVEX010000030.1 GCA_014801065.1 Barnesiella sp.
GAGCGACGAACTATGTTAAAATCCAAATATTTTGGGCAGAATTTTCAAAAATTTTGGTAACACATTTGGACAGCCCGCTCTTGGGGGCGGTTTAGGCCGCCCCCGCCGCTTTGGCATCCCCCTCCAGAAGAAGAGAGGAATAGTTTAGCTGGCGGTATCCGGATGTTTCGACACAAATCCGTCAATGTAAGGCTCATTAGATTTAACAACTGCGAATGCCTGTCTAACAAGTTTATTTGCGACGGCAATCAGCGCCAGTTTACCAGGTTTTCCGTTATTACGCATGCGTTGATACTGCTCTTTACATGCTTTGTTACAGCTGCATGCCGACCATGCTGCGACATATAAAATAGAGCGCAGGTTTTCATCGCCATTTCGATTGATGTGCCCCCTTTTATTGATACTGCTACCGGACTGTTCGATGGTAGGACATATGCCTATATATCTGGTAAGCTGTTTTGCATTATTGAAATAAGTGAATCCTCCGGTGGAAATAACCAGCGCGGTTGCAAGTGTGATTCCAATACCTTTGATTGTTGTCAGAAGCTTGATCTGCCGGTCGAAAACCTCGGATGCAACCGCCTCCATCTCCAGGCGCATATATTTTATCTGTTTTTCAAGAAATGTCACCGTCTGCTTTAGAGAATGTAAGCATTTTTTGTCTTTAAGAGGCAGAGGCTCAAGAGATGACATGAGATTTTTTGTCGCTGTCAATTGTTTTTGCAATTGTCGCAGAACGGTTTTCTTTTGTTTTAGAAGCATGATCTGTTCTGATGGAAGCCGATATGGTTGCGGTTTGAATCGCTCTCCAAAATCGGCTATGAGGCATGCATCCTTTGCATCTGTCTTTGTTACTGACATCATCATCCGGGCGTAATTTTTTATCTTCTTCGGATTTATCAGACTGAACTTAACAGACGCCTTGTCCAACAGATACATAAGCAACATCCCGTAGTTGCCCGTTGCCTCCATCACACAATGATTTTCGGCTACATCAAGTTTACCTATAAACTTACGGATGCCTTTGACATCGTTACAGAATGAACTCGTCTGATACCCTGTGGCTGTGGGAAATGCCGCCACAAAACTTGCCTTGCTAATGTCAATCCCTATATACTTCATAATTTATTATTTTATATCAGGAGATACATCGTTTTCACTTCCGTCGTAAACACGGGGTCTGTACAACTGCCCCAACGAACTATCCAGTCTTTAGATGTAAAGGCATGGGGTCATATCGTCACTCACGGATTTTACCTTGGCTTCATCTGACTTATTCCATGCCTGAATTCCCTGATTGTTTATGATAAAAATAGTGCTATTTTTTTGATTATGCAAATGTACGACGGCTTCAGTCGTCACCTTGAATATCAGTAAATTAGTTTGATGAGAGAGACGGCTAAAGCCGACTCTCCCATGCCTTTCCACCGATCGCCGTCCCCCCCCAAAAAAAACATCAGCCGATTGTCGGGTCCATCGGCCGTGCTCGGCCGATCCAAACAAATACCCAAATCCCCAAAACCGCTGGCTAAAGCCGCCCCTCCCACCTCTGGTCGCCAACCATCATAACAGCCACAATGCAAAAGAGACGGCAAAAGCCGTCTCTTCCATCGGTTGCCCCAACAAATATCGGGTCAACGTATTTTCCTCCCATAAGAAAGTGTTTGATTATATCGTAGATACCTACAACTATCTGATTATTAAACTCGGTTTAAATTCAAACACTCTTTTACTTCTCTTTTGCTTTATGACGTGCGTAAGCTTGAGCCATTCGGGTGTGATAGCCACGCGAAGCATACGATGGTCCATTATACACTTTGGAAAATGCGGCCCAATCCTTGTTGCGAAGTGCTTTGTCAAGCCCCAGGTTTTTAATAAACACGGCAAATAGATCGAGTTGAGAGCGCTCTGATTTACTCATTTTCTCAACAAATTCATTGATGTTGGAGCACCCGCACAGCTTCCAGTTGAATCCTCCTATCTGAAACATCCCCCAGAACGCTCCCTCGATGCCGGTTTTATTGTCGATAGTGCGCGCCACACGAAGTCGTTCCTGCTGTGCAGCCTGTACTGATCCGAAGCGCTTGGCGTTCGGACCTGAGAATACTATCGCATGGCTATTGGAGTAGCGCGATAAGTTGATGCCGTTTTTACGAGCATGCTGCTTAAACATCGAGAGATCGAAATTGACAATCGGCTTGCCGGGCGCAAAAAATCCTTGATGGGCTGTTCCCGCTTCAATGTCCACTACGGCTTTGATTGCAGCTGTTTCCACACCAAGCGATTTAGCCACTTCCTGATAATCTTTTTCTGTAAGGCGAGCTATCGTCTCGGTCTTGGCATTGCTTTTTGTAGACGAGCTATCAGCTTTTGTCTTGTTGGCTTCTTGAATTTGGGAGGCAGTGATTGAGGGTGCAGCTAATAATGCACTTGTCAGCAGTGCGCTTAGAAGTAGTCTGATTTTTTTCATGGTTGTGATGAATGAGAAAAAGGGTGACTGCGCCATTTTTAGCTGGTGAAGTCACCCTTTTTGAGTGAGTTTTGATAATTTATTTCTTAACCTCTGCCACTTTCTTGAGTGTCAGTTTGAGCTGTTCGTAGAAACGTTCCACGGCCGGTATATACATTCGCTCTGACGGTGAATGAACGTCGCGCAGTGTCGGTCCGAACGAAACCATGTCGAGATGAGGGAACTTTTCAAGGAACAGACCACACTCCAGTCCGGCATGTATAGCCATGATCTTGGGNGTGACATCATAGAGTTCCTTGTAAGCATCGCGTGCCATTTCCATAATCGGACTCTTCATGTTGGGTTTCCATCCGGGATAACCCTCGCCGTGGGTCACCTGTGCGCCGGCAAGCGTAAACACTGCCTCCACCTGATTGGCGATATCCCATTTGCGAGANTCAACNGANGANCGCTGNNNNGTGGTNACAACNANNNTGTTGTCGCCGNNCATCTTGACAGATGCAAGGTTGGTCGATGTCTCTACAAGTCCTTCGATATCACGGCTCATTGACACTACACCGTGAGGCGCGCAATAAACGGAGCGGATGATATTGGTGGCGGTTTCCTGATCGATGCTGAATTCGGGAGCGTCCACGCTCTCCATCTTGATTTCAAGAGTAGGTTCAAGATCAGAATATTCTTCGGCTATGGTAGCGGCATATTCGTTCAATGCCACACGTACAGCTTCTTTGTGTTCGGTGTGAACGCCTACTATTGCGTGGGCAGCGCGAGGAATAGCGTTGCGCAAGTTTCCGCCGTCAAATTCCGAAAGTGCGAGCTCATGCTTCTTGGAAAGATCCCAGAGGAATCGAGCTATAAGTTTATTGGCATTGGCGCGACCAAGATGAATATCGCCGCCGGAGTGACCGCCCTGGCCTTTCTCTACCGATATTTTGAAATAATGGAAGTCCTTCGGAGCGTATGAGCGGTGATAATTGAACGTGCATACTGTGTCTACACCACCCGCACATCCTATAAACAACTCGGCATCATCCTCCGAGTCAAGGTTGATCAGGATATTTCCTTCGAGCATCGAGGGATCGATGTTGAACGCTCCGGTCATTCCTGTTTCCTCATCCATGGTAAACAGCGCTTTGAGCGGACCGTGAACGAGAGTCTCGTCAGTAAGAATGGCAAGAGCCGCAGCAACACCTATACCGTTGTCCGCGCCGAGGGTTGTGCCTTCAGTGCGCACCCAATCGCCATCAACCACAGCGGGTATAGGCTGTGTGTTAAAATCAAATGTTTTGTCGTTGGATTCACACACCATATCCATGTGACCCTGCAATATTACTACGGGTGCGTCTTCATGGCCCGGTGTGGCCGGTTTGATCAGTTCCACATTTCCGATTGCATCTGTTTTGGCTTCAATACCATGTTTTGACGCAAAATCGAGAATGTACTGACGGATCTTTTCTTCTTTTTTCGAGGGACGCGGAATTTTGGTGATCTCTTCAAAAATGGAGAACACGCGCGTCGGGTTAAGTTCAGAAATTTTCATTATTATATTTGTTTTAATAAGTTCCGAAAACGTTTGAATGGAAAAAATTTGTTAAATATCTTGGAAAGACGACACCAAGTTACAAAATAAATCTGATATTAGCGCAAAATTTATGATTCGTTTCATATATTTGCACTCTGAAAGCATTTCGGACCGATGAAATTATTATTTCTGACATTGATTCTTCTTGCGGTTGCCGTTGTTTTACTCGGTGTTAAAGTCCTTTTTGTTAAAGGTGGCAAGTTCCCTTCCGGCCATGTCGGCGCTTCGAAGGAGCTTCGTCGGCGTGGAATCNGATGTGCTGNCGATAATGATTAATAGAATNTAAATTATNATTATATAGAAATGAAAAAAATCAGTTATTTCGTTGCTCAGTTGGCTATCGTTGCTGTTGCGTCGACCATGTTCGCCTGTGGCGGTAATGAGGCTGAGAAAAAAACTGAAAACAAACAGCCGAAAACATCGACTGTCGCTTCTGCCGGTAAGAATGACAAGACTAAAACTCCCGGCNACACTATTTCGGCTCCCGCCGATGGTCAGATCAATGTGAGATACATTGATGAAGAAAAGCTTCTCCAGGAATACTCTCTGGCCAAAGACTTCCAGGAATCGATCACTCGCCTGCAGTCCAAGCTGATCTCAGCCCAGGAATCTCGCGCCAAGGATATTCAGACGCTTGGCTCTCAGATCGAATCCAAAATGAAAAATAACGGTTATTCGTCGGAAAGCGAATACAATTCAGATATGGCCCGCTTCAATAAAAAACAGCAGGACGCTCAGACCTATCTGGCTAATCTCCAGCGAAGCACTGAAGCTGAGGTGGCTCAGCTCCAGACCCAACTTCAGGACTCTATCCGCAACTATGTCAAGCAATTCAGCCTCGACAATGGTTATGACGCAGTCATGATGAAGAGTGTGAGCTTCTATTTCAATCCCGCTTTCGATGTCACCGACCAGGTGCTCGAAGGTCTTAACGCACGCTACAACAAGGTTCAAAAATAATCTTCCTCGATTAGATTAAATTGTAAGATAGCCGGAAAGCGGCTCGGAGTGATCCGGGCCGCTTTACCATTAACGCTGCTATCTCAACAGCAGGGCGGGAATCATTCGACTCCCGCCCTGCTGTTTATAAAGAAATTTATGATTCAGAGAAGTTTGTTAATTACTCTGCCTCTTCGGTGCCTGCAAATTCCATGAGGAATGCCTTGATGAAGCCATCGATCTCGCCATCCATCACTCCGCCTACATCCGATGTCTGATGGCCGGTGCGATGATCTTTCACGCGGCGATCGTCAAACACGTAGCTTCGTATCTGCGAGCCCCATTCGATTTTCATCTTGCCTGCCTCGATTTTGGCTTGCTCCTGCATGCGGTGTTGCAGTTCCTTCTCATAGAGGATGGAACGGAGGTGACGCAATGCGTTCTCTTTATTCTTAGGCTGGTCGCGCGTCTCGGTGTTTTCAATAAGAATCTCCTCTTTTTCACCGGTATATGGGTCAGTGAACTGGTAGCGCAGGCGAACACCCGATTCCACCTTATTCACATTCTGACCGCCCGCACCGCCGCTTCGGAATGTATCCCAGGAAAGAAGTCCCTGATCCACCTTCACTTCTATCGTGTCGTCGACAAGCGGTGTGACGAATACGGATGCAAACGAGGTCATTCGTTTTCCCTGAGCATTATAGGGCGACACTCTGACCAGTCGGTGCACACCGTTTTCACTTTTCAGATAGCCGTAGGCGAAGTCTCCCTCCACATTGATCGTACACGATTTTATTCCGGCTTCATCGCCGTCAAGAATGTTGGAAATGGAGGTCTTGTAGCCGTGTTTTTCACACCATCTCAAATACATTCGCATAAGCATCGAGGCCCAATCCTGTGCTTCGGTGCCCCCGGCTCCCGAATTGATCTTCAGCACCACTCCGAGCTTGTCCTCCTCGCGGCGCAACATGTTGCGGAGTTCGAGTTTTTCGATCTTTTCGATTGCATCGGCATAAAGCGTGTCGAGTTCGGCTTCTTCAAGCTCTCCCTCTTTCACGTAGTCCCATGCCAGTTCGAGTTCGTCGACAGCATCTTCCACCTCCTTATAGCCTTCAATCCAGGCCTGGAGATCTTTGATCTTTTTCATCTGCACCTGAGCCTCTTTCGGATGCTCCCAAAAGTCAGGCACGTGGGTGCGTAATTCTTCTTCTTCTACTTGGATTTTCTTGTTGTCGATGTCAAAGATACCTCCTCAACGCCAGCTTGCGTTCAAAAGTCTCTTTTAATTGTTCTTGTGTAATCATTTCTGATATGCATTTAAACGGGTTAATGATAGGTCTGTGAAGCAGTGGAGGGCAGAGGCTCTATGCCCGGTCAGGCATACATTGCCTCGATCTCACGAGCGTAGTGGGAGTTGATCACCGGACGGCGGATCTTGAGAGTGTTGGTCAATTCGCCTGCCTCCATGGTGAATGCTTGAGGGAGCAGAGTGAATTTCTTGATGCGTTCAAATCCCGCAAAGTTTTCCTGTAGACGGTCAATGCGCTCCTGAATCATCTTTTTGATATCGGCATTTTTCAGCAGCTCCTCCATGTTGCGATACTGTATGTGTTTTTTATGCGCATATTCCTTTAGCGCTTCAAATGCCGGTATGATAATCGCAGTCACATATTTGCGTTTGTCGCCGATGACGGCCACCTGTTCTATATATTTATCCTCTCCAAGACGGCTTTCGAGGGCCTGCGGAGCGATATATTTTCCATTGGATGTCTTGAACAGATCCTTTATGCGTTCGGTCAGCACGAGCTCTCCGTTTTCATCAAAATATCCGGCATCTCCGGTGCGAAACCATCCGTCGGCTGTAAAAGCTTCGGCCGTTGCTTCGGGCTTGTTGTAATAGCCGCGCATGACGGTGGGACCTTTGACAAGGATTTCGTTGTTGTCGCCGATCTTGACATTCACTTCGGGCATCGTGGTGCCGCATGTGCCGATTTCATAATTGAACAACGGATAGCAGGTCACTGTAGCTGTGGTTTCCGACAGTCCGTAGCCCACTACGATATTGATTCCGCAGCTGTGCATAAACTCCACGATGTTGGCTGAAAGCGGAGCGCCGGCTGTAGGGAAGATGTTGCCGTTTTCCACTCCGATTGCTTTCTGCATCGGCAGAAACACTTTGCGGAAGAAGAATTGGTATAGTTTTTCTGTGAGCCAGGGCACTTTTTGGCCTGTCCTTACATATTTCAGGTTGCGACGACGGCCCACGTTCAGTGCCATTGATGCGATCCAACGTTCCAGCTTGGAGGCCTCGGTCAGTTTTTCCTGCACGGCAGTGTAGACCTTTTCCCAGAACCGGGGCACGGAACACATGCATGTTGGACGCACTTCTTTAATCGCTGTTTGAATTTCACGAGGATCATTGTTGATAGCCACATTGATCCCCATCCACAGGCAGAAGTAGGTCCATGCTTTTTCAAAAATGTGGCTCAGCGGCAGGAAGCAGAGCGAGGTGTCTTTGTCCGAGAGATTGGTGAGGCGCTCCTTGTGTATTCTCATCACCGCGTTGAAGCAGCTGTGAGGGAGCACTGCGCCTTTCGGTTCGCCCGTGGTGCCTGAGGTATAGATAATGGTCGCTATATCATCGGCTTGGGCTCGTGAACTGCGTGCCGCAACTTCTTCGCGTGTTTTCTCTGATGCTTTCTCGCCAAGTTTCATTAGATGGCTGAAAGTCATAGTAGCGGTGTCGCCATCATTGGGCGTGATCTCGTCGAATGTGATTATCTGCTTGAGCGTCGGGCATTTGTCGAGCGCTTTTCGGGCTATTTCATATTGCTTCTGATCTCCGACGAGAATCATGCCGCATCTCGCATCGTTGACGATATATTCCACTTGATCCTGAGAGGATGTGGCGTAGAGCGAAATAGGAACAACTCTATTGGCGTAGGCGGCGAAATCGCTGATCACTATTTCCGGTCTGTTGGCTGAAAAAATAGCAATATTTTGACACTCTTCGATTCCGAGAATTTCAAATGCAGCTGCGATATTGTCGACGCTTTCTTTTAGAGCGGTCCATGATGTTGACTCCCAAGTAGAGCCGTTTTTATATTTAAATGCTTCGCGGTTAGCGCCATATAGTGCTGTACGCGAATTTATAAGATCCGTTAGAACGTTGGTCATAATGGCGTTTTTAGGTCAAAAACTGTGGCAAAGGTAGTCAGTTATCTATTAAAAGGAACATTTTGGACCGTCAAATCGATGTGGTGTTAACAAGTGTTAGAAAATGATGGGGTTTATTTAACAGCCATTAACGTCTTTCTCTTTTTTTGCCTGCTAAAAACAGAGCTACGGCGCTTCCGCTGCGGCCGGAAAGGCGCGTTGTCAGGTAGATGATGTNGAGAATAAGCTTTTGCTTGGGTGATTTTNCCTGTTTTGCGGTGGCGAGCAGTTTTTTTGCTGCGGTTGCGTCACCCTCTCTTCGATAGTGAGCGGCAAGAATTGCCCGGCGGCAGTCGGTGAGAAACACCTCCTGCTGCATATCGGCTTCGCTCAGGAGTTGCCGGATAGCGGATAGAGCGCGTTCTGATTCTTTGGCTTTCGGCAGGTAGCTCTCGGCGGTTGTGCTTTCTGCTGCCGATAGATGGATGGCCACGGTCGGTTCGCCATTTATTTTCACCAGTTTGGGCGAACGCATCAACAGGCGTATTCCCAGTTCGAGATCATCCCATGTAGAAAGATTTTCGTTCCAACCGCCAACTGCGCGGATCAGATCGGTTCGGACACCATATCGTTGTGTTGAGAGGGTGGAGTGAAGCAGATTGAGCTGCAGTTCGTCATGGAAGTGCTTGTCGTGGGTGTCGATCCATCCGTCGGGATCGATAAAGCTGACAGGCCAACGAACAATCTCGACCTCAGGATTGCTATTGATTTCACTGATGAAGCGTTCGATATGATTGGGGCGCATCTCATCGACGTCGTTGAAAAACATGACGTAGGGAGTATTCGTCTCTTTTAGCCCGNGATTGCGTGCTGCTGCCGCGCCCTGCTTTGGTTCGGACAATAATCTCGCGTCGATTTTGCCGGCATTACGTTGAATCCATTTTTGGGCAATTTCTACCGAATTATCGGTTGAGCCATTGTCCACTATGATAAGGCTGAAGTCGCTGAATGTTTGATGTGCAATAGAGTCAAGTGTGCGTTCCACGATGTGAGCTCTATTATGCATCGGTAGGACTACGGTGAGCAGTTTAGAATGTTCCATATCGGGATAACGGCGCGCAGGATTGTTTTATTGCCGCAATTGTCCTAAATTTGCATTGATGAAGAAATATTCCACACTTGTAGTAATAGTAGATCCGAAGAGGTCAATTGATTCCATTGATGCCTCGATCGGACGGAAGGAGATTTTATCGATGAGTCAAAATGTAGATCATGTGATTATCCTTCCGATGGATGGAGCGGATCAACGGGCGGATGGTTTGCCTGAAAATGTATTTGTATGCCGATCGGCTAAGGATCTATGCGGCTCGTTTACTCTCGGCCGGAGACTGATGACTCTTTTCCGCCCTTCGATGTGGCGACTGGCCGGCGGTGATCTCTCACGCGAATCGGTTGCTTTCTATGTCGAATCGTTTCTTATTTACAGCGCATTGAAGAAGTGGATTGTCTCGGAAGGAATCGAAACGAACAAAACATTGGTCTATTGTTCATGGGGCTCAGCTTGGTCGCTGGCAGTGGAAATGATCTGTAATGAATGTGGAATGGATATGATTTGCCGTGCCGATAATCCGGAATTGTATGTCGACGGGCATCGTAAGGCGAATCAGCGAGTGGCGGAACGCTGTGAGGGCATCTACACTTCGTCGGAAGATGCAAAGAATTGGTTGCAGGCTCGTTATCCTGAAATGGAATCGAAATTCCGCGTTGCTGTGGCCGGGTCGTCAAAGCAAGATCGCCGGGCGCTGGCGAGTAGTCATAAGGCAAACGAGAGGTGTCTGACATTTCTTTCGGTTGCGCGAGGGTCATCGTTTATTGATCTCGATTTGAAGTACAGGCTGATGAGGGCTCTTGCCATTGCCCGGCCGGGCACGCGTGTGCGTTGGATACATGTTGGAGATCTTGATGTCAGTGAGGTTATCGATCGAAGTGCATCCGACCGAAAACCGGATAATCTTGAAATTGATCTTCGGATTTCTCCCTTACTGGATGATATTGATTCGCTTTTCATGACGGAGGCGATCGACTGGACGCTGATTCCCAGCAGAGAAGAGGTTTGTCCGAGGCTCGCGTATATCTCTATGAGCTATGGAGTTCCGGTGGTGGCTACAATGGTTCGCGGACTGGAGGAAGTGGTGACGGATGATTGCGGCTTGCTTCTTGCTGATAACACCTCGCCTGAAGAGTTTGTGCTTGGGTTGCTACCGTGTGTTGAGAGCGATCTGAGAATGGATGCGATGCGACGATCGGCATTCGAAAGGTGGCAGAGGCATTACGATGCCGACAGGAAAATATAGCAAAGAGGGCTTTCACCGAAGTGAAAGCCCTCTTTGTGAAGATATTTATGGGATCTGTTATTTGCGGCGGGATTTCTTTTTGGATGTTGACGCAGTGGAGCGTGTTTTGGGTTTGGCTGAAGCGGTTGCTTTTTTCACCGAAGGTTTAGCCGGGCCATACTGCTGCGAGCGGTTGTAGGAGTTTTTATCGAATGTAAAGACATCCTTGTGGGTCACGAAATTGTCAAAGTCAATGATAGCCGCCGGGTTGATTGCGAGGCCCATGAAACGTGTTTCGAAGTGGAGGTGCGGGCCTGTTGAACGACCGGTGTTTCCACCGAGNGCAATGGGCTGTCCGGCTTTTACATACTGATTGGGTTTCACGAGGAAGCGAGAGAGGTGGCCGTAGACGGTTTCAAGACCATTGTCGTGGCGAACAACTACGTAGTAGCCATAACCTGCGCCTTCAAATTTAGTGATGCGAACACGACCGTCGAANGCGGAGCGAACTGTGTCGCCGACGCGGAGGTTGAGGTCAACGCCTTTATGCATTCGGCCGAAACGAGGGCGGTAGCCATAGGGAGATGTGAGCTTTCCGCGAACGGGAGCAACATATCCGCGAACGTCAATGTTTTTAGTGTTGGGGATAGTCAGNCCGGCGTAAGCACCAGCCACTGACTGATTCGAGAAATTGTAGTTAAAGAGGTCGGCTATTTCCTGGTCGGCAGCTGCAGCGTTTTTNTTTTTGGCAGCATTGACAGCCTCAAATTTGAGTTTGTCGGTGTTGATGCCCACGGGGCGTTGATTTGCGATAAGGCTGTTGTGTTGGTCGGCGTGAGGAGCGGGGAGACGAAACTGAGCGGCAAGGGGAGAAGAAGCGAAGAGAGAAACAATTGCTGCAACAGTGATTTTTTTGATTAACTTCATTATGATTTGTGTTTTTTACTGATATCTTTTGATTGGCGGATTAAGGAGTTATCGGATTTTAAATTTCGTCGGGGGCATAAAGGAAAGGNTTGCTCTGCGGCATCCAATTGAAGATTTCTTCCGGCCGGAAGAAACGTTTGATTTCAATTTCTGCGTCCTCCAGGCTCGACGANGCATGGATTATNTTTTCCTGACCACTGAGACTGAAATCGCCACGGATGGTGCCCGGGAGGGCTTCACGACCGTTAGTGGCTCCGGTCATCAGACGCACCACTTTGACTGCGTCGCGTCCGGCAAGAACCATTACGATTACAGGGGTGGCTGTCATAGAGTCGAGGATAAACGGGAAAAACGGGCGGTCAACAAGATGCGCATAGTGCTCGCGGAGAATAGCCTCGTCAAGCTGCATCATTTTCAATCCTTCAATCACTAAACCTTTGTGTTGGAAACGAGCTATAATTTCTCCAACGAGAGCTCGCTCGATTGATGANGGCTTGAAGATGACTAACGTTTGTTCCATTGTGGTTTTAAGATTTGATAACATTTCCGTTGTTCGATGTTCAAATGTAGTAATTTCAGTGGCTTTGACCAAATTACGACGGAACAAAAAATCTTAATTTAGTTAATTGTTGTAAATGTTTTAAATGTAAGANNTTGGTTACTAATGNNATATCTTGNAGTGTGAAAATTAACTAAATGTTTGGTTTTAAGATTTNGTGGNAAAATNGATATTTAATATGTGTTAATTATTGTATTTTATNACGNTTTGTTTTTAACACACTGCCNGCGTCAGCTAATCATCGACCAGTCTATGGCCTTGCTAAACAGACTATCCATTTCTTGTTTTATTCCATGGTTTGCAGGATTGGAGAGTGTAGGGTCGGCATCAAGGAGCCGTTCGGCTTCAGCGCGCGCAGCTTGCAGCAGATCGCCATCTTTGGCAAGTGATGCTATCTTAAGGTCGATAGGCATACCGCTTTGCATAGTACCTTCCATATCGCCAGGGCCGCGCATTTTCATATCTTCCTCGGCCACTACGAATCCATCGGTGGTTGAGGTCATGATTTCAAGGCGGCGCCGAGTGTCGCGGCTTATNGATTTTTTCGACATCAGAACGCAATAGCTCTGACCCTCACCTCGGCCTACGCGTCCGCGCAACTGGTGGAGCTGCGACAGGCCGAACCGTTCGGCATTTTCTATTACCATTGTGGTGGCGTTGGGGACATTGACACCTACTTCGATCACAGTGGTGGCCACAAGTATGTCCGCTTGATGNGTGGCGAAAAGATTCATCTGATAATCTTTGACCGAGGGTTTCATCTGGCCGTGGCATATCGCCACTCTGTAGCCGCGAAATTGCTCAACGATCTGTTCGTAGCCCTCTTCGAGACTTTTTAGATCTACCTTTTCGTTTTCTTTTATCAGCGGATAGACCACATAGATCTG
>JAAVEX010000031.1 GCA_014801065.1 Barnesiella sp.
TTCAGGCGATTTTTGCCAAGTTTTATCGGTCACGATGCCCGCATCGCTCCCTCTTCAACTTGCAAAACTCATCCTGAAATCTCATCAAAATCATTCGCACATAAATTTAAACAGTTTCTAAGATACAGTTTGAATTTAAACCAAATTTAATCGGGGGAAAAAGCAGCGACGCCCCGGAGAATCTCTCGGGAGCGTCGCGTCGGTGTGTGATCGTTGTTGATATATCAGAAGTCGAAGCGTTCGAGTGTCATGGTGGAAAGTTCTTTGAGCTGGGGAACGATTCGGCGGAAATGTTCTGATTCGGAGTGGGCCTTGAGGGCCTCTTCGTTTTCCCATGTTTCGATGATCATGAAGCGATCGTCGTTTGTCACGGACTGCAGGAAATCGTAGTTGATCACGCCTTTGTCGTGGAGCGAGAATGCCACGAGTTCCATGGCTTTTTCCATGAGAGGGCGGACGTTTTCAGCTTTTTCAACGATAAGAGAGCAATTTAGTTGTATCATAATAGTGTATGTGAATTGTAAATAAAAGAAGAGCGCATCGCCACTTCAATTGAAATGTGATGCGCTCTTCATGTTGTTGAGTTTATGAATGATTCTATTGGGAAATCATGATAGAAAATCCGGGATTATTTAACTTCTTCGAAGTCAACATCGGTCACGCCGTCGCCATTTCCGGGATTAGGGGTAGGACCTGCTTCCGGACCGGCCTGCTGAGCCTGAGCCTGAGCGTTGAGGATGTCCTGCTGAGCGGCGCTGAATGCGGCTTCGATTTCTTTGATAGCGGGATCGATAGCGTCGATGTTCTGAGCCTTGTGGGCTTCTTTAAGGGCAGCGAGAGCTGTTTCGATCTGCGATTTCTTATCAGCGGGGATCTTGTCGCCGAGTTCGTTGAGCTGCTTTTCGGTAGAGAAGATCACGGCGTCGGCATGATTGAGTTTGTCGATGCGTTCTTTTTCTTTTGCGTCGGCAGCAGCGTTGGCAGCGGCTTCGTCCTTCATACGTTTGATTTCTTCTTCGGTCAGGCCGCTTGAAGCTTCGATTCGGATGCTTTGTTCCTTGCCGGTTGCTTTATCTTTGGCAGAAACGTTGAGGATACCGTTGGCGTCGATTTCGAAAGTGACTTCGATCTGCGGGATTCCACGGGGAGCGGGAGCGATACCGTCGAGGTGGAATTTACCGAGGGTCTTATCGTCTTTGGCCATGGGGCGTTCGCCCTGAAGCACGTGGATTTCAACCGAAGGCTGATTGTCGGCGGCAGTGGAGAATACTTCGCTCTTACGGATAGGAATTGTGGAGTTGGCTTCAATAAGTTTAGTCATGACGCCACCCATTGTTTCGATACCTACCGACAGAGGCACAACGTCGAGGAGGACCACATCTTTCACATCGCCGGAGAGGACACCACCCTGAATAGCAGCACCTACGGCCACAACTTCGTCGGGGTTAACGCCTTTAGAAGGAGCTTTGCCGAAGAATTTTTCAACGATCTGCTGAACGGCAGGGATACGGGTCGAACCGCCAACGAGGATCACTTCGTCGATATCTTTCGGAGTGAGGCCTGCATCTTTAAGCGCCTGTTCACACGGTTTGATGGTGGCCTGGATGAGTTTGTCGGCGAGCTGTTCGAATTTAGCACGTGTAAGGGTCTTCACAAGGTGTTTGGGAATACCGTTAACGGGCATGATATAGGGGAGGTTGATCTCGGTAGAAGTGGTGCTTGAAAGCTCGATTTTAGCTTTTTCGGCAGCTTCTTTAAGGCGCTGGAGGGCCATGGGATCCTTGCGGAGATCAATGCCTTCTTCTTTTTCGAATTCGTCGGCAAGCCAGTCGATGATCACCTGATCGAAGTCGTCGCCACCGAGGTGGGTATCGCCATTGGTAGAGAGCACTTCAAATACGCCACCACCAAGGTCGAGGATCGAGATATCGAAAGTACCGCCACCGAGGTCGAACACGGCGATCTTCTGATCTTTGTCGCCTTTGTCAAGACCGTAGGCAAGCGCGGCGGCAGTAGGTTCGTTGACGATACGACGAACTTTCAGACCTGCGATTTCGCCGGCTTCTTTTGTGGCCTGACGCTGAGAATCGTTAAAGTAAGCAGGAACGGTGATCACGGCTTCGTCTACAGACTGGCCGAGATAGTCCTCAGCTGTTTTCTTCATTTTCTGGAGAATCATAGCCGAGATTTCCTGCGGAGTGTAGTCACGGCCGTCGATGTCGACACGAGGAGTGTCGTTGGCGCCGCAGACCACTTTGTAGGGGACACGTTTGATTTCACCTTCCACTTGCTGGCAGTTTTCGCCCATGAAACGTTTGATCGAATAGATGGTGCGTTTCGGGTTGGTGATAGCCTGACGTTTTGCGGGATCGCCCACTTTGCGTTCGCCGCCGTCCACAAAAGCCACTACCGAGGGGGTAGTGTTGCGTCCCTCGCTGTTGGGGATAACAACGGGGTCTTTACCTTCAAGTACAGATACACATGAGTTGGTAGTACCAAGGTCAATGCCAATAATTTTTCCCATAAGAATTAAATTTTTATATTGTTTTTTGAATTTTGATTATTAAACTCTGATATTGTTTTTTCGATATTCACTATTAAAACAAAGATTGTGCCAAAAAAGTTGGAAGAAATCGTAATTTGTTAACTTTCAAAATGATGATGCAGAGATAGGGGCGGACTGCGACTGACAGACTTAAATTTCACGAACTGACATTTCTGTCAGTAGTGGTGTGAATTTTGTTGTTTGGGGCAAGGGTGTGTCAACTTATTTTCGTATCTTCGCACATTAATATTAAAACAGGCCCTAACCAATCAATCTTACAATGACAAGTCTATATTCTCAGATCATTTCCGGCTCGGCCCTTCTTGTGGCGGGATATGCGTTGGCTTCCGGTCAGCCGGCGCAACAGNAGAAAAAGAGTTTACGTCCGAATATTGTATATATTATGACAGATGACCATACGGCCCAGATGATGAGCTGCTATGATTCTACCCATATTCAGACCCCCAACCTTGACCGCATAGCCAATGAAGGTGTGAGATTTACCAANAGCTTTGTGGCCAACTCGCTCAGCGGCCCGTCGCGCGCATGTATGCTGACAGGCAAACACAGTCATGCCAATGGCTTCCGATCCAATGAAACCGATGTGTTCGACGGTTCGCAGCCCACATTCCCAAAATATCTTCAGAATGCCGGCTANCAGACAGCAATATTCGGCAAATGGCACCTGCACACGCTCCCTACGGGATTTGACCGTTGGTCGATCGTGCCCGGACAGGGTGACTATTACAACCCGCCGTTCATAGAACAGACGGGCGACACGGTGACGTATCATGGATATCTGACCAATATAATCACCGACCGCTCGCTCGACTGGCTTGAAAACGAACGCGACCGCGAGAAGCCGTTCTGCCTTCTGATCCATCACAAGGCAATACATCGCAACTGGCTTGCCGATACATGCGATATGGATCTGTATGAGGATCGCACTTTCCGTCTGCCCGATAATTTTTATGACACATACGAGGGGAGGGTGGCCGCACAGCAGCAGGAGATGTCGATCGCATCGCCCCACGATATGGATATAGTCTATGACAACAAGATGATCTATCCCGGAGTCGACACACGCCTGCGTTTTGCCTACGAAGGTATGCGCTCCAGAATGGACTCGGCGCAGCTGGCCAGATTCGACGCTCTCTACGATCCGATTATTGAAAAATTTTATGCCGACTCGCTGACCGGCGACTCGCTGACTGAATGGAAATATCAGCGATACATGAAAGATTATTCCAAGGTGGTGGCCTCGCTCGACCGCAATGTAGGGCGTGTGCTCGATTATCTGCGTGATCATGATATGCTCGATAATACAATAGTGATATACACATCGGACCAGGGTTTCTATATGGGAGAACATGGATGGTTTGACAAGCGATTCATGTATGAGGAATCGATGCGCACTCCTCTTGTGATGATGCTTCCCGAAGGGTTTGATGCCAAAGGCGACATACCGCAGATGGTGCAGAATATTGACTATGCACCGACATTTCTCGATTTGGCCGGCGTTGAGAAGCCGGCCGATATGCAGGGGGTGTCGATCGTTCCGCTGCTCAAAGGCGAATCGCCCGAACAATGGCGCGATGCACTCTACTATCATTTCCATGAATATCCTGCAGAACATGCCGTTAAACGCCATTATGGCATACGCGACGAGCGCTACAAGCTGATCCATTTCTATAATGACATTGATCAATGGGAGCTGTATGATCTTGAAAAAGATCCTACGGAGATGAATAATATATTCGGTAAGCCCGGCACCGGCGAGATCACCTATCGGATGATGAAGAAGCTGCGCGACGCTCAAGAGCAGTATGACGANCCGGTAAGATTCCAATATCCGATCTCTATTATCGAAAACTGAGATACTAATTGAATTTTTGGGCACTTTTTCCAAGCTTTTATCCGATAATAGTTAAGAATCATTCGCACAAAATATCATAGACAATTTCTAATTCATGAACAGACTACTTTTCACGGCCGTGGCGACTGTTTGTTGCACGACCAGCATACATTCTCAGGAATTTTTCGTGAAGGAGCTCGTGTTCCCCGCGGATGCTGACTCCGTAGCCAAAATAGAGATGGCGGGCAGGGTGGTGCCNTCCGCCCAGCAGCTTGCATGGCAGCAGCGGCCGCTCACGGCATTTCTGCATTTCGGGATGAACACGTTTACCGACCGTGAATGGGGCGACGGCAAAGAGTCGCCGCAGCTGTTCAACCCCACTAAGCTTGACACAGACCAGTGGGTCAAGACTCTAAAGGATGCAGGATTTGAAATGGTGATCCTTACAGCTAAACACCACGACGGTTTCTGCCTTTGGCCCACGNCGACCACCAGCCATAGCGTTGCATCATCGGCATGGCGCGACGGTAAGGGCGATGTGGTGGCGGATTTGCGCCGATCGTGTGATAAATACGGGATGAAGCTGGGTCTTTACCTGTCGCCGTGGGACCGCAACGCCCAGTGTTATGGATCGGAAGAGTATAATGATATGTTTGTGGCGCAGCTAACGGAATTGCTTTCCAACTATGGGAAGGTCGACGAAGTGTGGTTTGATGGCGCATGTGGCGAAGGTCCTAATGGTAAGAAACAGGTGTATGACTGGTTGCGCTACCGCGAGACGATGCGCCGCTTGCAGCCTGAAGCAGTGCTCGCTATTACGGGCGATGATGTGCGCTGGGTGGGCAATGAAGGCGGATGCGGTCGAGAGACCGAATGGAGCGTAACTCCGCTCGTGCCATCCATTTTCAGTTATGCCGATTCGGTCAATTCATCGCTCGGCATTGACGCGATGTCGCCGCTCATCGGTAGCCGCGAGATGGTGGCAAAAGCTGATCGCTTATACTGGTGGCCCTCGGAGGTCGATGTCTCGATTCGTCCGGGTTGGTTCTATCACGACAACGAACAGCCACACTCTATGGATCGCATGGCAAAGATCTATCTTGAATCGGTGGGTCGCAATTCCACGTTGCTGTTGAATGTGCCGCCAAACGCCGAAGGGCTTATCTCGCCTNCCGATTGCGAACGTCTGGTGCAGTTTCATGACTGGATACAAGCCAATTTCCACAGCAATGATCAGAATAAGAAAACTGACGGAATCAACTGTGTGGAGCTCCGCGAAGATATCACTAAGGGGCAACGCGTGGAGAGTTTCGAAGTGTTAGGGATGGTCAACGGACAATGGCAGAAAATCACAGAAGGCACTACCATAGGCAACTGCCGGCTTCTGACGTTTGATCCCGTTATTGCCGATTCGCTGATGCTTAATGTAACGGCTTCGCGTGGCGAGCCCTACGCCCGGATTGCAGACAGCTATCATATCAGAATGCCTGAGCTCATCAGAACGCCTCAGCAGCAGGTTGAATATGTGTCGCGCTACCCCGAGATAGAAGCAACTCCTTTGATCACAATGGCATCCACAGTAGATGCTCCGGAAGTGACAATTGGCTGGAGCAAAAAGCAGGAAATTGCCGGATTTATCTACACACCCGATAGAACGGGAGGCGGAGATGTGATCTATCACTACGCCGTGCAGGTGTCAAACGATATGAAAAAATGGAAAGATGTGGAGGTCAACGGCGAGTTTGGCAACATAAAGGCCAATCCTATTCCACATGAGGTGGTGTTCGGTAAACCGGTGAAGGCCAGGGCNATCCGAATTATCTGCCGTGAGACGGCCGACGGCAATGAATACCGGCCGGAACTCTCACAGTTTACTATCCTGGCTCCTATTCGGCAATAAACATTTTAGTCAGGACTCCGTCGATTCTAACATAGTATAGTCCGCTTGGAGCTGTGTCGGGATCGACACGTTCGCCGGCCATATTGTATAGCTCATATCGCTCAGTCTGATCCTCATCGGGCTGAGCGATTTTTTCAGTCTCTACAGGAGTTGCCGGCACGGGAGAGGTCGTTGCGGTTGCCAATGAATCTGTGGGTTCGACCGGGGGTGTCGGTGAACCGTTGGGAGTGGCGGCAAATATGCCGGTCGACACAGTGGCGGTCAAGAGTGTCACGATAGAGCGAAAAGCGGAGTTGATAGACATAGCTGTTTTCTTTTTACAACGCTTGATATGGTGGGAAATGTTCGATAAAGCAACATTTAGTTTCAGATTGTTGATAATTTTACTAAATTTGCGATAATTTTTCAATAGGAATATATATAATGGCAACAAATAGATTGTTTTCATCCAAAATCGGGATGATAGCGGCCACTGTAGGCTCGGCTGTAGGACTCGGCAATATATGGCGTTTTCCGGCTGAGGTACATGAGGGTGGCGGTGCTGCTTTTCTCCTTATTTATATAGGGTGTGTTTTTTTGCTTGGCATACCGGTGATGCTCGCAGAGTTTTCACTCGGACGTGCTGGTAGGAGCGATGCCATAGGAGCGATGCCATAGGAGCGATGCTCAATGTCGGCGCATCGCGTCGGTGGAGCATGGTGGGCGGACTGGCCATACTTGCGAGCTACCTGATATTGTGTTTCTACATGGTTGTGGCGGGATGGACGTTTGAATATCTATGGCAATCGCTCAGCGGCGGATTGTTTGAACCGATAGCCGGTGAAGGAAATTCGCTTAATCTCCATTACACGGCCAAAATGGAATCCTTCATCACTGATGGCTGGAATCCCTTGGTCAACACTTTTGTGATGATCGCTATAAATATATGCGTGTTGCTGGGAGGCATACGTAAGGGAATCGAACGCTTGTCGAATGTGGCGATGCCGCTGCTCTTCGTTATTTTGCTCGTGTTTGTGGGCGTCAGCCTTTCGCTTCCGCGTGCATGGGAGGGAGTGGAGTTTTTTCTGCGCCCCGACTTCTCCAAGGTGACACCGACCACTGTGATCAATGCTCTCGGTCAGGCATTCTTCTCACTAAGCCTGGGCATGGGAATTCTGATCACATACGCAGGATATTATCCACGCCACACCAAGCTGCTGACCACGGCTGTCACCGTTTCGGCACTCGATCTGCTCGTGGCAGTGATGATGGGCCTGATCATTTTTCCTGCCATCACCTCTTTTGATCTCACCGGCGAGGGGTTGCGCGGGGCGACGCTCGTGTTTGTCTCTTTGCCTGAGGTGTTCTCCCAGCTTCCTGCATCGCAGCTGTGGGCTGTCCTGTTTTTCTTGCTTCTGACCATCGCCGCGCTTACTTCGACCATTTCTATCGCAGAGGTGTCAGTGGCCTTTATCACAGACCGCTTCCACATGAGCCGCTGGAAAAGCGTGTTGATTGTGCTCTGCCCATTGTTTTTGTTCAGTTCGCTTTGTTCGCTTTCGATGGGACCGCTGAGCGATTTCACCATCATGGGTATGACAATATTTGATTTTCTTGACAATCTTGCCACCAATATCATGCTTCCTGCCGGCTCGATATTCCTCTGTCTGTATATGGGATGGGTGGCTCCCCGCCGATTGTTTGTCGATCAGCTGTCAAACGACGGTATGCTTCATTCGCCCGTCTATCCGATGATAGTCAATGTNGTGCGCTATGTGGCTCCGGCTCTTATATTGGTGGTGCTGATCTCNGGATTGTTCTGATAGCTGACGGACCATGANCTATACTTCGGGTGAACGACGCGGAACGNTTGTGCTTCTGATTATTGTGGCNGCAATTATTGCCGGGATATTGTNGTGGCGTGGTTGTTCAAAGGTTGATCCGGCTGCACTGCCTCCGGGGGCGGTTATGCCGGATACTTCGGCAATCACCGGTGTGACAGCCGTTAAGACCGACAGCGTTGGCAAATCGAAAGCCGACTCCCTTAAGAAGAAAAAGAAACCGACTGAAAAAAAGAGAGGAAAAGGGTCCGCTAAAAGAAGAGGCGACGCATCGGGCCATCGCAGGGAATTTCTCGATGAGCCGGTCAGATAAACTGCACAATGTTTGTAAATCCGGCTAAATTGCCGTAATTTCGCATCAGAAATGAACCAATTCCCAACATATACCCTCCGACTTCGCAGCGGATTGATTGTGATCAATCGTCCGCAGGTGATGGGCATAATGAATGTCACTCCCGATTCATTTTACGCCTGTTCGAGAATGGCTACGGCCGATATGGTCAAGGCGCGTACGGCGGAAATGATAGCGGAGGGAGCCGATATGATTGATCTTGGCGGATACTCGTCGCGCCCGGGAGCCGATGATGTAACGGTTCAGCAGGAAATCGATCGCCTCGGCATGGCCATGACAGCCATTCGCAGCATTTCATCTGATATCCCTGTGTCGATCGACACATTCCGTGCATCGGTGGCCCGGGTTTGTATCAACGATATGGGAGCAGATATTGTGAATGATATATCGGGAGGTGATCTCGATCAGGATATGCTTGCCACGGTGGCCGAACTTGGTGTGCCCTACATACTCATGCACATGCGTGGAACCCCGAAAGATATGCAGCAGCGCGTGGAGTATGATGATGTGGTGACCGACGTGGCTGCCGAACTTGGCGAGCGGATCGTAAAGGCCCGTCAGCTGGGGGTGGCTGATCTGATCGTCGATCCGGGTTTTGGATTCAGCAAAACCACTGATCAATGTTTCGAATTGCTTGGCCGATTGTCGGAACTCCGTCAGATTCTTGATCTGCCGATGCTCGTCGGGCTGTCCCGAAAATCAATGATCTATAAAACTCTCGATACCGATCCGGCAGGAGCTCTCAACGGCACCACCGTGGTCAATACGATTGCTTTGCAACAGGGAGCCTCGATACTTCGCGTTCACGATGTCCGTCAAGCTGCTGAACTCGTAAAGCTCATTGGTAAAATAACCGAATTTAAATAACATCCCATGGAAATCACTCTGCTTGACATATTTGATATCGCGCTGGCTGCCCTGCTTCTTTTCTATGTGTATCGTATCATGAAAGAGTCGGGCGCACTCAATTTGTTTTTCGGAGTGCTATGTTTCGTGATCG
Organism: Barnesiella sp.; assembly: GCA_014801065.1. Classification (GTDB taxonomy): domain Bacteria; phylum Bacteroidota; class Bacteroidia; order Bacteroidales; family Muribaculaceae; genus Paramuribaculum. The sequence goes on from JAAVEX010000031.1 coordinate 9,473, forward strand.
TATGGATTGTGGCCTCTCAGATCATGGAGATGAAGCTGATAGGCACCGTGCTCAACAAATTCATGTCGATAGGCCTTCTGATCATAGTGATTCTCTTTCCGGATCAGATCAAGCGTTTTCTCGGGCAGCTCGGCGATCGCAAACGCTGGCGATTTTTCCGCAAGCTGTTTCGATCGTCGTCGGCCGGCGGTGAGCGCGAAGAGCGTCTGCATCGCAACGTGCTCCCCATAGTCTATGCGTGCATGAATATGTCGAAAACCCGCACCGGAGCGCTGATAGTCATAGAGCAGAGCATACCGCTGGACTCCTATGAGCAGTCGGGCGACCAGATAGATGCCAAAATCAACTCACGGTTGATAGAAAACATCTTTTTCAAGAACTCGCCGCTTCATGATGGAGCGCTTATAATAGCAGGCAACCGATTGAAATCGGCCGGATGTATTCTTCCCGTAAGCCACGACACCAATCTGCCACGCCATCTTGGGTTGCGTCACCGTTCGGCACTCGGCATAAGCCAGGCTACTGATGCCGTTGCCGTAGTGGTTTCGGAAGAAACGGGCTATATTTCTATTGCACACAATGGCAAACTGACCACGCGTCTTTCCAACGTTGAGCTTGAGCGCGAGCTGACAGAGATCTTTCCTGCCGACTAATGGCGAATGTTGGTGAACGAAGTCAAAATGATTTATTAGCACACTCATACTCTAACGGAGAGCGAGGGTGATTCGCCGGAGAGCTTCTTTGAGAGTGGAGCGTGGACAGGCAAGGTTGATGCGGATAAACTCTTCTCCCCCCGGGCCATACATGGAGCCGGCGTTGATGCGCAGGCGCTGCTTCTCAAGCAGCAGATCGGCCACCTGATCGCCCGACATGCCGAGAGCGCTTACGTTGACCCACGCAAGATATGTGCCCTCAAGCGGAGTGACTTTCAGTTCGGGAAGTTCATCGGACAGATGTGTCGCTAAAAGGCGATAATTATCGTAGAGATATTGGCGAAGTTCGTCAAGCCATTGTTCGCTCTCATTGTAGGCAGCGATGGTGGCAAGCGGTCCGAAGGGATTTACATCACACACTTCATTGATGTTTATAGCACGGTCGATACGACGGCGCACTTCGCTGTCAGAGGCTATGATGTTGGCAATCTGAAGCCCGGCGGTGTTGAAAGCCTTGCTGGGCGACACGCATATTGCCGCTCTCGACTGATACTTCTCGTCAAGCGATCCAAACGGTGTGTAATCGTGATCTTTATATGTCAGTTCGCAGTGAATTTCATCGGAAATAACAAACACATTGTGGCGNAAGCATATATCGGCTATTCGATCNAGCTCATTGCGAGTCCACACCCTTCCCGAAGGATTGTGAGGGTTACACAAGATCATTAGGGTAGCTTTCTCGTCGGCGGCCAAACGTTCAAGGCCTTCGAAATCCAGCTCATAGCGTCCGGTCGATCCATCGTAGAGCAATGGATTGGAGAGCGGTTCGCATCCGTTATTGCGTATCGAAGAATAGAAACAGTTGTAGGCCGGAGTCTGAATGATCACCTTCTCTCCGCCCATTGTCATGGCTTTTATTATAGCTGAAATCGCCGNCACAACACCGGAGGTGTAGATCATCGTTTCGGGGTCGATTGTCCATCCATGACGGCGNGCAAACCAATTGACCGTAGCGTCGTAGTATTCCTTACCGACGGCCGTGTAGCCGAACACACCGTGGTCCACACGTCGTTTTAGAGTATCGATAATGGCCGGTGCAGTGCGGAAATCCATGTCGGCCACCCACATGTTGATCACATCATCATCGGCCGTGTCCCATTTGTAAGANCCTGTGTGACGGCGATTGACTATTTCATCGAAGTTATATTTCATATCTCAGGATATTATGCGTTAATCGTGTTTGGAGTTTCTTTTTTGCTGTCGTGAAGATAATACCACCCCATCAGGGCTATGAATATCAGGCCGCGGAAACAGAGTTCGATACACATTGCCGTCCACACNCCGCGCAGACCCATCGTGGGNGCCAGCCATGCGGCAAGAGTGAGTCGCACACACCAGATGCTCACCAGATTCATCCCTGCAGGNAGAATGGTGCGTCCCAGGCCGACGAAGAATCCGTAGGCCACGATNGAAGCGGCAAACATNGGTTCGGCCCANGCTTCGATGCGAAGCACATCCGATCCGAGCGTGCGCACCCCATCCACGGGACTCATCACTCCGATGATTTCGGGAGAGAAAATATACATCACCACACCGAGAAGNCCCATGATGATCATGCCGCTCGACATGGTGATGGCCCCGAAGCGGCGTGTCAGATCCGGNCGGCCGGCTCCGAGGCTCTGGCCGGCAAGTGTNGTGGCGGCTTCGGAGATGCCNTAGCCCGGCATATAACACAGGCTTTCAGCTATTATAGCAAACCCATTGGCGGCNATGGCTATGACCCCGAGTGGNGCCACGATGGTGGTGATCGCAATCTGCGCTCCGCANATNGCGGTGTGTTCCAATCCCATAGGCAGACCGATTTTCACGGCTTTGCGGATCACGGGNCCATGCAGGCGCGATGATCCTTTATGGTTGCGGAGGTTGAGCAGCTTTGACCGGCGCACGAGATACCATATCATGACCGCTGCCACTATGGTTTCGGCAAGCACTGTGGCNAGGGCNGCNCCTTTGACACCCATACCCGCTCCCGCAATNTTGAACTGATGGCCGAGAAAATCTATCTCGCGCGTTGGAAAGATGAGGAAGAAGTTGAGNACAACGTCGAGCACACACATCATCACGTTGAGCACGCTCGGCACCTTCATGTTGCCGGCACAACGGAGCATTGCTCCGCCAAGAAAGCTCATCTGAAGTGCCGGCAGAAATATGGAGAATATCAGGAAATAGCTTGAGGCATCGGCGCGGATCGATTCATCGCCTCCGAGCCAGTGGGGGAGCTGTCCGCTGATAGCNACGCCGGTCAGCGCCACAATGATGCTGAAAATGCTCAGCGCCACAAAGGATTGGCGAAGAATCGACCGGGCTTCATCCATTTTGCCGGCTCCCACCTTGTGGGCCACCTGCACGGAGAATCCGGTNGCTGCCGTCGANAGGAATCCCCAGAANAGCCAAGTGGTGGTCGACACCAGGCTGATCGAGGCAGACGGACCTGCGCCGAGACTCCCCACCATAGATGCATCGATATATTGCATCGCTATGGCCGAGAGCTGTGCGAGAATGGCNGGTGTGCTCAGATAGAGGGTGAGCCTGAGTTGTTGTCTCAGGCTCATCTTCTTGCCGTCGCGGATCATCGACAGCAGCTGATCAGTAGATCGATAGGCTGTTTCGGAAGTCATTACTTCTCTGTTTCGATCACGCAGTCGGCCGGTTGTTTTATATTTTCATCGATTATTATCTCACCGATNGATTGCGCTTTGATATGGCCGGATGTTGGATTTTTCACACTTGTGATGTTGGAATTGACCGTGGCTTCCAGACGGCTTTCTTCAAAAGCGAGGTCGGCATCGTCGGCAAATGTGCAGTTTTCAAGCACCAGGTCTTCGCAATAACATAGTGGCTGAGTGCCTGAAATGTGACAGTTGACCAGACGAAGNCGCCGGCTATGCCANCCGAGATATTCGCCATTGAGTTTTGAATCATACACGGTCACATCCTCAGTGTTCCAAAACGCATCCTTCGAATCGATATCGGCGTTGCGTATAGTGACATTCTTGCAATACTGAAATGAATAGTTGCCCTGCTGACGATAATTGTCAATATCGATATCGGAGCTGTGCATGAATAGATAGTCGGCTTTTGCCACTTCAACATTGCGCAGGCGAACCCCCTTGACATGCCACATCGTTTCCTGAGCATCGGGAATACGAACATTGGTGAGGCTGAGATTTTCCATCTCGCGGAACATCTTCGGCGCTTCAACCAGGGTGTCGGTCATAACGAGATTGCGGCTATACCAGAGCGCGGCGCGAGTACCCTCCGTGAACAGACAGTTTTCGATACGGAAGCCGTCAACGTGCCAGAAGGGGTATTTCCCTTCAAACCGACATTCAACAGCTTCGATGTCAGAACATTCCTTCAAAGCCGACTCTCCGGCATGGATAGTGACATTTTCAAGTCGCAGCCCGTGGCTTGCAAAAAGCGGACGTTCGCCGCCGAATTCCTCGTTTTTTATAAATTCCATAGTTTGACTGTCTTTTTTACTTTGTGCAAAGTTATAACATCGCAGCTAAAGAAAAGTTACTTTTTTAGCGAAAAAATTACCATTATCACCTGTATTTATTCTATCTGCACTACGAAATATCGCCGATAAGGCAAACTTTTTCGACATGAATAACTATCTTTGTGACCTACATTAGAAATTACTCATAGATTATGTCAGAAAAGAAACTTTCAGTCGATACGCTTTGTATCCACGCGGGATGGAAACCCGGTAATGGGCAGCCTCGACAATTGCCTATCATTCAGAGCACCACATTTCCCTATGACAGCTCTGACGATATGGCTGCCCTTTTTGATCTCGAAAAGTCAGGATATTTCTATACTCGACTGCAGAACCCTACGTCGGATGCCGTAGCGGCAAAGATAGCTGCTCTCGAAGGTGGTGTGGCCGGTGTGTTGACCTCAAGCGGACAAGCAGCTAATTTCTTCGCTGTGTTCAATATATGTGAGGCAGGGGGACATATCGTGGCTTCAAATGAAATTTATGGAGGGACCTACAATCTCTTTGGTGTGACGCTGCCTAAACTGGGCATAGAATGTACGTTTGTGTCGCCTGATGCTTCAGATGAGGAGATTCGAGCCGCGGTTCGTCCCAACACCCGTGCTTTTTTCGGTGAAACCATTTCTAATCCCGGTTGTAGGGTGCTCGATATTGAGCGGTTCGCCCGTCTGGCCCACGAAGCAGGAGTACCGCTGATCATTGACAACACGTTTGCCACTCCGGTCAATTGCCGTCCGCTCGAATGGGGTGCGGATATAGTGACTCATTCTACTACTAAATATATGGATGGACATGCCACTCAGGTGGGTGGTGTAGTGATCGATGGCGGTCGGTTTGACTGGGATGCACATTCCGATAAATTCCCCGGTCTGACCACTCCCGACGAGTCGTATCACGGTCTGACCTATACAAAAGCATTCGGACAGCAAGCTTATGCCGTGAAGCTGACGGCTCAACTTATGCGAGATCTCGGTGCATCGCCGGCACCTCAGAATGCTTTTCTGCTCAATCTCGGACTGGAAACGCTTCATCTCCGCATGCCGCGCCATTGCGAAAATGCGCTGAAAGTGGCTCGCTTCCTCAAAAATGACCCGCGCGTGGCTTGGGTCAATTATTGTGGTTTGGAGGATAATAAGGATTATGAAAAAGCCCGGAAGTATCTTCCCCAGGGATCGTGTGGCGTATTGTCGTTTGGTCTGAAGGGAGATCGCGCTACCGCTATCTCATTCATGGATTCACTTCAGCTGATTTCGATCGCTACCCATGTGGCTGATGCTCGCTCGTGTGTGCTTCATCCGGCCAGCCATACTCATCGCCAGCTTAGCGACGATCAGCTCCGCGAGGCCGGCATCTCTCCCGATTTGATCCGCCTGTCGGTTGGCATTGAAAATGCCGACGATCTGATAGCCGATATCAAGCAGGCGCTTGACAGCATCTGACTCTGATAAAATACATACATAAATAATGGGGTTGCGCCGTAAACCTTAATTACGACACAGCCTCCGACAAGGTGAAAGCGACCGAAAAGAACAAGAATTATATGTTCAAGATATAACACTTACTTATTGATAAATCCAACAAAATAAAATAATCTGAAGATGAAGAAAATTAGAGTATTAGTCGCCTTTGCGATGTGTCTGTTGCTTAGTTTGCCTGCAATGGCCCAGTTTAGCCAATATAAGAGCTACAACGGCAAATATGAAAAGAAGGTTAATGGCTGCACTATCGAGGCCAAAATTGACTTCAACGGTATCCCTCACGAGGGTTATTATATTGGCGATGACGATTCCACAGTAGATTACACAAAATATTACGGGTATATCAAGCTCATCTGCAATGGCCAAGAAGAGGGTTACGATATTGTCGACGTTATCCCTGCCGGTGACGGCCCGATTCTCATGCTTGCCGGCTGGCAATTCCCAAGAACTATAACCCTCTATCCGAACTTTGATGCCGGCACGCTGCAGATGCACACAGGCCTGGCAGACGAGTATGACGCATATCTCTCCGAAACCCTAAAGAAAGTTCAGACCCCCTCAACCGCCAAAACAGGAAAACGTCCCGCCAGCAAAGCGGGTTCCGGCGCCCACCGAAAGAGATAACCGCCTCATTATTATCCCCAACACAGAAAGTGAGTCCCAATGTGGCTGTGTAAAGAATAGCGGTACAGGCAAACGCAAGGCGCTGAGCGCCCAAAATCTCAATAGCCGGGGTTGACTGCATGAGGACCCCACACAGCGCGCGTTTTTTACGCGCTTGTGCGGGGCTGTCATAGAGATCGCTTCTCCGAAACGACTTGCTGATAAAGTTTTGCGTTTGGTTATTTTAACTGCATTGGGTGACATCCCCCCGGAAGCTATCGACAAGATGGGGGTGAGCCAAAATCTACATTTTGACACACCCCCATTATATTATAGAATATTCATCAGTCGAGCTCAACCACTACATATTGCTGGGAACCGATGCCGAGTTTTTCGGCTGAGTCAAGTATGTGGGTGCCGTGGCGTGAATTGATGCGTTCGATCAGGTGAACTTTGCCATGATCGTCGGAATTGATCACTGCGTCAACGCAGGCGCGGTCCAATGCCACAGGGTCGAGCGAGGCATATATTCCGAGGTCGCCCATCTTCGGCTCCTCAGGATTTCCGTTGCAGTCGCAGTCAACCGACAGACGGTTGGCAACGTTAATGTAGACCATGTTTTCAGGACCCATTTTTGATGTCACGGCCTGACATGCGTCGGCCATTGATTCGAGAAACATATCCTGCTCGGCGATGTTGCTCCAGATCTCTTTGGTGTCGCGTGTCTTGCCGGCTGTGTGGATCCAGGTCTTTCCGTCGCTCGATCCGATGCCGATCGAGATATTTTTCAGCGCACCGCCGAAACCGCCCATCTGATGGCCCTTGAAATGCGACAACACGATCATGCCATCATAGTTGAGGAAATTCTTGCCCACGATATCGTAGGGGAGATGGAAGCCGTTTTTAACAGGAATGATTGTATCGCCTTCTGCGTCCATGATGTCCACCACGGCTATATCCATATATCCATGTTCTTTGGCAGTGCGGAGATGATCGGCCGTTGAGATACGATTACCATTATAGGCTGTGTTGCATTCAACGAGAGTTCCGTTGACACTCTGCACCAGATCTTTGATCAGGTTGGGATCGAGATGGTTGGATTTGTTTGATTCGCCGGTTGAGATCTTGACGGCAATATTCTTTCCGTCGAGCGGATGTCCGAGCGCACGGTAGATTTTGACAAGATTTTCCGGAGTGATCTGCTTGATGTGGTAGACGGTGGCCGGTTGGCCGGCAGGTTCGGCGGCAAAAGCCGTGGCGCATGACGCTAATGCGGCTACACCGGCAATGATTGATTTGAATCTGTTCATATTGATTTGTTAATTAGAATGTTTATTATTTATAATGAGAGTTTGAATCCGCCCATCACCGTTATGCCGGGCATCTCATAGCCTCGGTTGATCTGGTAGCGGGCATCGGTCAGATTGTCGGCGGAAAGCATCAGGCTTAACATGGGCAACACCTGATAGGTGGCTTTCAGATTGAGTGTGGCAAACGACTGATGGTCCATTTCCTCACTTACAAAAAGATGGGCTGCGCCACGCAGATTGCCGCTAAGCTGAAGTTTTGCAGTCGGTCGGTAGATAGCGCTCAGGCTGTATTGCTGACGAGGCGCTCCGGTCAGATTGCTGACGGTCGTGGCCAGATAGCTGTAGGTGGCCGAAAGCGAAAGGTTTTCTCTGATGGCGCTTTCTGCCGACAGTTCTATACCTTTGTTGATGAATCGGCCGGTGTTCATATTTTTCTGATCCACGGTCTGAATCATGTTGCGGCCGCGACTGTAGTAGGCTGTGACGGAGGCTGAAAGAAAGCGTCCGAAATGGTTGCTGACGCTGACTTCAATGTTGGTCATCCGTTCGGGTTGCAGATCGGGATTGGCCATGCGGTAGAGATAAAGCTCACGAAATGAAGGGTTGCGATAGCCGGTGGCAATCGATCCTTTGACTGAAAGCTGTTTGACTATGTTGAATGTCACGCCTCCTTGCGGCACCCACTGCGTGTCGAACATATCACTGTTGGCCATCCTGACGCCGCCATTGAGTATCAGGCGGCTGTCAAACAGACTCTGGGAGAGTGTGAGATAGGGGGAATATTCGGTGATTCTCTTACGTCCCATAGTGGTCAGCGATCCGTCGGTGTGATCTTTGCCTCCTGATGTGGGGATCCTGCCGGAATATGTGTCGAAGTCAAAACCTATGGTCATATCATTTCCTCGCCATGGTTTGAAATTCTGATAGATCATGGCTCCCAGACGATCGTCGGTGCTGTGGAAATGGCGCGGATCGTCAATGAAATGATTGCCATAGCTATAATACAGAAGCAGGTTGCCGCTGTGGGTGGCATAGCGGTCGGTGATCGAAACCGAGGCATCTCCGCGAGTGATATTCTGGCGGTAAACGTCGGTCGACTCCGGATCGCTCAGGCGGGGATAGACCGGATCGTGGCTCTTGACATTGCTAAGAGTGAAATCTGCTGAGGCTCTCCATTTCGAGTTGATTTGGTAAGCGGTCTTGACATATCCGCTCCACTGATTGAAAGTCAGATCCTTGATATTGCCGTCGGTGCGATCGTAGGCCAGATTGGCGTATGTTGAAAACGCTCCGAGGTTAATTGTGTTGGTGAGAGAAGTCATCAGCGTATTGTACGACCCATATTGAGCCGAAAGCGAGGTGTGGATCCCCTTCGATTCCGGTTTGCGGGTTATCACGTTGATAACTCCGGCCATGGCGTTTGATCCATAGATCACCGACCCCGGTCCGCGGAGCACCTCCACTCGCTCTACATTTTCTTTCGTGTACATGTCGGCGATATGATGGGAGTAGATCCCGGCAAATTGCGGCTGACCGTCGACCATCATCAGCACGCCGCTCGCACGGTCGCCTCCCACACCGCGAAGCTTGATGTGGCCCGATCCGCCGTTGCTCACACCATATCCGAGAATACCGCGTTCGCTGACAAAAAGACTCGGTATGGTCATTGACAGGTCCGACAGCAGGCGAGGCTCCGTTGAGGCTTCAAGCTGACGGCTGTCAAGAATGCTGACGGTGTAGGGGAGCAGGTTGCGCTCCACGGCTATATTCGAACCGGTCACTACCACTTCCGATAGCTCTCGGGGGTTGACATTGAGCGAGTCGGGTGTTTCAGCGCCTACGGCCGCAGTCTGCTGACAGACCGCGGCCATAAGAGCAAAAGATGATTTTATCAATAAATCCATTAAGGGAGAAGGGAGTATGCGTCATCGCTGACAGGTTCGAGCCATTCGTTGGATGATTCGGTGCCGGGCACACTGAACGCAAGGTGGGCAAACCATGAGTCCTTAGCGGCTCCGTGCCAGTGTTTTACGTTTGGTGGAATGTTGATCACAGTGCCGGGCAGGATCTCCACAGGTTCTTTTCCTTCTTCCTGATACCATCCTCGTCCGGCCACACCGACAAGCATCTGGCCGCCACCGGCAGTGGCATGATGGATGTGCCAGTTGTTGCGGCATCCGGGCTCAAATGTGACGTTGGCAAAGGGGATCTGCTTATCCGACACCTGTGCCAGCCAGCTGCGTCCGCTGAAATATTTGGCATACGCATCATTGGGTTGGCCAACGGGGAATATCATGGTGCGTGCAAACCGATCGAGTTCAAGATCACCTGTAGTAGCGGCTTCATCAGCGTCGGACCACACCTCACGAGCGATTCTAAAGGCACCCCAGGCGTTGGGCCATCCGGCATAGAAAGCGGCGTGGGTGAGCAGTGCGGCTATTTCATCGCGTGTCACGCCATTCTCCTTGGCGAATTGAAGGTGGTGGAGAAACGACGAATCGGTGATCCCTTTTCCCACGAGCACCGATATCGTGATCATGCTGCGATCGTGGGGCGAGAGCGTGGAGTCGTTCCACACTTCTCCAAACAGGATATCGTCATTTACCTTCGCAAATTCAGGAGCGAAATTGCCAAGCTGTGTCCGCCCGGCTGTCTGTGTGATCTTTTTGTTTTGAGCCATGATAGTTGCTGTATTGGTAGCTGCAAATGTAGCTATTGTTATTAACAAAAGAATAGTATGTGTAAGTATTTTCATTATGATGTTTTTTATTGTTTATCGTTGAAAATCGGACGATAGCGCAGCCATACCACCCCGTTTCCGGGCTGTTCTACTGCAGTGAGTTCGAGATGATAGGGCGACTCGGGCGAGTCGGGGAGTCCGTCGAAAGCAGAGACCATCCCTCTGCGTCCATCGATTCCCGGCGCTATCATTATGCTTAACTCATCTATCAGCCCTTCTTTGAGAAACGATCCGTTGAGGTTGCCGCCTCCGGTGAGGGCAAGTCGTTCGATGCCGAAATGGTCGTGGAGCAGTTCGAGCGCACGAGGCAGGTTGATCTGTCCGTTGTCGCCGGTGGCTATGTAGGATATCTGTTGAGATTCCAGGCGGTCGAGATAAGCCTTCGGCGCTGATTCGGAGGTGATCACCAGCAGGCCTCCATCAAATTCATTTGAGGGCCATTGCAGCCGGCCGCGGCTGTCAAGACCGATGGTGTAGGCGGAGTGATCGCCAAACCGACAAACCTTTTCGCAGCCGATCTCAGCAGGATCATCGGCGATAAAAGGTGTTGGCGAAGCATAGTGCATCTGCATGGTCACACGCCCCATCAGCAGTGACGGGCAGTTGAGCCTGGCGAGAGCATCGTAATATTCATCGCCCGGTTCGATCTTTTCGGTCATATCGCAATCGATGCGTCCGTCGACCGACATCATCATGTGGCATATCGTGTAGGGTTTGTTTCTATTCATGGTCGAATAAACAAGTTTGTTGCATTTTGACGATGCAAAGTTAGTATTCCCACTCTATTGGATAGTAACCATAATTAATGTTTGCGTTACCATTATTATCGCATGGCTGAATTATATGACTGAAAATAGCTATATTTGCATCATGCAAACAGAAACACATAATTTTGAAAAGGTTGCCGATTATTGCAATTTGATCGGCGCTGAATGTCAGCATCCGCTTGTTGCAGTGGTGGATTCGGAGAAAACTTCGATTGAACATCCACGGGAGTTAAAGGCGCGATGGGGCGTGTTCGGCTTGTTTTTGAAACGAACCAAGGGTTGCACGATCAACTATGGACGTACATCCTACGACTATGATGATCAGTCGGTGGTGTGTATCGGACCGGGACAACTCACACATTCTGTTTCGTCGTCCGATGATATTACTCCCAGTTTTCGCGCACTGGTGTTTCATCCCGACCTTCTCTATCGCACGTCGTTGGCCCGCAAGATCCGTGAATATACGTTTTTTGGCTACGATTCTCACGAAGCATTGCATCTCTCGCTACATGAACGTGCCACTATCGAGGAGTGCTTCGACCGGATTGCCAATGAGTTGAGCCACCCTATCGATCGATATTCCAAAAATCTGATTGTTTCTAACATTGAGTTGCTTCTCGAATACTGTATGCGCTACTACAGCCGGCAGTTTACGGTGCGTGAAGTGATTAACGACGGATTGATGGCGCGGTTCAATGATCTTCTCGATCGATTCTTCCAAGATCCCGACGAGTATGGGCGCGGATTGCCTAATGTGAAATATTTTGCTGATAAAATGTCGCTGAGTGCCAACTATTTCGGCGATCTGGTGAAGCGTGAAAGCGGTGTGACCGCACAGGAATATATACATAGGAGCATGCTTTCCAGGGCGAAGATGTTGCTTCTTGATGAGACATCCAATGTCAGTCAGACAGCCTATTCGCTCGGCTTCCAATATCCTCAGCATTTCATACGCTTTTTTAAACGCAAGACCGGTCAGACCCCGCGCGAATATATCAACGCCAACTGATAGCAGCAGATCTTCGATCAAGCCCCGGGATTTTTTGAAAAAAAGATGCTGAAAATTGATGGAAATGTTTGTGGTTTGGGAAAATAATAGTAACTTTGTGGTCGAATTTTGCCGAACGGGCTCGATGAAGCGTGTCCCTGCTAAGGGAAACCGCCCGCCGGAATAACCTCTTAAATGTATCAATTTTAACAATGTACGCAATTGTAGAAATCCAAGGACAGCAGTTCAAAGCTGAAGCTGACAAGTTCTT
>JAAVEX010000032.1 GCA_014801065.1 Barnesiella sp.
CCAATCAACCAATAAAAAAAGCAATCTAACAAGCGGCAGCTGCCCCCGCTCCCCAAAGGTAAACCGGCAGCAAGCGTCCCTTGAAATCTTTCCATTTCCCCGACGTCCGCTCAAACGCTACCGATCAGGCACGATTTGGCAGATCATCTCAACAAAAAAGAAATTATCATTCTCTATACTTTCCAATCTTTTTTGTATTTTTGCGGAGTAATGAGCAAAGTGTCAATTTCTCAGCAGCAGATTTCCGATATTCATCGACTGCTCGACCAGAGTAGCCGGGTATCGATTGTGTGCCACATGACCCCCGATGGTGATGCCATGGGATCATCGCTGTGTCTATATAACATCCTCAAGAACGCCGGCATGAATGTGCGCGTCGTCGTGCCTGATATGCCTCCCGAGCCGCTCCGGTTTCTTCCCGGGGCACCACGCATAATTATCGCATCGCAGTGTCCTGTCCGTGCGGCCGACACTCTCCGCGAATCAGATCTTATTTTTTGTCTTGATTTCAACGACCTTAAGCGAATCGACCGCATGGCCGATATGGTTGATGGATCTCCGGCCCGACGCATCGTGATCGATCATCACCTCAACCCCTCGATACAGGCCGATATTGTCGTGTCCCATCCCGAGGTGTCCTCCACATGTGCGCTTCTTTTCCAAGTAGTGGAAGCGCTTGATATGCTTCCGATCATGGATGTCGATGCCGCTACATGTTGCTGCACCGGAATGATGACCGACACAGGCAATTTTTCCTACAATTCAAATGATCCCGAACTATACCGCATCCTTTCAGTGCTCATCGAAAAGGGCGTTGACAAAGACGCGATCTATTCGCGGGTGTTCAACACCAACAGCGAATCCCGCGTGCGCATTATGGGCTTCGGTCAGTTTGCCAAAATGGAGCTTTTCCCTGACCATAAGGCTGCGATCATCACTCTCTCTTATTCTGAACTCAAACAGCTCGGCTATCACCGAGGCGACACCGAAGCGCTTGTCAATGTGCCNCTGAGCATCCCCGGCGTGGTCTACTCTATCTTCCTGCGTGAGGACGANCCGGGCTATGTCAAAGTNTCGATGCGCAGCAAAGGTGAGTTTTCGGTCAAAGAGCTTTGTGAATCTCACTTCGGCGGAGGCGGTCACCGCAATGCCGCCGGCGGAGAGATGCACGCCACGCTCTCCGAAGTGATTGACAAGGTATTGTCGCTCTTCCCCACGGCCGATCAGATGCTTGCTCAGATATCCGAGTCAGATCATACACAGGTGTAATAATATATTTAACAGAAACTAAGATAAAAGATATACGGAATGAAAAAGCAAAACGCTATATTGATGCTTGTGGCTCTGATGGCCGCCATTTTCTCTCAGTCGTGCGAAAAAGGACGGAGCTACTCCGAACTTCTAAACGATGAAAACCGCGATGTGAACCGTTTTCTCGCCGACCAGTGGGTGATCACCGAGATCCCTGCCGACACTGTGTTTCAGATCGGACCTACAGCGCCNTACTATCAGCTCGACGGCGAGGGCAATATCTATATGCAGGTGCTCAAACTTGGCGACGGCGGAATGGCCCGCGAAGACCAGATGATATATTTTCGATTCACTCGCTACAATCTTGCCTACTATAATGGCGATATTGCCAATTGTCCCAGCGAGGGTAACCAGGACGATCTCTCCCAGTCGCCCACATCCTTCCGCTTTCAGAACTACAGCATCCCATCATCGTCGCAGTGGGGTTCCGGCATCCAGCTTCCGCTCGAATTTATCCCGATCAACAGCGAAATTAACCTTGTTGTCAAATCGCAATATGGCTGGACAAGCGAAATCAGCTATGTAGTGCCCTATCTCTATAACATCCGTTACTTTAAAAGCCAGATATAAAAATGTCACTCATCAAATCCATTTCAGGCATACGCGGCACCATCGGTGGTCGCCCCGGCGAAGGTCTNTCGCCCGTCGATATCGTGAAATTTACTGCTGCTTACGCCAAGTTTATNCGTGAAAATTCTCCGGTTGGCTCTAATCTGATCGTTGTCGGACGCGATGCGCGTCTTTCCGGNGAGATGGTGAGCGGTATTGTCGTTTCGACACTCTGCTCGATGGGATTCGACGTTGTAAATATCGGCCTTGCGTCCACTCCAACAACCGAAGTGGCTGTCGTTGCCGAAAAAGCCGACGGTGGCATCATTATCACCGCCAGTCATAATCCCACTCAGTGGAATGCTCTGAAACTCCTCAACCACCGGGGCGAGTTTCTCAACGATGCCGAAGGTCGACAGGTGCTTGCNACGGCTGATTCNGACAGTTATACATTCGCCCGGGTGCATGATCTCGGTCATGAATTTATCAATGACACCTACAATCGTCGCCACATAGAGCANGTGCTCGCTCTCGACCTCGTCGACCGCGATGCTATTGCCAAGGCCGATTTCACTGTNGCCGTTGATGCTGTCAACTCNGTTGGCGGTGTTGTCATNCCGCAATTGCTACGCGCGCTCGGCGTGAAAAATATCATTGAACTCAACTGCGAACCCAACGGACGTTTTGCCCACACTCCCGAACCGATTCCTGAAAACCTCACCCAGATCTCAGGGCTNATGGCCGATGGTAGGGCCGATGTCGGTTTTGTGGTCGATCCTGATGTCGACCGCCTGGCCATAGTGATGGAAAACGGCGAAATGTTTGTCGAGGAATACACCCTCGTGGCCATTGCCGACTATGTGCTTAGCCACACTCCCGGTGCCACCGTGTCAAACCTCAGTTCTTCGCGCGCGCTCCGCGANGTCACTCTGCGTCATGGCTGTTCCTATTCAGCCTCAGCAGTAGGGGAGGTCAATGTAACCACCGAGATGAANCGCACCGGTGCTGTCATTGGTGGCGAGGGTAATGGCGGAGTGATATATCCCGCCGCCCACTATGGCCGCGATGCTCTCGTCGGCGTTGCCCTTTTCCTCACCCTTATGGCTAAGAGCGGAAAGACTGTCAGTCAGCTTAAAGCAGGCTATCCGGCCTATGCTATTGCAAAAAACAAGATCGAACTTACCCCGGAGATCGATGTTGATGCCATCCTTGCCGAGGTGAAAAAAATCTATGCCAACGAAAAGATCACTGATATTGATGGCGTGAAGATCGACTTTGAAGAGGGTTGGGTGCATCTGCGTAAATCAAACACTGAGCCGATCATCCGTATCTATTCNGAGGCGCCCACTATGGATCAGGCTGATGCGATGGCTGCCGACATAAAGTCTGTGATTGAAAAGATGACGCGATAGAATGTTGCGTAGCGCCACACTCCANGTTATCCTGTGGCTTTCAGGAGTCTATGCCGCCGCGGTNACGCCCGGACTTGTCAACATTTCGTCGGCAAGTCTGCGATCTGAACCCTCGCATGCTGCCGANCTNGAAACACAGGCTGTCTACGGCACACCCGTAGAGATCCTCAACGAAGATGANATCTCTACCGGATGGCTTCGTGTCCGCCTCCCCGACGGATATGAGGCTTATATTCCCGAATCGTCCGTCTGGGTCATGTCTGAGGCTGAAATGGATCGTTGGCGCGATGCCGACCGGCTTATCGTCAGCCGCCCTTTCCCNGGGCCTGTGATTGCCGATACGTTGCTCTCGGATTACACCCCCTACAATCGTATATGCGACCTCACCGTTGGTTCNATTCTCGAAGGATCCATGCCCGGGCCGGGAGCCCGCTTTGTCGAAGTTACTCTGCCCGATGGCTATCGCGGATATGCCAGGGTCGATGATATGGCTGATTTCCGGACATGGGCATCCCGCCCGGCCGATATTGATGAGGTGCTCGATGTAGCCAACCTGCTCCTCGGCATCCCATACTTATGGGGCGGCATAACGGAAAAGGGCCTGGACTGCTCGGGATTTACACGCACCTGCTATCTGATCGGCGCGCGCACCCTGTTGCCGCGCAATGCCTCGCAGCAGGCCATGATCGGCACCCCGCTCGATATTGACCACCCCGAACTCTTTGAGCAGGGCGATCTGATTTTCTTCGGCTCCGACGGTCGTATCACTCACGTAGCCATATATGATCACGGTTCGACCTATATCCATGCCTCCGGCAAGGTGTTTCGGTCAAGTTTCGATCCTCAAAGTGATAAATATCTTCCGCGTAGCGTGATTGCCGCTGTTCGTCCTCTTGATGGCTCTGAACCGATCTCCCTCAATCCCAGGTACTTCAACCGATAATGCGGTAGTGTGATATTTGGTTTGCTGACTTATTTCAAAATTTTTTTGAGATTTTGATGATTAAAGTTGCATGGCGTTTTTTTTTTTTTATCTTTGCGCCGAACCAAANTATTACATTTAATTCAATTGATAACCATGAATTTACGTGCTTGTGTGGCGNTTTCATCTGTTGCTGTCGCCGCTCTCTCTGCTCAGGCAAAAGTGGAACATATTCTTCCTCGCCCGCAGAATGTTGAACTCAGTTCGGGATTTATGCCGACTGGAGGAGAATCTAATCTTAATGANCCGACNTCGTGTGAATTGCTCGCTGATTTTGTCAGNGAATTGGGAACCGGTGGACTCCCTGTCACGGTAAATCTTGTCAGCGCTATTGATGGAGCCTATGACTATGAACTCGCACATTACGACAACGAAGCCTATCGCCTCACTATCAATGCCGACGGTATNCGCATTGANGCTGTCACCGCTACTGGAGTGATCCGCGCCACCCAGACTCTGATGCAGATAGCTGAAGAGGCTGATGGAAGTGGTCTTGAATATGTGACTATCACNGACTGGCCCGCATTCAAATTGCGCGGTTATATGCATGATGTGGGTCGCTCGTTTATTACCGTCGATGAACTCATACATCAAATCGAGCTGATGAGTCGCTTCAAAGTCAATACTTTCCACTGGCACCTTACTGAAAATCAAGCTTGGCGCTTCGAGGTTAAAGCTTACCCTCAGCTCACTTCAGCAAGCTCCATGACCCGATTTGCCGGTCAGTATTACACTCAGGACGATTGTCGCAAAGTNATGGCCGCTGCTCGTCGACATGGTATCACGGTGATTCCTGAAATTGATATGCCGGGCCATTCCGAAGCATTCGTTCGCGCAATGGGATTCGATATGCAGACCACTCAGGGCAAGAATGCACTGAAAACCATACTTGAGGAAGTGGCCGATGTCTTTGCCGACGCTCCGTATATTCATATTGGTGCCGATGAAAAGACGATCACCGACAATACGTTCCTCTCCACAATGACCTCCAAGATTCACTCNCTCGGTAAAAAAGCTGTTTGCTGGAACCCGATCAGTGGTGTGACTATAAATGCAAACACTGGCTTCGATATGACCCAGATGTGGAGCTCGGCCGGCACGAAAATAGCCGGTGTTCCAAATATTGACTGCCGATATAACTACACTAACCATTTTGATGTGTTTGCCGATCCGGTAGGAATCTATAAAAGTTCGATATATTATGCCGAACGTGGCAATGCCGAATTGGCCGGCACAATTTCTTGCCCGTGGAACGACCGTAAATCTCCTGCTCAGGAAGATATTATAAAAAGTAACAATATATATTTCAATACTCTGGCTTCGGCGGAGCGCGCTTGGATAGGTGGCGGAAAACAGTATATCGAACAGGGTGGCACAACGCTTCCCAACGAGGGTGAAGAGTTTGAGGAATTTGCAGATTTTGAANGTCGCTTCCTCTTCCATAAAGACCACTCGCTCAGTGCCGAACCTATTCCCTATGTGAAACAGACCAATGTTCGTTGGAAAATAACCGATCCATTCCCCAACGGTGGCGACGCAACCCTCGTCTTTCCCCCGGAAACGGAAACAACTTCCTCTACCGACTCATACACCTACAACGGTACGACTTACAATACNCGAATGGCCACAGGTGCCGGCATCTATTTGCGTCACACCTGGGGATCTGTTATCCCGACATTCTACGGACGCGATTACTCCACCGGCTACACCGCCTATGCCTACACCTATATTTACAGTCCCGAAGCCCGTACGGCAGGCGCGCTCATTGAGTTCCAGAACTATGGCCGTTCGGAAAAAGACACCGCNCCCGATGCCGGTAAGTGGGATCGTAAAGGTTCGCGTATCTGGCTCAACGACGAAGAGATTCTTCCCGATCCATGGACTAATACAGGCAAAACGATAACCAACGAAGTNGATCTCGGCAACGAGAACTTTACCAATCGTGATCCCAAAAAAATATCGTTGAAACAGGGTTGGAATAAGGTGATGATCAAGCTCCCNTATGTNGCTGCAAATGGTGTGCGTCTCAATAAATGGCTGTTCACTTTTGTGGTGACNGACGAAGAAGGCCGCAACGCTCTGCCCGATCTCGTTTACTCNCCCTCGGCATCGCTCAATCCGGATGCCGAACTCCTTCCNGCCAAGNTNGCCGAGATTCGCGCATGGCTTGAAGGTAAGTTTGAGGATCTCCCCGGCTATTATGAAAANACTGATGAGGTCAACGCTCTGATAATCATGATTTCCAATCCTGACGACTATTCGCTGAGCGAACTGAACGAAGCTTTTGAAGCTGCAAAAACTTCAGTGGCCGACGGTAATATCAAGCAGCCTGTAGCCGGCTACTATTATTATCTTTACACCCCGCTGCGCGACAGTCGCTATCTGACCTCAATGGGATCGGGAAGAGCGCTTATGGGTCAGGGATCCACCTCTGANGCCGCACAGTGGCGTTTCGAACCTCGTGTCGACGGCTCTTTTGACATAGTGAATCGTGACGATAAATCCTATATCAGCCCCAGTTCAGCCAACAACACACAGCTCTATACGTCGTCGAGCATTCCTTCTACAGGTTGGACTGTCAAACCNGCCGATGCGCCGGGATACGCTATCATTACCAACGGAAACGTCGAGATAAATCAGACCAATGCCGGTCTCTCTTATAAGATNTATAACTGGGGCGATGGCACTAATATCACAGACACAGGTGTGAAATATCAGTTCATCATTGCTGAAGCCGGCGTGATGGGAGTGACCGATCCGGTGGCCGACAATGCGGAAGATGCTGCAATTGTTTGTGCCGGTGAAGGATATATCGATATTCTCAATAGCGATCTCACTGCTTTCGTATATTCNNCTGTTGGGGTGCTTCTTGCCAAAGGCAACGGNAGAATTGCCCTGCCCGCCGGTCCGGCCATCGTTAAGGTTGGGGATCGCGTTGAGAAGGTTATGGTTCGCTGATAAATTGTATAAGGAAATCATTGGTAATTAGACGGAATTTAGTAAATTTGCAGAAAATTCTGCATCTTTATGAAAAAGTTTAACGTCTACGATAAGTTCAATCTTTCCGATATCAATAAGGAAGTACTGAAACAATGGAAATCCACCGCTCTTTTCGAACAAAGCGTCAAAGAGCGTGAGGGATTTCCATCGTTTGTTTTCTATGAAGGCCCGCCGTCGGCCAACGGTATGCCCGGAATCCACCACGTGATGGCCCGCACCATCAAAGATATCTTCTGCCGCTACAAGACCATGAAGGGATTTCATGTGAAACGCAAGGCCGGCTGGGATACTCACGGTCTCCCCGTGGAGCTCGGAGTGGAAAAGTCGCTCGGCATCACCAAAGAGGATATCGGCAAGAAGATTTCAGTCGATGACTACAACGCTGCATGCCGCCGCGAGGTGATGAAATACACCCGCGAGTGGGAAGCGCTCACNACTTCGATGGGCTATTGGGTNGATATGAACGATCCGTATATCACCTACGATAATCGCTATATCGAATCAGTATGGTGGCTNCTCCGTCAGCTCTACGATAAAGGATTTTTGTATAAAGGCTACACCATTCAGCCATATTCNCCCGCTGCAGGAACCGGCCTCAGCTCTCACGAGCTCAACCAACCGGGCTGCTACCGCGATGTGAAAGATACCACATGTGTGGCTCAGTTTGAAATAACCGATCCCAAGGAGGTGATGACCGGTTGGGGTACTCCCTATTTCCTCGCATGGACCACCACTCCCTGGACCCTTCCCTCAAACACAGCGCTGGCTGTCGGTCCGCAGATCCGCTACAACGTGGTGCGCACCTACAATCCCTATTCCGGCAACCGCGAAACGGTAGTGGTGGCCGAAGCCCTTATGAACTCACTTTTCAACGCTAAGGCTGCCGGTCTCTCTCTTGAAGAATATGAAAAGGGAAGCAAGCTGATTCCATTTGAAGTTGTAGCTTCGTTTACAGGCGAACAGCTCGTCGGCATGCACTACAAACAGCTCATCCCGTGGGTCAATCCCGGTGAGGGCGCATTCCGTGTGATCCCCGGTGACTATGTGACCACNGACGACGGTACGGGTATAGTTCATATCGCGGGTACGTTTGGTGCAGATGACCTTCGCGTCTCGAAGCNGGCCGGAGTGCCTCCGCTCCACATGATTGACCGCGACGGCAACATCCGNCCGATGGTCGATCTCACCGGACGATTCTATCTCATCGACGACCTCGACCCGAAGTTTGTTGAGGAGATGGTCGATGTGGAAGCCTACACTCCCTGGCAGGGTAAATTTGTGAAAAACGCCTACGATCCTGAAAAGACCGATAAGGATGAAACGCTCGACGTGGAAATCTGCATGTGGCTCAAACAGAACGATAAGGTGTTTAAAATCGAAAAACATGTCCACAGCTATCCCCACTGCTGGCGCACGGATAAACCTGTGCTTTACTATCCGCTCGACAGTTGGTTTATCCGCTCTACCGCAGCGCGCGAACGCATGATGGAGCTAAACAACGAGATCAAGTGGAAGCCGGCGGCAACCGGTAGCGGACGTTTCGGCAAATGGCTTGAGAATCTGCAGGACTGGAATCTCTCGCGCAGTCGTTATTGGGGCACTCCGCTCCCGATCTGGCGCACTGAGGATGCTTCCGAAGAGATCTGCATCGACTCCGTTGAGATGCTCTATAACGAGATCGAAAAGGCCGTGGCAGCCGGTGTGATGAAATCGAATCCATATAAGGATCGCGGTTTTGAGCCCGGTGTCTACACCAAAGAAAATTATGAGAAGATCGACCTCCATCGTCCCTATGTCGATGATATCNTTCTCGTGTCGCCCTCCGGAAAACCGATGCGCCGCGAACTCGATCTGATCGACGTGTGGTTCGACTCCGGTTCGATGCCTTACGCTCAGATCCACTATCCCTTCGAAAACAAGGAAGGTCTTGATAGCGGNGAGCTCTATCCGGCCGACTTTATTGCCGAAGGTGTCGATCAGACTCGCGGATGGTTCTTCACGCTCCATGCCATCGCNGCTATGGTGTTTGACAAGAAAGCTTACAAGGCGGTGATTTCAAATGGTCTTGTGCTCGATAAAGATGGCAATAAGATGTCAAAACGTCTTGGCAACGCCGTGGATCCTTTTGCTGCCATTGAAAAATATGGTTCGGATCCTCTGCGNTGGTACATGATAGCCAACTCNTCGCCTTGGGACAATCTCAAATTCGACCCGGCAGGTGTGGAAGAAGCTTCACGCAAGCTCTTCGCCACGCTCCACAACACATATTCNTTCTTCGCGCTCTATGCCAACGTGGACGGTTTTGANAATTCCGAACCGCAAATTCCCGTTAACGAGCGTCCGGAGATCGACCGCTGGATCATTTCGCTCCTTAACTCACTGATAAAGACTGTNGATGAGGCNCTTGCCGACTACGAGCCGACCAAGGCCGCCCGCGCAATAAATGATTTCGTGATCGACAACCTGTCCAACTGGTATGTGCGCCTCAANCGCAAGCGCTTCTGGGGCAAGGAGATGGATNGCGATAAGCTCGCTGCCTTCCAGACTCTGTACTCCTGTCTGAAAACCGTGGCGATGCTCGTGGCTCCGATCGCACCGTTCTATGCCGACCGCCTGTATGCCGATCTGACTTCGGCCACCGGCGAGGATAATCGCTCGGTGCATCTGGCTTTGCTTCCTGAGGCTGATGAAACCGTGATCGATACCCGCCTCGAACGCAGCATGGCCATAGCCCAGCAGATCACTTCGATGGTGCTTTCGCTCCGCCGTAAGGCCAACCTCAAAGTGCGCCAGCCGCTCCGCCGCATCATGGTTCCTGCCGTTGACGAGGCTCAGCGCGAAGCCGTGGAATCGATGAGCGAGCTGATCCTCAATGAGGTTAATGTCAAGGAACTTGAAATGGTAGGATCAGATTCNGGTGTTCTCGTCAAGAGAGTGAAACCCGATTTCAAGAAACTCGGTCCGAAATTTGGCAAACTGATGAAACAGGTGGCCGCCGCTATNCAGCAGATGGATCAGCAGCAGATAGCAAATCTCGAACGCGAAGGCTCGGTAGAGATTATGATCGATGGCAATGTGGCCNGAATAGATCTTGCCGATGTCGAGGTGATCTCCGAAGATATTCCCGGATGGCTTGTGGCCAACGAAGGAAATCTGACAGTGGCTCTCGANATTACATTGACCGACGAACTGGTCAACGAAGGNATTGCCCGCGATATNGTCAATCGCGTGCAGAATATTCGCAAAAACCGTGGNTATGAGATCACAGACCGCATCACTCTTGAATTTCAGGATATGCCGTCGGTTAAAGCCGCAATCGATTCGTTTGGTGACTATATAGCCCGTCAGGTGCTCGCCGACANCATCACTCTTGCCGGTGAAGGTATCGTCGATGCTGCTGATGCCGAACTGCTTGAACTTGATGATCTGAACATTCCGGTGCGTATATCGTTATGCAAGTAAACCCTCTTAATTGATCGTTTATGGCAGAAAAGACAAGATATTCCGATGAGGAGCTTCTCGAATTCAAGCAATTGATTCTTGAAAAGCTCGAAAAGGCCAAGCATGACTATGAATTGCTGAAAGCCGATGTGACCAACCGCGAAGGCAACGATGTGGCCGACACATCGCCGACATTCAAGGTGCTTGAAGAGGGTGCGAACACCCTCGGCAAGGAGGAATCGGGACGTCTGGCTCAGCGNCAGATGAAATTTATCCAGCATCTGCAGGCTGCGCTTGTCAGAATCGAGAACAAGACCTATGGTATCTGCCGCGAAACNGGCAAACTGATCCCGAAGGAGCGNCTGCGCGCAGTGCCTCACGCCACGCTCGGAGTCGATGTNAAAAACCGACAGGNAAAATAATACTTTNTGCCGCCGGAGCTGATCCTTTTCTTGGGNAGCTCCGGCGGACCGCGTACTCTTATTTATTGANAGATATAATTGATGAAGATATCAAAAGGCGCTACTGCCGCAATCATTATCATTCTGGTGGTGTTGATCGACCAGATTCTTAAAATTTGGATTAAAACACATTTCTATCTCGGTCAGGAATTGATTATTACTGACTGGTTCCGTCTGCTTTTTATCGAAAACAACGGTATGGCNTTCGGTATGGAACTCGGTCCGAAGCTGTTTCTGACCCTGTTCCGATTGCTTCTTGCCGGATATCTGATCTATTATATCTGGAAGATCAGCTCCCTTCCGAGAGCCACGCTTGGCTATCTTGTGTGTCTGTCGNTGATCGTGGCGGGCGCTATCGGTAATATTATCGATTGTGTGTTTTACGGCGTGATTTTCAACGATCCGGNACCGACGGCGGTTGCAACGATGTTTCCTCCCGAGGGNGGGTATGAAACGCTGTTCCACGGCCGGGTGGTCGATATGCTCTACTTCCCGCTATTCTCGTTTACATGGCCTGATTGGATNCCGATGGTNGGCGGTCAGGAATTTGAATTTTTCAAGCCGATATTCAATTTTGCCGACGCNGCGATCACCGTCGGGATATTATCANTGATCCTTTTCTGCCACAAACAGATTGCTTCGCCNTCAAGCCTTGCTGCTCCGCTTNCTTCAGAAAGCGGCGACGATAGCGAGGNTAATGATCATGACGCAGATAGTGAATGAAATGAGACGTTTACCTCTGNTCATAACAGGTTTGATCCTTGCCGGTGCGCTGACATGCTGCAAACGNACGCCCGAGGGAGTGCTNCCGCAGGAGAAAATGGCNGAGCTGATCGCCGACATCCATGTGGGCGAAAGCGTGGCTGAGGCNACTCCCGGCAGTTTCCCAAATGATTCCACCAAGCGNGCCCTGCGTCAGGCTATATATGCACGCCACGGTCTCACTNCCGAACAGGCTGAAGCATCGCTNCGATGGTATGGCTACAATATGGAGCGNTATATAGAGGTTTATGATCGCGCNATTNAAATCCTTAACGAGCGGATGCGGGACGCAGAGCTGCTTGCCGGCACATCGGGAAGCAATCCTGCGTCAACGCCACAAAACAATCTGACGCTGGAGGGTGATTCAGTGNATGTGTGGAACGGAATCACGTTTCGCCCGTTCTCNTCGGANCTGCTTTCAAANGTGATNCCATTTTCGATGCTCCATGATATAAACTGGGAGAAGGGCGACATATATTATTTGCGTTCGAAGCTCACGGGCAATTCCGGTCCTGTGNTATTTACAGTGGCGATCGATTATGACGACGGGTCAAAGGAGACTTTCTCCAATCGAATGATCGGCGACGGATGGCATGATGTCAGTTTCGGTCTCGACACCGTGCGCACGGCCCGTCAGATCTATGGAACTATTTCATATCAGGNTCCCGANGGGGAGACCGCCTATATCGATTCGGTGTCGCTGACACGTGCGCGCTGGAGCACCGGCAAGTTTACTCCGCGCAATGAGATGAAAAAGTTGTCCAACAAACGTCATTCACCGATCTACGACTGATGCAGCGGATCTACGCACACCGGATTTTGTTTGGTGGTNTGGTCTATGAAGATCATGTGGCCCAACTGGATGATGANGGGCAACTGACGTTCTTCCCATTTGANCAGGAGATTCATTCCACCCGCTTCTATTCNGGCACGGTCAGAGTCAGCATNGATGATAAANGNAACAGNCTNTTAGCGCAGGAATCTGGGGGCTTGGAGGAANTAGCCGAATGAGAGNCCAAAATTCCAACGTCCGCTGTCGATACCGGCGTAGTGGGTATAGAAGGTGATGTTGGCGAAGGGNAGGGTGGCAACCGCTTCCATTTGACCGAANAATCTCAGACGTTCAAACCATTTGCTATAGCGTGCTGATCCATCCTCATTGCGATGGATAGTTCGAANAGGCATGAACAGATCCGCTTTTCCCCGAAGCTGAAAAATCGAGTTTAGTTTCCATACGGGCACTATGCCTGCCGCCATGTAGCTGAATGCTCGGAATTCGGGAGCGAAAATATTGGAGTAGGCCACAGATGGGTTGTATTGAGGGGCATCGGTGACCGAGGCTAAGTAGGAGGGGAGGAGCTTGCGGGTCGACATCATAATATCGGCTTCTACGCCGAGAGAAATCGCATTTGAAAGCGGCATGAAATGATTGAGGGTCAGTTCACCCTGCAGCCACGACCGATGGTGGCCTGTGCGCCCGCCGTCGGCGGTGATAAATGCTTGACCCATAGCTCCGATCGCAATAGCTTTAAACTGCGTTCCGGCTGTGGGTTTCCAGGGGTCGTTGAGAGTGTTGTATTCATATTCGCCACGCGCTTCGGCCATGTTTTTTCGTATGATATCGGTTCCGGTTTCGCTGTCGGAAAACGACGGAAGATTAATNCGATAGTCAATCAGCCCGTAGCCGATGCTTATGTCGGCCTTTCCGCGCCGGCCACACGCTATGCCGTAGGATAGACGGGCAAAATATTCGTTGCGCAGGAGCGCTGTCGGTTCGGAGGTCTGGAAAAACATNCGATCGCGGTTGAAATATTTCTGACGGGCTGCTACCAATTTCAGTTGCATTGAAGAGGGGGTGGCTCTGAGCAGACGGATGTGGGCGTTTGCTTCCGCTGCCAGATAGCTTTGGCCGAGCCATCCGTTGAGCCGCAGGTCAAGGGAGTTGAAGCTTAGTGTTTTATAACCTCCTGTCAGGAAAAGCATCGAATTGGTTGAGGTGGTGAGATAGCCTCCGGCCCCGAAAAAGAGATTGTTTCGTAGCGACGACCGGACATCGAGAGTGAACATTCCTGTGGAATCGTTGAACGTGGCTTCCGGTTCAAGATTTTTGAACTTTCCGGGAGTAATGGCACGATAGTAGGCATCGCGTGCGCGATCGATATCGAAAGGCTCGTCGCTGTTGCGGGTGAAGAGAGAGTGGACATATTCGTTTTGCGATTGCGAACCGCCGGTTACGCTTACAGAGTCGAACCGAAGATAGGGTGTGCGGGATTTGAACACATCGCGCCTCAATTTTCTTGCCTGAGCAGGGATGCGGGCATGAATGCGACTTTTGATCGAGTCGATCATTTCGAGACCCTTTTTATAGCCAACGGCGTATATTTCATCGGCCTTGTTGAAGTCGAGCAGCCCGAAGCGTTCGAGGTGGAGTCTTAGTTTTATTCCTTGATCGGCAGGGAGATGGCTATCGCTGTGCTGTATGATCATCGTTTCGAGCTGCGACATCATATCGTTGGCCGGCTCGTCGGAATTAGTCGAAGCGACATCGACACCTATCATGATTTGCGGAGCGAAAGTGTCGCGCATCACATCGACCGGGAAATTATCGTAGATACCGCCATCGTAGAGCAGAGCGCCGTTGCGCCTTATGGGGTGGAAAACCAAGGGGAAACTCATGGAAGCTCTGACGGCATCGCCGAGCGAACCACCGGCGCTGACTATCATGCGCTTATTTGTCATGTCGGAACAGACAGATCGGAATGGCACGAAGAGTTTGTCGAAATTGCCTTGACATTGAGCTGTATATGGAGCATAAAGTTCAAGAAAGGCGAAATTCATCGGCAGAGGGTTGATCAGACTCGTGGGCAGCACAGCGCTCCAGCGAGTTGAATCGCTGTCGCCGGGATTGAGATTGATCATCGTGGGGCGTGGATCATCCTGCAGAAAATAATAGGTCAGGCGTTTGTCGATCACGCCTGTCGACCAGTTGGCGAAGCTTTCGGACCGAATGATATCCATCATTTCCGACGGCGTGTAGCCGCATGCATACAGACTACCCACGATTGCACCCATCGAAGTGCCGGTGATATAGTCGATCGGAATGTCGTTATCCTCAAGCGCCTGAATCACACCTATGTGTGCAATTCCCTTTGCTCCGCCACCGCTCATGACAAGGCCTACGGATTGCGTTTGGTCGGCATAATCCGGCGTTCCGGCAGCCACCGCCTGAAGGGCAGATGAAATAACAAATAGGGCTATGAAGATCAGATGTTTCATTGCTTATAAGTAAGTATTCATAATTAAACGATAGTAAGTAATTCATTTATCTTTTATACTATCTGCGGCTTCTTTTTTGCTCTTTTGGCTTGTCGTTCAGTTGCATAGCTCGCTATGCTCCTTCTCTCCGCACCAAAATATTCTAAAAAATAAGCTCGCATATTTTATAAATTAATTATGAACACTTACTTATGATAAAAAATAAGAGTTCAAAGATAATATTTTGGGACGAAACTTGCGAAATAATTAGTAAATTTGTACTCCCGAAACGGATTGCCGGGCTGCGATGAATGTTGCTTCGGTTCGTAGCGATCCGTGGACAGGACATTGTAAAAAAAGAGCTAATATGTCAAATAATAGTTTAGATTCACTGGATCGCAAGATCCTATCGATGCTTTCCGATAACGCACGCAAACCATTTCTGGAAATAGCACGCGAATGTAAAGTTTCCGGAGCTGCTGTTCATCAACGTATACAGAAACTTTCGGCGCAGGGTGTGATCAAGGGTTTTGAATCGATGATCAATCCTGCGATGCTTGGCTACGATACGTGTGCCTATATAGGATTTTTTCTTAATGATCCTACACGTTTTGACGAAGTAGCGTCGGCATTGCGGGATATCCCCGAAGTGGTCGAAGTGCACTACACGACAGGTAAGTATGACCTTTTGGCCAAGCTTTATGCGCGCAACAATCAGCACTTGCTTCAGATCATACATGACAAGCTGACATTGCTTAACGCCGGGCGCACCGAGACGCTTATCTCTTTCAAGCAGGAGTTCTGCCGTCAGGTGCCTATCAATAACGGTTTTGAAAATGATTGATATTCAAGAACTTGCTGCCGATGTTGCACAATGGGCACGGGAGGCGGGCGAGATTCAGCTTGAATATTTCCGCCGAAGCGATATTCCCGTAGCGGAAAAGCTGAACGCGGCCGATATCGTGACCGAAGCCGACCGACGCAGTGAAACGCTGATCATATCTCGCATCAGAGAACGATTTCCCGACCATTCCATTCTCTCCGAAGAATCGGGACTGAGCGAACAGGACGGATCGCGCTGGCAGTGGGTGATCGATCCGCTTGACGGCACTACCAATTTCTACTCCGGGCTTCCGCTTTTCGCCGTGTCGATCGCTCTCGAATATGATGGAGTGACGATGCTGGGCGTGGTGTATGCTCCGGCACTTGACGAACTTTTTATCGGAGTGCGCGGAAAGGGATCGACACTTAACGGCAGACCGATCAAGTGTGGGACGGAAACGGATCCCGCTCGTGCGGTTGTCTCGACCGGATTTCCGGTGGATAAAAATGTCAATCCAGACAATAATCTGGATAATGTGGCAGCCGTGTTGCCTCACGTCAGGGATCTTCGACGCCTCGGATCGGCAGCGATCGATACCTGTTATGTGGCAGCGGGCTATCTCGACGGCTATTGGGAGATGAATCTCCACCGCTGGGATGTGAGTGCCGCTCTGCTCATTGCAGAGGAGGCCGGAGCGGATCACGGCAGCTTCCGCGCCGACAGAGGCGAATCAGTAGTGGTGGGCTCCCCCGCAATTTTTAAGTTCCTTAAGAGGATATTGGATTTAAATCCAAACATACTCTAAATCAATAATATCGTGAAAAATAATAGTATGGGAATCGTTAGCGGACTTTGTTCGACGGCAGATATCGTGCGAATAGCAGCGACGATGAGCGAATGTGGCGATTATGCGCTGCTGACCGTGGATGAGTCCATGAGTGTGGATTTTGCCGATAGATCCATCGACAGAATGAAACGCATCATGGAGGAAACAGGCGCATCGATCGTCTATAGTGACTATCTGTATCTGACCGACGACGGATGTAAGCTTGTGAGAAATTGTATAGACTATCAGAATGGTTCGATCAGGGATGATTTCGACTTCGGACCGGTAGTGATGGTCAATGTGGAAATGTTTCGCCGCATAGCCGAAGAGATGAAGGATGAACAGCTTGACTATGCCGGTTGGTACAGGATGAGACTTGCTCTGACGGCTGAGGCCCCGGCAGTCCGCATACCTGAAACGCTCTACACCGGACGAAATGCTGAGAAGACAGCATCTGAGGATGGTGGCGAAGCGCACTTCGCCTACGTCGATCCGCGCAACCGCATGGTGCAGCTTGAGATGGAGCGGGTGGCTACGGATCATCTGCGCCGCATAGGTGCATGGCTCGGCGAACGCAGCCGTCTTGATGGCTTCCCGGGTGATTATCCGGTGGAGGCATCAGTGATCATTCCGGTTAGAAACAGGGTTAACACGATAGGCGATGCGATATTCAGCGCACTGGATCAGCAGCCGGGATTTGAATTTAATGTGATCGTGGTGGACAATCATTCGACCGATGGAACTACTGAAGTGATCAGCCGCCTTGCCGACGATCCACGACTCATACATATCATCCCCGAATCGACAGATCTCGGAATAGGGGGGTGTTGGAATCTTGCACTTGCCGATGAGCGTTGCGGTCGGTTTGCCATACAGCTTGACAGCGATGATATCTATAACTCCGCAGACACAGTAGGGCGGATAGTGGAGTGTTTCAGAAAAGAGCTATGCGCAATGGTGGTAGGATCTTATATGCTTACGGATTTCAATCTCAACGAATTGCCCCCCGGAGTGATAGATCACCGCGAATGGACCGACGACAACGGACACAACAATCTATTGCGAGTCAACGGACTGGGCGCNCCGCGTGCGTTCTTTACCGGTATAGCCCGCCGCTATCCGATGCCCGACGTGAGCTATGGCGAGGATTATGCCATGGGTCTAAGGCTCTCGCGCGATTATAGGATAGGGAGAATTTTTGATGTGCTTTACCTGTGCCGACGCTGGGAAGGGAATTCGGACTCGTCGCTCAGCAGAGAGAAAGCCAATCGTTTNAATTCATACAAGGATCGCCTGCGCACGTGGGAGATCGCGGCTCGCCAACGCAGACAATGAATATTGACAAGTTTATATCGGCGCAGCTGGCGTCGTGGGCCGAGGCTGCCCGTCGGCATGCCGACCTTGATAGCAGTGTGATCACCCGCACTGTGGATGTTTCGGGCCTTCCGATCATTCTTCAGCATAATCCGGCGCGCGCTGTTTCGACCGGAGCAAGGGTGGACAGTCTGTCGATCGCATCCCGACCGTGTTTTCTTTGCCGCGCCAATCGAATGGCGGAGCAAATTGCGCTACAATATAACGGATATGAAATTCTTGTAAATCCATATCCGGTGTTTCGTGATCATCTGACCATAGTGGCGGCTGATCATTGCGATCAGCGGATCGACGGACGTCTGGAAGATATGCTGTCGCTTGCATCGGATCTTGAGGGATTTACGGTGTTTTACAACGGACCGCGCTGTGGAGCATCGGCACCGGATCATGCTCATTTCCAAGCTGCGCCGAGCGAGTGCTTTCCCGTATGGGACCATGCCGGAGATCAGACCGAACCGATCAGGATATTGAGCCGCCCGACGGTGATGGTGATGATCTGTTCGACTGATCCNACTGAAATAGCCGGCCGGTTCAATAATATACTTTCACAGCTTCCGCGCGAAGCCGACGAGGTTGAACCCAAGATCAATCTGCTTGCACGCAAGCGCGGACAGGAGTATCATCTGATTGTTATTCCCCGCAGGAAGCATCGTCCGGCTAATTTCGGCANCGGCGAGGGGGAGATAATGATTTCGCCCGCTTCGATCGATATGGCCGGGGTGATGGTAGTGCCCCGAAGAGAGGATTTCGACACCCTCGGACCGGATCAGATTGAATCGATATTGCTCCAGACCGGCTATTCGGCATCGGAGATCAAACTGTTTCTTTCGCCCCGGATATCGGTCGGAATCATGGAAGCCAAGGCGATGGATGTGGATCTCCACGGGCCGTATATGCTGAACGATACGGAGATGGTGTGTGACACGAGTCTCCGTGTGGCCCGGCCGTCGATGCTTCGTCCGCTTTCGGCTGCCTCGACCGCTACGCTGCGCGGTGTGACGATAGGAATCGATTTTCATTGGCAACAGCAGCAGGATCAGACATTTGANGGAGAGCTGGAGTTTGCATCCGCCGAGGGCGGGATGCTGACGGCGATAAACCGACTGCCNATCGAGCGCTATATCCAGAGCGTCATATCATCGGAGATGAATGCCGACGCGCCGCTTGAGTTTCTTAAGGCTCATGCCGTGATCTCGCGGAGCTGGGCGTTGGCTCAGATAGTGGGATGCGGCAGAGAATTGGAGTGTCAGCAGCCGGTGTCGGCAGATCAAGAGGNGATAATCAAATGGTATGATCATGCGTCGCACACGCGCTTTGATGTATGTGCCGACGACCATTGTCAGCGCTATCAGGGAGTAGGACGAGTGTCGGTTCCGCAGGTGGCTGAGGCTATTGAGGCAACTCGCTCACTGGTGCTGACATATAAGGGAGAGCTTTGCGATGCCCGNTTTTCAAAATGCTGCGGAGGGGTTACGGAGCGCTTTTCGACATGCTGGCAGCCGGTGGATTTTGCCTATCTTCCGGCTGTGACGGATAGAGATCCGTCGGTGGCGGCTGACCTCTCGGAAGAGCGCGACGCTCATCAATGGATCACTACGAATCCTGACGCATTCTGTGCCGATCCCGGTCCGGAAGTGCTTGCCATGGTGCTCAACAGTTATGACCGCGACACCCCGCATCTATATCGATGGAGCGTGGAATATTCAGCCGAAGAGCTTGCAGAGATTGTGAAACGCAGGTCGGGGCTTGACTTCGGCCGGATAGTCGGGATCGAACCGCTTCACAGAGGACCATCAGGGCGGATCGACAGGCTGCGCATCGAAGGGACAAAGCTGACAAGAATAATCGGTAAAGAGCTTGAAATACGTCGCACATTGTCGCCGTCGCATCTCTATAGCTCGGCGTTTGTGGTCGAATCCGGCGAAAAGGATGAATCGGGAGTGGCCCGCCGGTGGAGACTGCGAGGAGCGGGCTGGGGCCACGGAGTGGGGCTGTGTCAGATCGGCGCNGCCGTNATGGCTACTCGCGGGTATGATTACCGTACGATTCTGAGCCATTACTTCCCCGGCTCGGAGCTCACCACTATCGACACTTTCCATAAAGTATAGCAACAATAACCGAGAGAATGAAAAAGGATACGTCGCTCATGCGCGGATGGCTTTGGGTTCCGACATTATATCTGGCGGAAGGCCTGCCGTATGTAGTTGTGATGACCGTGGCGGTGATCATGTACAAACGGATGGGTCTTGGCAATGGCGAGCTTGCGTTTTACACATCGTTGCTGTCGCTGCCGTGGGTGGTCAAGCCTTTGTGGAGTCCGTTTGTTGATATCTTCAGCTCGAAACGCCGATGGATCATAACGATGCAGATCCTTATATCGGCAGGATTTGCGGCTATAGCGCTGTCGCTGCCCGGTTCGGGATGGTTTCGCGGATCGATGGCTTCATTTATGGTGGTTTCATTCCTGTCGGCCACTCACGATATAGCAGCCGACGGNTTCTATATGCTCGGACTCGATCAGCGCGGACAATCCTTTTTCGTCGGGATCCGTACGGCGGTCTATCGTCTGGCGATGCTCCTCGGNCAGGGGCCGCTCGTGATGCTTGCCGGCTATCTGGAGATGAGTTATGGAGATATCCCTCAGGCATGGGCCGTCACTTTCTATATACTGTCGGGGTTTATGGCCTTGATAGCCGCATTGCATATCTTCTCGCTGCCACATCCGGCCGCAGATGTGACCCGGAGCGCCCGTTCGATTCGAGAAGTGGGGCGAGAGGTGATCGACACGTTTGCGGGATTTTTTTCCAAACCGGGAATACTTGTGGCAACGCTTTTTATCTTCCTGTATAAGTTTCCGGAAGCACAGCTGATAAAACTGATCTCGCCGTTTCTGCTTGACTCCCCNGAGGCCGGAGGATTGGGACTNGACACATCGCAGGTTGGTGTGGTGTATGGCACGGTGGGATTGATCGGNCTGCTAAGCGGCGGAATCATAGGCGGATGGGCTGTGGCGCGAGGCGGGTTGCGAAAATGGCTTATGCCGATGGCATGGAGTATGTCGCTGACCTGTCTGGCCTTTGTGTGGCTTTCGGTTGGTCCGACACCATCGCTGCTGACGATCAAGATCTGTGTTTTTGTGGAGCAGTTCGGATATGGATTCGGCACNACGGCCTATATGCTCTATCTTATTCATTTTGCANGCGGAGCGCGAAGCACGTCCTATTATGCGATAGCCACGGGGTTGATGTCGCTNGGGATGATGGTCCAGGGGATGCTTGCGGGATGGATTCAGACAGCGATTGGCTACGGATCNTTTTTTATNTGGACATCCTGCAGTTGTGTGGTTACTATCGCCGTAAGTATGGCGGCGCGACGAAGNCTGGTGGAGTAAGGTCACCACTCAGGGGATGCGCTGAATAGNNNGCTTGCTGAGTCCATTTGAGTCCATTTGGTCCATTTTGGTCCTATTTAACAAATAGGGCTGTTAATTATTTGTGGCTGTGGAGGAATAATTGTAACTTTGCAAAGTTTTTTACAATTTTTTAAGAAATAAGTCATTATCACATGAATTTCACCACATTTCTTTCGTCATTTTGTATATGCTTATTCCTGGCATCTTGTGGCGGACACAATGATGCTGACGCAGCGACTATAGATGCAACTGCAGAGGTTATCGCTGATTCGATAGCCNCTGTGGCNGAGGTTGATACGGTNAAGGTTGCTGTCGTNGAGCAAAAGAATACCGACAGTATTAAGATCAGCAAAATCACTACGGCNCAAGAGGCCATTGATTATATGCGCAATTCTGCCGATGCTGAAAAGTATAATTCGGGCATCCTGATCTCTATGGCCGAGCAGTCGCTGGACTATACCAAGCGCTTGCTGCAGAATAAGTATGATTACTTTATCGTGGTCGACAAGCCGTCGATGTACGTGGTTCTTTTCGATAAGTACGGACGCGAGAAGCAAGCCTACAAGATGGCGTGTGCGCGCAACTATGGAACGAAACANAAGCGTAGCGACTGCCGTACGCCCGAAGGATTTTTCTCAGCCGAAGGTATCTATAACTCAACCGATTGGCTTTATACGAATGATGCCGGNTATACATCGCCGACGCGAGGTGTGTATGGTCCGCGCTTCATCCGCCTGCAGACGCCCGTTACCCGCAGTGTCGGCATTCATGGCACGAACGGNCCCGGTTCGCTNGGTCGTCGTGTGAGCCACGGATGTATTCGTCTGCACAACAACAGTGTGCTTGATCTCGTGAAGTATGCCAAGAAAGGGATGCCTATCATTGTCAATCCTTCTGACCGCGATCAAGAGGTGAATCGNAGAGAGGGTAATAAGGTGGTTCAGATCAATATCGGTAAGCCGACAGTAACTCAGCCGATTGAAGCTCCGGCCAAGGGTAAGAAACGCGGCGAGGAGGAAACCGAATCGGAGCCGATGGCCTCTGATGCNGTGAAAGAGACGGCTCCTGATGCCGAAACCGAAACTCCGGCAGCCGAGCCTAAANCGGTAGAGCCGGCAGCCCCTGTGGCAGCCCCTGAAACTCCTGCGACAGCACCCGAAGCAGAAGTATGAAACCCGCTTACAGTCTGCTGCTAAAGACACTTCTGCCGGTGGCAATCGGCATNGGTGTGGTGGCATGGCTGATGGGCAGTGAGTTTTCNCTTCAACAATTTAAAGAAATTCCATGGACAGGCCGGGCGGCTTATTGCATAGCNCTGGCCTGTCTTTTCGTTGTCGGGCGAGAGTGGGGGATGATGTGGCGATGGCGAGTGCTGACTGACAGGAAGCTGTCGTGGTGGCAGACATTCAAGGTGACGGTNATGTGTGAGTTTACATCGGCAGTCACTCCCACTACGGCCGGCGGTTCGGCGCTTAGCATGGTGTTTCTCAAGCGNGAAGGNATTCCGCTTGGGCGCGGAGCGTCGCTATCGATGATACAGTTGATGCTCGATAATCTTTTTATCGTGATNGTGTGTCCGCTNCTTCTGATTTTTGTTTCGGATGCGGGGTTGTTTTCGTTTGGAGGCGATGNCGCTGTGGCTGACGGATCGCGCCTTGCNTTTTGGATNGTCTACGGCGGAGTAGGGTTACTGACGGTGTTTCTCTTTTTGGGTGCTCTTGTATTCCCTCACGCTATAGCTGGATGGATCAGGCGTCTATTCAAGATGNGCTGGCTGAGACGCTGGCACGAAAAGGCTGTTGATTTCGGAAACAATATGATTGAGACGGGAGCGGAGATACGCACTCGCTCTCTGAGATGGTGGGTTGAGGCGATGGCGGCGACCGTGTTGACATGGGTGAGCCGTTATCTNGTGGTCAACGCGCTCTTTATGGGATTTGCACCGGAGGCATCGCAGCTCATGGTGTTCGCCCGGCAGTTTGTAGTGTGGACGCTGCTGACGGTGTCGCCTACTCCGGGTGGTAGCGGAGTGAGTGAATGGCTGTTTGCCACATTTTATGGCGATCTTCTTCCCACGCGATCGATGGCGCTGGTGATAGCCGTGGTGTGGAGAGTGATCACCTATTATATTTATCTGATTGCGGGATGCATCATGCTTCCGGTTTGGATGGGTCGCCGCAAAAAGCTACCTGATTCCCTCTGACGGTCACCAGACCCTCGTCGAGCATCTCTCTGACGGCCGATATGACTTGGTCGGGCGCTACGCCTGCCTGTTGCGCTATGTAGTCGATGGTCGGGGGAGTGGCTTGTGAGGAAAGGTATTTGATGGTTTGGCGCAGGGATGCATCGGATGTTTTCGGCCGGCGGCGTTTGGCNCGGCATACGTCGCATGTGGAGCACTCTTTTTCGGGGGATTCCCCAAAGTAGCGTAGCATGGTGTTGACGCGACAACGGTCGGTGTCGAATGTGAAGCTTCTCATNGCGTCGATGCGGCGCTTGAGGCGCTCACGCTGGTCTTCGTAGACGGCTCTTGGGAAATGAATGTGTTTGAGCAATTCGCGTGATGTAGGGAAAAAGATGTAGGGGGTGGTGCGNCGAGGCACGTAGTGTATGGCATGTGCTCGGCCGAGAGCCAGCATCGATTGATAGACTTGCAGGGGNGTGATTGAAAGGTGGGAGGCGATGAGTTCCTCGGATATTTTGACATAGTCGGAGAAGAGTCCGGTGTAGGTGCGCAGGATGAGCTGGAACACGCGGTCGGTCAGCGGATCGAGCTGAAGATCGTAGAGTTGGCGCTTGTTCATCAGTACCATTATCCTTGATTCGGTGGAGACTTCGTCGATGAATTCGAGATAGCCGGCACGTGTCAGTATGGCCAGTGCGTTNCGGACCACTTGCGGTTTGTAGCGGAATCGCTCGCAGAAAAGTGAGGTATTGAATTCGAAGAGACAGTTGTAGCCGTCGCCAACGGCTACTTCAAGGAAATTGCAGGCTTGCTCGTAGATTCGGCGAATGGTGTCCTTGTCGGGGAATGTTTCGTTGAGCCGGCGAGTGAGAGTGGCCTTGTCGGTAGCGGGAGTGGTGACGATCACTGCCCATGACGGTTTGCCGTCGCGTCCGGCACGTCCGGCTTCCTGATAATACTCTTCAAGGGATGAGGGGAGATCGACATGGACCACGGCCCGCACGTCGGGTTTGTCGATGCCCATGCCGAAGGCGTTGGTGGCCACCATGATNCGTGTTTCTCCGGATTTCCACTTGTTTTGGCGCAGGTTTTTTTCTTCCGGTTGGAGTCCGGCATGATAATAGTCGGCNGACAGACCGGCAGAATTGAGGAAGTCGGAGATCTCGCGTGTTCGGCGGCGCGAACGGACGTAGACGATTCCGGTGCCTTGTGTGGATCGGAATATGCGCAGGAGCATTTCGGGTTTGTTGTCGGTGTAGCGAACTATGTAGGATATGTTTTCGCGCGTGAAGCTGCGGGCGAAGATGTTGCGCGAGCGAAAGCCNAGCTGNGTCATGATGTCGTCGGCCACTTCGGGTGTGGCCGACGCCGTGAGTGCAAGCACCGGTGCGTGTGGGAAAAGTTTGCGGAGGGAGGCTATCTTCAGGTAGGAAGGNCGGAAATCGTAGCCCCACTGGGAGATACAGTGGGCCTCGTCGACGACGATGAGCGAAACGTTCCATGTTCGCAACTCCTCGATGAATGTGGGAGATTGCAGCTTTTCGGGGGAAAGATATAGGATTTTCAGTTTGCCGAGGCGGCAGCGGTCGAGCGCCAGGCGGTGTTCGGATCGGGAGAGTCCGGAGTGGATTGCAGCGGCTTTTATGTCGTGTGTTCTGAGATTGTCCACCTGGTCTTTCATCANAGAGATCAGCGGTGTGACCACGACGGTCAGCCCTTCGAGCATCAGTGCNGGGACCTGGAAAGTGATCGATTTTCCGCCCCCGGTAGGAAGCANTCCGAGCGTGTCGTTGCCGCTGAGAATCGAATCAATGATCTGGGGCTGCAATTCGCGGAAGGAATTGTAGCCCCAGTATTGTTGCAGTATGTCGGCAGGAGTCCTTGCAGACATGGTGGTATCAGTGTTTGATATGTATGCTCTTGATCTGCAGTTGGATCGAAGANGTGGCGCTNCGGTGTTTGTTGTCTTCGATGGTGAAGCAGATGTCAAACGGTTTGCGCGAGTGGATGTAGTCGAAGTGTTCGGCCATGTTGAAAGCAATGCCGTTGAACACTTTGCCTGAGGTGTCGTCGACTAATTCGAATTTGATGTGTTCGAGGTTTCGACCCACGAGTTTGCTCGTGCCGAAGTCCATGACATTGCGTGTGCAGAACACCGGCTTGTTGTTGCCNGGACCGAATGGATTGAATTTTCGGAGCGTATTGACGAATGCGGGTGTTATCTCCGAGAAGGTGATGAAGGCATCGATGTCGAGCAGTGGTTGAAGCTGTTCGGGNTGAATATGTTGGGCAACGTATTCTTCGAATCGCCGTGTGAATTCGGGGATATTTTCTTCTTTAAGCGAAAGNCCAACGGCGTAGGGGTGGCCGCCGAAGTTTTCNAGGAGCTCACGCGANGCATCTACGGCCTTGTANATGTCGAATCCTTGGACCGAGCGNGAGGAGCCNGTGGCGAGNCCATTGGCCAGAGTGAGGACTACTGATGGTTTGTAGTAAAGCTCCGTCAGTCGGGAGGCTACGATTCCGATAATGCCTTTGTGCCAGTCCTTGTTGTAGATCACGATCGATTTCTTGTCGGAGTCCATTTCGCCACGCTGTTCNAGGATGGCNTTGGCTTCTTCGGTGATGCGCTTGTCGAGTTCTTTACGGTCTTTGTTGTATTGGTCGATCGATTTGGCGATTTCGTAGGCTTCCGATGCATCGCGCGACACGAGCAGTTCGACNGCTTCCCGGCCGCTCTGCATGCGTCCGGAGGCGTTGATGCGCGGTCCGATCTTNAATATCACATCGGAGATGGTGATTTCTTTTCCGGTCAGTCCGCAGATGCGTATAATGGCTCGGAGTCCCATGTTTGGGTTGGAGTTGATGCGTCTGAGACCGTGGTAGGCCATTATGCGGTTTTCNTCGACCATCGGAACGATGTCGGCGGCTATACTGACNGCTACGAGATCGAGCATGGCTTCGAGGTCGGATGTGGGGATGCCGTTGCTCATGGCGAATCCCTGCATCAGCTTGTAGCCCACACCGCAGCCGGAGAGGTGCTGGCAGGGGTAGGTCGATCCATCNAGTTTGGGGTTGAGGATNGCAGCGGCCTCTGGGAGATCGTCGTCGGGGACGTGGTGGTCGCAGATTATGAAGTCGATACCGAGGGTTTTNGCATAGGCTATCTCGTCGATCGCTTTAATTCCGCAGTCCAGAATGATTATCAACTTGACTCCGCTTTCGGCGGCCTGGTCAATCGTGGCTTTCGATATGCCGTAGCCTTCGTCGTAGCGGGTCGGGATGTAGTACTCGATATTGGAGTAGAACTGGCGCAGGTATTTATACACCAATGCGACGGCCGTGGTGCCGTCGACGTCGTAGTCGCCAAACACCATGATCCGCTCTTTTTTACCCATAGCTTTATTGAGCCTCTCGACCGCCTTGTCCATGTCGGGCATGAGGAAGGGGTCGTGAAGATCTCGGAGCGAGGGATGGAAGAATTTTTCTGCCTCGGCAGGCGACGTTATGCCACGCTGGACCAGCAATTCGCTGATCGGGGGCACATTGTCGAAACTCTTAGCCAACTCTGACTCTGATCTTTGCTCTTCGGAAGTAAGGGGTAAGTAATTCCATTTGCTTGTCATTTATGTCGTTTTTTTTATTTCATCTCAAAACGCTCCGGNAGTGGATGCCGGGCGTCGGGGGGGGCAAAGTGTGTGTTTTTATCCCGCACGAATTGAGGAGAGTGCGCGGCCAACACACGGTGTTCAAGGTAAGAAGTGGCCGTAAATGTCAAATTCTTATCCTCAGCCGAACGTCGGGGTTTGCGACCCTGTGCTGTCCGGCGGGTTTATATATTCGGGGGGAGATGATGCAAAATTACAAAAAAACGGCAATTTTACCATTCAATTCTGTGTCAAATGCAAGCAAAATGATGTTAATTATTGTTTTTGTGCTGTCTCGGTGCATTCGGATGGTTGCGGGGCGTTGAGATGCACGTCGAGCTGGGGNAACGGGAANTTGAGTCCGCGTTTAGGCAATTCGCGGTAGAACAGTTCGTTGAAGCTGAAATATACGTCCCAATATTCTTTTGAGAGAACCCATGCACGAATGGAGAGNTCGACGGAGCTTGCTTCGAGCGAGGCGAGGAATACTTTNGGAGCGCGATCNGCATTGAGTTTNGCGCTCGAGAGCGGAGATATGCTCTGGAGGTCGGCTTCGGTGATTTTCTTTTTAGCGGGGCGGTTGCGGCGGAGCAGCTTCTGGAGCCAGCTTCGGCGCTGTGGAGCAGGTTCGGCGATTTCGGGATGAGATTGCAGAGCTTCTTCGGTGCGTGTTTCGATATCGTCGGCAAGCGTTGATTTGACGATGCGCTGATCGTTTTCGAGCATCGAGAGGATTTCTCGNCGAGCCAGCTCAACGTCGTCGCCGTAGGCGATGGATACTGTCCAGTCGATGCGGCGGTATTCTTCGCGCGACCAATTGTTGATCGACGATGTGGAAAGACCGCCGTTTGGAATTATGATCGATTTATTGTCGGGGGTNCAGATGATGGTTGAGAATATCTGNATCTCGGTGACTGTTCCGGCATATCCTTGGGCTTCGATGTAGTCGCCCACTTTGTAGGGCTTGAGCAGGAGGATCAGTACGCCGCCGGCAAAATTCTGGAGNGTGCCGCTCATCGCCATACCGATAGCGACACCGGCCGATGCGAATAGTGCAATAAACGAGCTGGTNTTGATGCCGAGGATGCCTATCACTGTCACTACGAGGATGAAATAGAGCGTCATCTTGATCAGGCTCAACACGAATGTGCTGAGCGATTTATCGACATGGCGCCGCACGAGAATAGCCGTGACGAAGGAGTAGATGCGGTGGATCACGAATTTACCGAGATAGAACACTCCTATAGCTATGGCCAGATGGATGGCGAAGTCGACCATCGTAGAGGCGAGTTTATTGATCAGTTCCTGAAGCGATAGTGATTTCCATTCGGCGGCATCGGCGGNAAGTGATGCTGTCTTGGTTGCAACTTCGGGATTTTCTTCTATAAGCGGGATCTGGAGTAGGTTCATCGTNGTGTATGGTAAATTGTGATATTCGTTTATTCAAATGATGCGGCTACCACATCTCTCCACCATTGGTAGCTGTCGAATCCGCCATAGGAGGCTTGNTCGGCGGAGAGGATGATGTTGCATCCGAGTCCGGAGAAGTTGGTGGCGTCGAGGAAATATACCTTTGGGGTGTGGTTGGAGCTTATGATTGCATCGGAATAGCTGTCGTTCCACTGCACCAGAAGTTCGGCATCTGCGGGGTAGCTGTTGATATAGTGCGAAATGTCGTAGATTCCGTCAGTGACACCGTTGCGGAAATATTTTACCGGCGAGTAATCGTCGGGAAGTGATGCTCCTGAGGTCATGATGGCGTGTGTGGTTTGAGCGAGNCGGTCCATTTTGGAGAGGTCGACCACTGTGATTGCACATCCGTAGATGCAGTAGCCCATGACAGCATCTGCGCTCACGTTGTAGTGAGACTGATAGTAGTCGAAAGTGTTTTGTGCGGCTTGTGTTACATCGCCTCTCAGAAGTGGNCCGATGTTTTTATCGTAGGGCATTCCTTCTACTCCGAGTTCGGTGGGGCATGCCACCATTNTGTTGGCTGCGTGGCGGAGTTCGTAGGCCACTTCCACCGTGGCCATGTGGCAGCAGTCGAAGTAAATGAAGTCGAGGTCCCATCCGGTGAGAGCNCGGGCNAGGGAGGTCACTTTCATTCTGGCGCCACTGTAGCCGTCGTAACCATAGGATTGAGGATCAATCATATCCTTGTCGGAGGGTTCATCAATGCTCCCGCGATCGTCGATCCAACCCGTTCCGTGGCTCCAAAGGACTATTCCCGTCTGATTGGCATGTGTTATCTGACGGAAGTCGGAAATGACATCGCGCATACGTTCGATGGTGACTGATTTAACGTCGGCCGGATATTGTTTCAGNATAGTTTCGTTTCCTTCGGCGTTAAACTCTATGAGGCGTGGATTTTGGTCCGGTCCGCTATAATANACGATCCATCGGGCATTGTTNTCCTCACATTCCTTGGCTGCCACTGANGCCATCTCTTTCAGATCCAGGGCGGCNTAGCGGCTCAAATTGTTGTCGGCCACCATGTAGACCAGNACTGCGCGCGAAATTTCAGGCTTAACGGGGAGTGCAGGCTGCGGATCGTCGCTGCTGTCGGAGCAACCGGTTAAGGCAAAGAGTGCAGTCGCCANAACTGCAATATAAGATAGTATTTTGTTCATTGTAAAGTGGGTGTTGTAAATGTGCAAAGTTACGCATAATTCGACCGGTTACCAATAATCGGNATGGNTGANGATCATAAAAATTATNAAAAACNTGACTTTTATCGAGATATTTGGCTGAATATATGCTAAAATCATTTAAAAGTAGCATACAATAAAAGTTTTTCGTTAACTTTGTTGGNCTCAGAAACTGTTTAAATTTATGCGAAAAAAATTTNTATACTCTGATTTTGATGATCTNTCAGGCGATTTTTGCCAAGTTTTATCGGTCACGATGCCCGCATCGCTCCCTCTTCAACTTGCAAAACTCATCCTGAAATCCCATCAAAATCATTCGCACATAAATCTAAACAGTTTCTCAGAAACTATTAAATGAAGAAATAACTTATCTAAATCAAATATCAAGATGAATAATCCTAAGCCTTACGTTATCGGCATCGACATGGGTGGAACGAACACCGTGTTTGGTATTGTCGACGCTCGTGGAGTGGTACTCGCAAGTGACTCAATCAAAACCCGCAAACATAGCAAAATCGAAGATTATATCGATGAGCTCTACACAGAAACCATGCGTCTGGTCAAATCGATCGATGCAGAAGATAAGATCTATGGTATCGGTGTTGGTGCGCCTAATGCCAACTATTTCACCGGTGTGATTGAGGATGGTGTGAATCTTCCCTGGCCTACGCCTATCCCATTTGCTAAGATGCTTACTGATAAATTCGGTATTCCTGTGGCGATCACCAACGATGCCAATGCTGCGGCTATCGGCGAGATGACCTACGGTGCGGCTCGCGGCCTGAAGGATTTCATTATGATAACGCTCGGTACCGGTGTTGGTAGCGGTATCGTGATCAACGGACAGGTGGTCTACGGACACGACGGTTTTGCCGGCGAGCTGGGCCATGTTATTGTTAAGCGCAACAATGGAAGACTGTGTGGTTGCGGACGCACCGGGTGTCTGGAAACATATTGCTCGGCTACAGGCGTTGCACGCACAGCCCGTGAATATCTCGAAATCACGGATACGCCTTCGCGTCTGCGCGACATTCCTGTAGAGGATATTACGTCGAAGGATGTGTATGACGCAGCTATGGCGGGCGATAAGCTTGCCAAGCAGGTGTTTGACTATACAGGCACTATTCTCGGTGAGGCTCTGGCCGATTTCACTGTGTTCTCTGCTCCTGAAGCTTTTGTGATTTTCGGTGGTCTGGCNAAGGCCGGCGAGCTGTTGCTCAAACCGATGCGCGAAGCGATGGAGAAGAATATGTTGAGCATCTGGAAAGGAAAAGTGTCGATTCTCCCGTCGGAACTTAAAGAGGCTGATGCTGCCGTGCTCGGTGCAAGTGCTCTCGGATGGGAAGCCAAACCGGCCACTTCTACCCTTGTGGCTCCTGCATCGGCATCTCCCGCACTCTAAGAAACTGTTTAAATTTATGCGAAAAATTTTTATATGCTCTGATTTTAATGATCTTTCAGGCGATTTTTGCCAAGTTTCATCGGTCACGATGCCCGCATCGCGCCCTCTTCA
Source organism: Barnesiella sp. (assembly GCA_014801065.1). Taxonomy (GTDB): domain Bacteria; phylum Bacteroidota; class Bacteroidia; order Bacteroidales; family Muribaculaceae; genus Paramuribaculum. The sequence continues at coordinate 31,602 of JAAVEX010000032.1, forward strand.
ACTTGCAAAACTCATCCTGAAATATCCTCAAAATCTTTCGCACATAAATTTAAACAGTTTCTAAGAGAGTGTTTGAATTTAAACCAAATTAAATATTATATAATGGTTCTTTAATTTTTGATTTCATCACAAAGGATCTTTTGGACGCTTTTTCAAAGCTTTCATCAGTCGCAATGCCCGCATTGCTCCTTCTTNAATTTTGAANAATCATCCCAAAACCTCTCTTTGTGCTAAAATCATTTAAATCCAAACNCTCTCTAAGATAATAGTTTAACGCAATAATTGAGGCTGTGTCAAAAATAATATTGNCGCAGCCTCTTTTTTNNGGGGCGATCAGCGAATCTGGTCGAGNATGTGGGATGCTGTGGCGGAGGGNGGCAGGAGTATGGTTTCCGGGCGTTTTTTAAGCCATGTGAGTTGTTTTTTTGCGTAGACGCGGGTGTTTTTCTGGATGCGTGCAATGGTGAACGGTAAGGTGGCTTCTCCATCGAGATAGGCAAACATCTCCTTGAAGCCAACCGTGTTGAGNGAGTTGAGATGGCGGAGATGGCTTACGCTTTCGGCCTCTTCTATCATTCCTGCCTGCACCATTTTTTCCACGCGGAGGTTGATGCGATCGAAAAGTTGTTGGCGAGGGTAGTCGAAAGCAAACTGTATGGTGTCAAAGGGGCGTTTTTTGATCTGACCGGTTCGAAGTGAGGAATATGGTACGCCGGCCTGGCGGCAGATCTCAATGGCGTGGACTATGCGTTTGGGGTTGTTGAGATCCACTTGAGTGTAATATTGCGGATCAAGCCGGCGGAGTTCGCTACGCGCACCTTCAATNCCTTTGTCGCGCAGGAGTTCGGCGGCTTCCTGTCTGATTTCAGGGGAGATAGTGGGGAGATCATCGATCCCTCTGACCACGGCGTCGATATACATCATTGAGCCTCCGCAAAGGATGGCATATTCATTGTCGGCGAAAAGCTTGGCGAGAAGGTCGAGCGCATCGGCTTCATATTGGGCTGCGCTGTAGTAGCTGTCGAGCGGCAGGGTGGCGATGAAATGATGTGGAGCGGCTGCCAGTTCGTCGCTTGTGGGTGCGGCCGTGGTGATCGGTATCCCCTTGTAGATCTGACGGGAATCGGCTGANAGGATATGACAGTCAAGCCTCCGGGCGAGATCAATCGCAATAGCGGTTTTTCCCGACCCGGTGGGGCCTGTTATCACTATCAATTTTGGCATAGATGGAGTCGGTGAGGATTACTCAGCNACAAGTCGGGNNATTTCCACGATGAGCTGAGATGCCTTTTCCATAGAAGGGATGGGAACGAATTCATAGCGACCGTGGAAGTTCAGTCCGCCGGCAAAAATGTTGGGGCAGGGGAGACCTTTGAACGAGAGCTGTGCTCCGTCTGTGCCGCCNCGTATGGGGACCACTTTGGGGACGATATCGATATTTTTCATNGCCTGAATNGCGATGTCGATAATATGGCTCACNGGTTCGATCTTCTCNCGCATGTTGTAATATTGGTCGTTGATCTCAAGATCGGCCACNCCCGGAAATTCGTGGTTCACTTTGCGGGTGAGATGTTCAAACTCTTTTTTGCGGCGTTCGAAACGGTCGCGGTCGTGATCGCGGATAATGTAGGTGAGAACNGTCTTTTCAACAGTNCCTTCGATNTTGACCAAATGGTAGAATCCTTCGTAGCCCTCAGTGTGTTCGGGCGTTTCCCAACGAGGAAGCATGATGGCAAACTGCGTGGCGATGCGGATCGAGTTGATCATTTTNTGTTTGGCATANCCGGGATGNACGTTGCGTCCNGTGAANGTGATGNGAGCCACGGCAGCGTTGAAATTTTCATATTCGAGTTCGCCGATTTCGCCACCATCCATCGTGTAGGCCCAGTCGCATCCAAATCGTTGGACGTCGAATTTATGAGCGCCTTTGCCGATCTCTTCGTCGGGGTTGAATGCNATGCGGATTTTTCCATGGGGAATTTCCGGATGNTTCTTCAGATAGTCAATCGCAGTAATGATTTCGGCNATGCCTGCTTTGTCGTCGGCACCGAGCAGTGTNTTTCCGTCAGTCACGATGAGGTCCTGACCGATATAGTGNTCNAGTTCGGGAAATTCAGAGGGNCGGAGAACGATGCCTTTCTCTTGATTGAGCACAATGTCGCCACCGGGATAAGCTTCGACGATGCGAGGCGAAACGTGGCGTCCGGTCATGTCGGGCGATGTGTCGAGGTGGGCGATGAAACCGATGGTGGGAAGGGGCTTGTCGGTAGTGGCCGGGAGTGTGGCCATAAGGTAGCCGTTATCGTCGAGAGAGATGTCTTCGAGACCGAGCTCGCGGAGCTCTTTTTCAAGATGTTGTGCAAAAATCATCTGTCCCGGGGTAGAGGGGGTCATATTGGTGAGTTCGTCGCTCTGAGTGTCGAACTTCACATATTGGAGAAAGCGGTCAACAACGTTCATGGTTTCCGTTATGATGTAGTTTAATGGTAATTAAGTAAGTATTCAAAATTAAACGATAGTAAGTAAATCATTTATCTTTTATACTATCTGCGGCTTCTTTTTTGCTCTTTTGACTTGTCGTTCAGTCGCATAGCTCGCTATGCTCCTTCT
>JAAVEX010000033.1 GCA_014801065.1 Barnesiella sp.
TCCCACCATTCTTCCTCCCACCAACTTCCTTTTGGATTGTCAACCACTTCCGATACCTTTGCGTCAAGCATTTTCAGAACATCATCTACGGTCACATCGCAATCTTCTGCGGCATCATGAAGAAATCCAACCACCTTTTCTTTCCAATCAAATCCGACTGATGCAACTTTTAGAAGATGCGATTCGAAATAGTCATGACCGCCCTTGTCACGCTGTCCTTTATGGAGGTCTTTTGCGACTAATCCAGCGGCATATACGATTTTGGTCATATATCCCATATCATCTTCAAGCCGCTCAAGCCGCTCCTTAGCCTCTTTCGGATCAAAAGTAGCGATATAGTCATAGTATTGGCGCATCAACACCTCTGTCTCTGATAGTGGATCCATAAAATTAAAAAGAGTATCCATATACCCATCCATATAGTCCAAATCTCTTTCTTGCGTAGCGATAAATCCCGCAAGCATAGTCTTAACTTGCCGGAACTGTGCGTTATTCATATCCATGATAGGACGGAACGCCTCGATCAACTCTTTTGAGATTTTGGGATCTTCCATATTTGCTACCCTTCAATTATCACATTTATTCAATGACTTCCCATGAGCCGGACTTAAGAGATCCCACTCTCCGAAGTCTACCATCATTTTTAAGTTTCTCAATAATTCGGAACATGGATGCTCTTGTTTTATTGAATATCTTTGACAGCTGTTTCACACTAATTCGTTTATCTTTCCTAATTTGTGCTAAGACTAAATCCAAGATACTTTCAGATTGTTCCGGATTGTTCCGGATTGTTCCGCTTATTGTTTCGTATTGTTCCGCTATTGTTCCGCTATTGTTCCGCATTGTTTCAGTGGCACCATTAATGGTGCCACTATCAGTGCCATCGGTGCCATTATCGGTGCCAAATTCAGATTTTTCGGTGCCATTTTCTATGACATCTGCATTTTTAACAACAACTTTGAATGTGGTATAATCACCGAGAAGGAACTCAGCAGGGTTACTTTTGTTTTCTTCGAGAAGTGTTGATACGGTATTTACGCCACTTCCGAAACGATTGACATAACCCAGATTCAGCATTATCTCGGCTATATTGGGATTACGATAGTCGGTCTCGTTGGGGAAGTTTTCCAAATTGACTTTGCCGTATAAATTTCCGGGGTTATCAATCTCTATGCGGTCGCAGTACTCGTAGAATTTTATCGGAGAGTTGTTACCATTATAGGCACGGTGCATTACTGCATTCATAGCCAGTTCACGGATAGCCTCCCACGGATAGTTAATCCTTGGTTCTTCGCGTAGAACGCTAACAAATTCAGGACGTTTGCTTTCGATGGAATATTTGATGAAATACTCCAGTTCTTTTAGCATTGAGATTAGATTGCCCTTGAAACGGTTTTCTTTCAACACCTTTGTTGCACGAGTAGTTCCTGCAAACTTCACATACTGAATGTATGCGCCCGGAATAAAATATTGCGGGTCGAGTCCCAGCAACAAAATTCCGGCATACGTCGGGCAATTAAATCGAGTATCGAAAAGTCGCAAAGATGCGAGCTGCTGAATTACGCTGCGCTTATCCTTCGCTAAAGTAACCGGCGATACAGCCTTCGGCAAATACTCATTCTTGAAGAGATCTATGTCAATGTCATCAATGGTAGCCTCGCGGCATGGACGACCATCGAAAGAAGAACTATGAGCTTGTCCCTTTTCTGTCAGAATCCGTTCTTCCTCCGTATTGGCCTCAGCCTTTCTTGCACCTATTCTTATCCAAATTACTCCCTTGTATCTTACCGGAGTATCGTCGCTCGGTTGAACTTCAATAACAGCAACTTCACCATCCGGTAATCTCTCCTTGTAAACCATCATTGCCGGTGGTGGAAGAATCGTACCGGTATTTCGTAAACCGGAGTATGCCCGTAGTTGCTGATCGGTAAATGTTTGTCCATCAAGGCTACCGTTATCATCAGCCCCGATTAGAAAATATCCCGGTTTTTTGGAATCACGTATATCATTGGCAAACGCACATATTGCCTCTGATATTTTCTTGGTATTGTCAGTAGCTAACGTGCGTTCCACACGTTCATTTTCGATATCGCTGAGTAGCGATCGTATTTCGTCTTTTGTCAGAGGCATATTATTCGTTTATTAAACGCAAATTTACTCATAATTTGCGAGTTACACAAATAGAAAACATCGTTAACCGTGGAAAAGCAAGACGAGGCTGCGTCTGCAAAGCGACACAGCCTCGTCGGGATTATGCTTCGGGGTGGCGGTCAGCGCCGGCCCCTTGTTGTATTCAGATCATCAGTCGTTCCAAGTGCAGGAAACGAATGTGAATGTTGCGGGCGCTTTCACCTGATAAACGATCGTAGCCGCTTCGGTGGCAGTGCCGGTGTAGTAATAGAAGTGGATTGTGAAGAAGGGCTCAACACCTTTGGCCGTGGGAGCTGCATCGGGGTGCAGAATAGCGAGTGCGGCGGGGAACACTTCCTTTTCAAAACGTTCTTTTTCGAGCGCGATCACTTCTTCGTCGGTCATCGAGTCATAGCCGGGATATTGCGTCTTGGCGGCCGAAGCGCGCAGATCGACGTTGCCCTGATATGCCGACGTACCGCAGTAGTACTCGTTATTACCGTAGGACGATACATAGGCCGAACCGTCGGGAACATTGGCTGCCACCCAGTCGACGCAAGTCTGATAATAGAGCGTGGAGATAGCCACACCGCGACCGGCCGGGAGAGTAATCTCTACGTCGGGGCTATACACCCAGGTGCCGTTTTTCTTGACAAACTGCGAGGTCACAACCGTAGTGCCGTTGAAGCCGCCGGTCCATTCGCTGCCGGTGTAGCGACACTCAGCGCAGCGGATCACGTTTTCAGATCCGTTGTAATAATTGTAGACCACATAGCGAACTTCGTCGGGCTGAGCATAGGGATAGGTCTGACGCAGGTAGAGCGGGAGCAATTCCTTGGGAGTCGATCCCGAGAGATTGTCGTAGCTCTGACCCATAGCCTGATAATCGGAATGGTTAAGCACGGTCATATTGGCCACGGGAGCCCACTTCTTGCCATCGAACATATACATGGCGTTTTCGGAAGTTGAAGCCACAGTCACCGCACGCGACACGGGGCCATAGGCGGCTGAAGCGGCATTAACCGTTTTTACGGGGGTGGAGCCTACTTTAGTGATGATAGTGTTGAGATATTTGCCTTTGCTGGCAAGAGCCATCACATAGCCCTCGAAAGTCACCGTAGAGCCGTCGACAAAGAGAGCCTTTCCGGTGCTGCCGAGTCCGTAGGGGCTCACCTGCACGGTCGTTCCGTCGAGGATGATATTGATATAGTTTCCGCTCACCACTACAGTGCCGGTAAACTGCGAATAGATCGGGCTGATGGGCGATGCGCCGGAAGCTGTTGAAGCAGCCACGAAATCGTCGAGTTCAGAGCCGGTCCAAGTTTTGGGCGTGGGATAAGTGACAGCCTGCGAGCCTACGACTTCGGGGGTTGATCCTTTGGGCGTCTGGAAGCCGAAGTTATAAGAGCTGACGGTTGTCGACAGTTCCACTTGATCGCCGATCTTCAAGTCGGCATTGTTGGTCGGAGCGTAGCAGAATAACGAGCCGGAAGCGTCAGTCACGATAGCACCCTGAGTCGACACGGCGCTCACATAGCCATTTACGTTGATATCCTGTCCGGTTTCAATCGAACCGAGCACGGACGAAAGCTGGAATTCAGGAGTCTCGGGAGCCGAGCCGCCAAACACCGGATCGGTGGCCGACTGATTGTAGTTAACGATCACATACTTGCCCGAATCGGCATCGGCAAACGCATCTTTCAGTATCGTGGGGATATACTTGGAGGCTGCACATGAGGGCGCAAACGCTTCGGTGTAGTTCTGATCGCTGTCCCATGCCGAGATATAATCATCGGTGGTGACAGTGTATTTATCAGCGTTGGCTGCACCGGTCACAACGGCGGGCTGTCCGGCCATTGTCTCGTAGGTCACACGGATGTAAGATCCATTGTTGAGAGCGAAGTAGGGGCAGCGTTCGTCGGCGAGGAAGAAGGGCACATAAGATTCAGCGTCGATCACATCAGTGAAGTAGCCGAGCGACCCCATTGCCTTAAGTTCGTCGGCGGTGCCTTCGGTTTCGGCATAGGCCTTGGCGGTTTTCAGACCGGCAAGCGAAGCGTAGTCAACCTGAGTCATGGTATANTCCACGGTNGTGGTCGACTTATCGGTGTCGAGTCCTTCGAATCCGTCGAGCTTGTCGTTCCACGAATTGTCGTCGCAGGCAGTCATTGCCATAGCGCAACCCGAAAGAACTACCAGGCGATTGATATATTTTTTCATATCTTAATGAATTGTCTGAAGGGGGTTAATTAGAAGTTGACTTTGAGTTTGAGGCTGTAGGTGCGACCAAACGAGTAGAACACGCGGTTGGCATTGTNCCAAGCGCCGACAGCGCCGAGATCGGTCTGAGCCTGAGTCACGTAATTATAGTTGAAGAGGTTGTTGACATTACCATAGATCGTTGCGTCGAGCGCGCCGAGCTTGAATCGGTAGCTGGCATTCATGTCGAAGCAGTTACCCCAGGGAATTCTCCAGGGCGTGCCGGGNTTGAGNACCTTNCCGTTCTGAAGGTTGGACGATGTCAGCGAGATGTCGGAGTAGTTGCGGAAATATCCGGTCCAGTCAGCNCCGATGCGGAAGCCTTTAAACGGACGGAATGTCACGCCGAGCGAAGTGGTGGTCTGAGCCGAGCCGCTCACTTTCACACCCTTCTGTTCGAGAGTGGCGTGGAGGTGATCTTCGGCGAGGATGCCCGAAGCGATCGTACCGTTGAGNTTTGAAAGCGGAGCGCCGTTCTGGTTGTAGAAATAGCCGGTAGCGTTCGAATCCCATTGCCAGTCGCCGAGCGAGAGCATAGCGTCGAGTTCAAACCATTTGACCGGCNTGTACTTGGCTGAGATTTCGATACCCATGTGGCGTGCGTCAACGCCCGACATTGCGAAGTAATAGTAGGTNGAACCATCCTGAGCGATAGCGGGATCGATCTGATCACCCTTGCTCATGGTCTTGTCCATCCATTTGGTATAGTAAGCGTTGAAATCAACGGCAAACTTCGGCGANTGGTAGCCGTAGCCCACTTCGATCGAGCCCACTTTCTCGTTGAGAGCGTCGGGGTTGGTGATGTTGGAGCGCTGCGACGAAAGGAACACACCGTAGCTNAAGAATGGAGCGCGGCTGATATAGCCTGCGTTGAAGAACACGTTGTTGTGTTTGTCGATGTTGTAGTTAGCNCCACCTTTGATCGTTCCGCCGATAAAGTTTTTCGTTTCGGAGCGGGCGTGTTCGGCATCATAGTAGTAGAAGTCCTTACGCCAGTAGGTGTTNTTGTTGAGCGCGCCGGCAAGCACGAGGTTCAGGCGCTTNTCGAGCATCGTGTATTCTGCCTGGCCGTAGATACCTTCCTGGCAGGTGAAGCCGTCGTAGTTACGGTTCACNACGTCGCCCACATGGAGATGTTCGTAGACCCATTCAGTGTTTGTATTGTTGTACACGGCATTGTTGTAGGGCTGNACATTCTGACGGTTGGCATTGTCGATATAATATTCGCCGCCGAAGAGGTCAGAGATCTCTGTCTTGTGGTGGCCCACATAGTAGCGGAGGTCCAGACCGCCGGTCAGAGCGAGTTTGTCGCCATTGCGCAGATCGATGCTTTTCTTATAAGATGAGATGAGGCCGTAGGTTTCGTGGCTGTTGAGCTGCTTGCCGATCACCATGTTTGAACCGGTAGTCGAAGCGGCATTCATTTCNTCCACGGCTGCATAGTCGTAATAGCCTTCGGGGGTGCGGAACTGCATGTTGAGATTGCCGTTGTTTGCACCATACCACGATGAAGAATAGCTCGTCTTCGAGCCGTCGGGGTTCACCACCGAGCGTCCAAGACCGGTGCGGCCGCCACCCGATGTGATCGAGAGATAGAACGANGTGGAGAGCGACGANGAATTGTCGATCTGCCAGATATGGTTAAGGGCAATCTGAGGCTTATGGTAGAAGTTATGGTTGGAATTGTAGACTTCACCATTTTTGCGGTAACCGAATGTGGGGTTGTAGCGATAGGGGCTTTCGCCGGCCATATAGTCGCGCACACTCTGCCATCCCTCGATGGTCAGACCGTTGTTGTAGTTGCGCTGATCGTGCCACTGCGGAGCGCCGAAACCGGTAAGACCGATCTGATGGCGGTCGTTGATCTTCTTGGTCACGTTGAGGAACCATGAGTAAGCTTCGTAAGCCGTGCCCTGCACATAGCCGTCGGCCCACTTGCGTGCGCCGAGAAGGGTGATGGCCCAGCCGTTTTTCATAAGGCCGGTCGAGAGCTTGAAGCCGATATTGTTCATGCCGTCGTTGCCCATGCCATACCAGAGGCTGCCACCCTTTTCAACGTCGATGGTGCGGGTGGTGATGTTGATCGTACCGCCGATCGAGGGGGTAGACACGATAGTGGCGCCCAGACCGCGCTGAGTCTGGATCGACGANGCCACGTCGCTGAGGTTGGCCCAGTTGCTCATATACACGCCNCCCCATTCCATGTCGTTGACAGGAATACCATTGATGAGCATGGCGATATTTTCGCTCTGGAAGCCGCGCATACGGGTCTTGGCATCGCCCCAGCCGCCACCTTCTGAACGGGTATAGACACCCGGNGTGGTTTTAAGCACTTCAAGAAGCTCTGAGTTGCCGAGCTTGAATTCGAGCTGTTCGGCCGAGATAGTCGACATTGCCACGGGTGTTTCACGGGTCTTGCCGATAGATTGCGTAACGACAACGTCGTCGAGCAGATGCGAGTCCGGCTCAAGCTGGATCACGCCTAATTTAGCGGCAGGAGTAAGCTCAACAGCCTTATAGCCCACAAACGAAACGATCAGTTTCTTGCAGGAGGCCGGAACGTTGATTTTAAAATTACCATCGGTGTCGGCTATGGCAACAAGCTGAGTGCCCGCCGCGCGGATACTGGCTCCGGCAAGCGGTTCATTCATTTCGTCCACTACCTGACCGACGCAATTGATGTTGGGTGCGGCAACAGCGGCAACACACGCAAGCCAAATCACGCTGGCTAAGAGAAGCAGTCTCTTCATAAATGTTGGATTGGGTTAGAAAATGTGATAAATTATGATAGTAAGTTATTGTAATCTCATACAATACACAAGGCTATATATTATCACGTAACATTATGCCTGCCGGATTCCTGCCGGAATGTTTTTTTCTGCCGGCAAAGTTAAGCATAATATTTTGGATTTATATTACAATTTTATAAAAATTTCACAATTCCACCCGCTTCTAATCCCCTATCNATTGTCACACCCTTCCCGGGGTAGTATTTAGCTGTCGGAATCAAACCGCAACCCGTAGAGGGGCGAGGCATCATAGCGCGGCAACGCCACGAGCTGAATGGCCGCCCGGCGGCTCTCGATACTCGACGTCCCATCGCCGATCGATGCCACTCCGCTGTTAAGCAATGCCTCTCTCACCGCTGCAAGTGCCTTTTCCGGAGTGTTGTTATCCTTGCTGAGGTGGCACAGAAACACGTGCGACAGGCGCGGATTGGCGATTTCCGAAAGGAATCTCGCCGTCTCCTTGTTGTCGAGATGACCGGTAGGNCTCTCGATACGCGCTTTCAAAAACATGGGATACGGTCCGTTGCGAAGCATCTCGGCATCGTAATTGGCTTCGATCATAATATAGCGTGCAAGGCGCATGTAATGATCCACACGCGGTGTGATACACCCAAGATCGGTAGCCACGGCAAACGTGTGCTCGCCATGCTCGATGAAGTAGCCGGAATTGTCCGTGCCGTCATGACTCACGTCGAAAGCTGTGATCCTGAACGCNCCCAGNTCAAACGCAAACTCCTTATAGATCGGACGGTGATAGTCCTTGATGCGGCGCGAGATACTATGTCGGCGCANCAATCCGCTCAGCGTCTTGGGAGTGCAATACACTCCGATATGAGGATATTTCCTCACAATCGAGTAAACGAATCTGACATGATCGCTATGGTCATGCGTCAGACATATCCCCTTGATCTTGTGAAACGACAGGCCGTTGGCTTTCAGTCCGTCTCTGACGGTGTCCATCTCAACGCCGGCATCNATCAGAAAGCCNCCCTCGGAATCGCCCACATAAGAACAATTGCCGCTCGAACCGCTTCCGAAGCTCATGAACACGATCGANTCGACAGGACGCAGACTGTCGCGGTCGAGCTCCACACTCTCCGCTCCTGCGCCCGCAGCTTCNGACTTNTCCTTGCGGGCCGCNGCCACATTGACAATGAAATCATTCACCGGCGGAAGCGCATCGTCCGACAATGGTTCGCGGCCATAGCGACCCATCAGCTCGTCGGTCATATCAAACAAGCCGGGCTGCTGATTCNGTTTCGGTGAAAATTTCAATTTGCGTGCCATTAGCTGTAGAGCAGAAATATTGTAGGNACTTTGTCNTAATTATAATCGGAGCNCGNCCATTGCGCAATGGTGCGGGTCACCACCGATTCGTTCGGGCCGGTGATATCCGANGCCACACACAGCAACATTCCGCCGGGCAATCGCTGACACAGCTCGCCGATGAGNTTATTGTTGCGGTAGGGNGTCTCNATAAATATCTGAGTCTGACGCTCATGCTCGATGCGGCGCTGCATCTCGCGCAGACGGCGGGCGCGAGCGTCGCTCTCGTGGGGAAGATAGCCGGCAAAGGCCCATGTCTGCCCGTTGAATCCGCTCGCCATCAGGCTCAGAAGTATGCTCGACGGCCCCACGAGCGGCNTGACCCNATAGCCGCGCCGCTGCGCTTCGGCCACGGCCAACGCGCCGGGATCGGCCACGGCCGGACATCCCGCTTCGCTGACTATCGCCATATCCTCGCCGCGTTCCATCGGCGCAAGCATACCCGCCACCGTTTGCGGATCGGTGTGNTCATTCANCTCGGCNAACGTCAGGGTGTCGATATCGATCGNGCGGTCGCAGCGCTTCAGAAACCGTCGCGCCGACCGCAGATTCTCCACAATNAAATGCTTCACTCTGCGGGCCACGTCAATATTAGCCGCAGGCATAACCATCTCGGGAGCCACATCGCTCANCGGCACCGGAAGCAGNAAAAGCGTCGGCTTCTCTTTCATATTATTCTTGTTTTCAGACTCCATGTTTATTATCTACACACAAATGTAGCTACTATTTTTCTATCCGTCAAATCCGCCCCTAAATTAAATGTTAAAAAATGCGGTTTTAGCAAAAAGAAGTGTTAACTTTGTGCGCTGTTTTTCCACAGCATCTCCAATCGGATTTATAACAACCAATCAGTATATCACACCGAATGCTATGAAATTATTTACCAAGACCGCCCTTTGGTTTGCCCTGAGCGCACTCCTCTCAGGCTCGGCACAGGCCGAAATCCCCGCAGGCTATTACGATTCCTGCGAAGGAAAGTCAGGACAAGATCTTCTGAAAGCTCTTTATTCAAAAATCACAAACCACACAAACGTGGGCTACGACGGACTGTGGGAAGTCTATAAAGAATCAGACGTGCGCGCCGACGGCACCCTTTGGGACATATACACCACAAAAGCATGGAGCTCCAATTTCACCAAATGCGGCAACTACTCCCTGATCGGCGACTGCGTCAACCGCGAACATTCGATGCCGAAAAGCGTGTGGGGCGGTGGTAAATCAGCTCAATATTCCGATGCCTTCCATCTCTATCCCACCGATGGCAAAGTCAACGGACAGCGCTCCAACTACCCCTACGGCGAATGCGCCAACGGAACTCGTCTGCCCAACAACGGATCGGTGCAGGCCCTCGGCCGCCTCGGCACTTCGACCTTCAGCGGCTACTCCGGTAAAGTTTTCGAACCCGACGATCAGTATAAAGGCGACCTCGCCCGCTCATATTTCTATATGGCCGCCTGCTACAACAACCTCATCGGCTCCTGGACTCAGGGAGAGATGGGCAACATGATGGCAGGCAACTCCTACCCCGTGTTCAAAACCTGGGCCGTCAACCTCCTGCTCAAATGGGCACGCCAGGACGAAGTGAGCCAGAAGGAGATCGACCGCAATGAAGCGATCTATTCTTTCCAGAAAAACCGCAACCCATTCATCGATCACCCCGAACTGGTCGAATACATCTGGGGAGACAAGGTAGGAACTGCATGGTATGCCGACGCTGCAGCCAATGCCGCCGATATTCTACAGCCCGTTGCCAACACCACTGTCGACATGGGCATCGCAGCCATCAATCTCGAAAAAACGGCCACCATCACCATTAAGACTAAAGGCGTGACCGGCAACGTTGCCCTCTCCGTCTACGATAAAGACCACACCCTTAGCCTGTCGGCCACTTCAATCACCGCCGCACAAGCCAACGCCGGCTACCAGCTGACCGTGAAATGCAATTCCTCCAAAGCCGCCACTATTGCCGGCACTCTCTCCATTTCAGCCGACGACATGGAGCGCGAGATCGACCTCACATGCGAAGTGGTAGATGGCCTGCCGATCTACGACGCTCAGGACATCAGCAGCGATGAATTCACCATCCGCTGGGTCAATATTGGCGTCGCTTCCACCTACACTCTCGACGTGCGCCAGGGAGCTCTCTCGATCGCCGGCTATCCCAAGACCGTAAGCGCCGCCGCCGAAACCCACACAGTAACCGGCCTCGAACCGCTCACCACCTACACTTACCGACTCTCTTCCGGAACAATAGAATCGGAAACAAAGATCGTCACCACGGCCGACCTCCTTCCGAACATCGACGTGCTCTTCGACGGCACCCTGCACTTTGATGCCGCCCCCGGCGAAAACTCTTCGGCTGCCGAGCTGCTTCTCGACATCGAAAACATCTCCGACGACATCACCGTGAAGGTCAACACGCCGTTCCAGCTCTCAACCGACAAATCCAAATGGTCAACCACCATCACTCTATCGCCCGAGGAAGACCGCTTCTACATCCGACTCGGTGCCACCACCGAAGGCAACTATGAAACTTCGATCATCCTGACCGCCGGCGACTACACCTCCGACGATGCCGAGGCCACAGCATCAGTGGTCGATCCTTCCACTTCGGCATTCATCGAAGACTGGGAAAACATCGACCCAACCTCAACCGACGTAAGTGTTTATAAAAACACCACCTTCCAGGGTTCGGCCTGCAAATGGAACGTCGACGATGGTGGCTTCGGAACAGATGATAGGGACAAAAACTTCAACAACTCCGTGACTCTCCGAATGGGCAAAAACTCCACAAGCTCTCTCGCCATGAACGAAGATAAAGCCCGCGGACTCGGAATCGTACTGTTTGAAGCTGCAAAATGGGACAATGACGCCGATGCAGTGATCAACATCGAATACTCCATCGACGGCGGAACCACATGGACCCTCGCCGACGCTGTCACCCTCTCCGAAAACACGTCCGACAGCTACAGCGTGGAGATCAATCAGGCCGGCAACGGACGCATCCGTTTCCGTCAGAGCTTGGGAAAACGCTGGCACATCGACAACATCACCATCACCGACTACTCTGAAATCCAAAGCGTTGAAGAACTCGAATACCACAGTTGGGATGCCTTCTGCCGCGCCGGCAAACTGATCGTCGAATCGCGCGAACAGAACGCTCAGGTTAGCGTCTACGGCATCGACGGTATCACATGGGTGGCCAACAGCACTATTTCCGCCGGCGAACACTCATTCGACCTCCCCACCGGACTCTACATCGTGACAATCAACGATTTCGCCCGCCGTGTACTGGTAAAATAACCCCGCGACGCCACAATCGTCAACTAAAATAAGCTCGGACGCGCCGTTTTTTCAAGCAGGCGCGTCCGTTTTTTTGGCAATAACACAATAGTTTAGTAACTTTGCATCAAATATACTTAAAAACAAAAGTAGCCCTATGAATATTTCTTACAATTGGCTTAAAGATTATATACCGACTCCCCTCACCCCCGAACAGCTGGCTGCGGCTCTGACTTCGATTGGCCTGGAGACCGGCTCGGTTGAGGAAGTCGAATCTATCCGTGGCGGACTCCGCGGACTCGTCATCGGAAAGGTGCTCACATGCGAAGAACACCCCGACAGCGACCATCTTCACATCACCACAGTTGACCTCGGCGATGAGCAGCCCGTACAGATTGTGTGCGGCGCACCCAACGTTGCCGCAGGACAGACCGTCGTGGTTGCCACCGTCGGTACCACACTCTACGACGGCGACAAAGAATTCAAAATCAAACGTTCGAAAATCCGTGGCGTTGAATCGCTCGGCATGATTTGCGCCGAAGACGAGATCGGCGTCGGGCAGAGCCACGACGGCATCATAGTGATCGACCGCGAAGTTAGCCCGGGCACCCCCGCCGCTGAATATTTCGGTCTCACATCCGACTTCGTTCTCGAAGTGGACCTCACCCCCAACCGCATCGACGCCGCCAGCCACTACGGAGTGGCACGCGACCTCGCCGCCTGGGCCGCACAACACGCCGAAGCGCTCCCCCTGAGTCGCCCCTCCGTAGAAGCCTTTGCCGTCGACACCCCACAGGGCGCAGTGAGCGTAGAGGTTGAAAACACCAACGCATGCCCCCGCTACAGCGGCCTCACCATCAAAGGTGTCCGCGTGGCCGAAAGCCCCAAATGGCTTCAGGATCGACTCAACGCCATCGGCGTCCGCCCGATCAACAACATTGTCGACATCACCAACTATATCCTCCACGCCATAGGCCAGCCTCTCCACTGCTTCGACCTTGCAAAAATCGAGGGCGACAAAATAGTGGTGCGCAACTGCCCCGAAGGAACACCCTTCACCACCCTCGACGGCGTGGAACACAAACTCTCCGAGGCCGACCTCATGATCTGCTCCGCCACCTCACCCCTCTGCATCGCCGGCGTGTTCGGCGGTCTCGAATCGGGCGTCACCGAACAGACCACTGATATCTTCCTCGAATCGGCCTACTTCAACCCCACATCCGTACGCAAGACTGCCCGTCGACACGGACTGCAGACTGACGCTTCGTTCCGCTACGAACGCGGCACCGACCCCAACATCACAATGTATGCCCTCAAGCTCGCCGCCCTTATGATCAAAGAGCTTGCCGGCGGTGAAATCTGCGGCGAACCGATCGACATCTATCCTCAGCCGATCAGCCCGTTTGAAGTGACACTGTCCTACGACTACGCCCGCTCGCTCATCGGCAAAAATATCCCCGACGAGACCATCAACGATATCCTGCGCTCGCTCGAAATCGAAATCACATCCATCGACAATGGCGAAGCCCATCTGCTCGTGCCGACATACCGCGTCGACGTGCAGCGCCCCTGCGACGTGGTCGAAGACGTTCTCCGCATCTATGGCTACAACAACGTGGAAATGGGCACAACAGTCCATTCTTCGCTCTCATTCAAATCGCAGGCCGATATCGACAACACCCTGCGCAATCTCATCAGCGAACAGCTCACGGCATCCGGCTTCAACGAAATCCTCAACAACTCGCTGACCGCCGAACGCTACTATGCCGACTGCGCCACATATCCGCTCGACCGCTGCGTGCGCTTGCTCAACCCGCTCAGCAACGACCTCAGCGTCATGCGCCAGACACTCCTCTTCGGCGGTCTCGAATCGCTTGCCCACAACATCAACCGTCGCTCACCCGACCTGATGATGTATGAATTCGGCAACGTCTACTTCTTCAACCCCCAGGCCGAATCGACAGCCGAACGCCCCCTCGCTCCCTACAGCGAATCGTCGCGCCTCGCCCTTTGGATCACCGGCGACATTCGTCCCGCCGGATGGCTGCGACAGCAGGAAAAATCAACCGTCTACGATCTGCGCGCCATCGTTGAAAACATCTTTGCACGCCTCGGAATCGCCCTTGCCGACATCAAACTCGCTGCCGGCACCGACTCCATCTACAGCGCTTCGCTCTCGATCTCATCCCGCAATGGCAAGCCCCTCGGATCTCTCGGCATTGTCAGCCGTCGCCTGCTCAAAGACTTCGACATCAAGCAGGAAGTATTCTTCGCCGAACTCGATTGGGAAGCCCTCGTGCGCATGGCCACACGATCAGCCGTGACCTACGCCGAGCTCCCCAAAACAATGGCCGTCAAACGCGACCTCGCACTGCTCGTTGACTCCGCCGTCACCATGCAGCAGATCGAACAGACCGTACGCGAAAGCGAACGCAAACTCCTGCGCAGCGTAACGCTCTTCGACGTCTACGAAGGCGACAAACTCCCCGCCGGAAAGAAATCCTACGCTATTGCCATCACCCTCCAGGATGCCGACCGAACCCTCAACGACAAGCAGATCGATGCCGTGATGAAAAAAATCATCACAAATCTCCAAAACAAACTCGGAGCAACCCTCCGCTAATCATTTGAAATCAATTCACCTCTAAACAACCTATAAACATTCTCTCATGGGAAGAGCATTTGAATATCGCAAAGCCCGTAAGCTCAAACGCTGGGGCAACATGTCGCGCACATTCACGCGCATCGGTAAGGAAATCACTATCGCCGCTAAAGCCGGCGGTCCCGACCCCGACACCAACCCGCGTCTGCGCGCCCTTATGCAGAACGCCAAGGCTGCCAACATGCCCAAAGACACCGTTGAACGCGCCATCAAAAAAGCCACCGACAAGGATGCCGGCGACTACAAAGAAATCTCCTACGAAGGCTACGGCCCCTTCGGTATAGCGATCTTCGTCGAAGCCGCTACCGACAACAACACCCGCACCGTGGCCAACGTGCGCTCCTACTTCAACAAACACAACGGCTCGCTCGGAACTCAGGGATCGCTGTCATTCCTCTTCGACCATAAATGCGTCTTCAAAATCAAACCCGTAGAGGGCAAAGACATCGAAGAACTCGAACTCGAACTGATCGACTGCGGCGTTGACGAACTCGAACCCGACGAAGAAGAAATCGTGCTCTACGGCGCTTTCGAAGACTATTCCAACATCCAGAAATATCTCGAAGACAACGGCTACGAAATCATCTCTTCAGAATTCGAACGCATCCCCAACGACCTCAAGGAAGTGACCGACGAACAGCGTGCAGCCATCGAAAAGCTCCTCGACAAACTCGAAGAAGACGAAGATGTCCAAAACGTGTTCCACAACATGAAGGAAGCCGAATAATCCCCCTTCCCTCCCCCCATACAAAACCCCTGCCCGCCCGTCGAGCAGGGGTTTCTCATATAATGAAAAAATTTCACACCTCCACCGAACAAATTCCAACCGTCCGGCGTTACAATATCAGAAAGCAAGATTACTTTTTCCATTGCAAGAAATGTGATAATGATTGGTTTATTATCTAAGCGAGGAGCGTTGCGACAACGGACCTCGTTTTTGTTTTACATACTGTTTTAATTCAAACAATATTAGTCTCCGTGTTTATTCAGCAGAAATTCTTAGAGTATGTTTGAGTATAAATGATTTTAGCACAAAGAGAGGTTTTGGGATGATTTTTCAAAATTGAAGATGGAGCAATGCGGGCATTGCGACTGATGAAAGCTTTGAA
>JAAVEX010000034.1 GCA_014801065.1 Barnesiella sp.
GGTGCTGAGGGATTCGAACCCCCGACCCTCTGCTTGTAAGGCAGATGCTCTGAACCAGCTGAGCTAAGCACCCGGTTTCTATCCGGCTCTGAGGCCGATAGGGTGGCTTTCGATGAACGAATCGTTTTGTTCGATTTGCGATCTCTATCGCTTGGGTGGGTGCTGAGGGATTCGAACCCCCGACCCTCTGCTTGTAAGGCAGATGCTCTGAACCAGCTGAGCTAAGCACCCGATCGGTTCGTTGCGAAAGCGATGCAAAGGTAGGTATTATTTTTGAACTGACAAACTTTTTGGCATTTTTTTTTGGTAAAAATTGAAATTTTTCAGTTTTTGGTGTTTTAATTTGTGATTTGACAAAAGAATTGTTTAGTTTGCATTTTAGAGGGTGTTTAAATCCAAACACTCTCTTGGCTACACATATATTCTATATGGCATCAACGACTGACGATATAAGAAATCATGACGAAATAAAAAGCCGGAATTTTTTCCGCCGGGTGGTCGACCTGTATGTTGACGGGTTTCGCAACATGACGGTAGGGCGCACCCTGTGGGTGTTGATTCTGCTCAAAGTGGTGTTGCTGCTGTTTGTGTTCAAGCTTATTTTCTTTCCCAATATTCTGCAGCGCGACTATTCAACCGACCGGGAGCGNGCGCAGGCTGTCAGGAGNAATCTGACTGAGCGATCGGCTCGCTGACNGNTTTATGNNTAATAGTANATAGAATTGAGTAACATAACCGAAATAAATTAATAGTATATGGAAGATTTAATGAGTATGGTCGATTGGTCGCGGGCTCAGTTTGCGCTGACGGCTATGTACCACTGGCTGTTCGTGCCGCTCACNTTGGGGCTTGGCGTGATCGTGGCCGTGATGGAGACGATTTATTACCGCAAGCGAAGCGAGCGCTGGCTTGCCATCACCAAATTCTGGATGACGCTCTTCGGAGTGAATTTCGCCATCGGTGTGGCCACGGGTATAATACTCGAATTTGAGTTCGGGTCCAACTGGTCGAACTACAGTTGGTTTGTGGGCGATATATTTGGAGCGCCACTTGCCATCGAGGGTCTNCTGGCCTTTTTTATGGAGTCGACGTTTATTGCAGTGATGTTTTTCGGNTGGAAAAAGGTGAGCCGAGGCTTTCACCTTGCNTCCACATGGCTGACTGCTATCGGNGCTTCGATTTCGGCACTCTGGATCCTGGTGGCCAATGCCTGGATGCAATATCCGGTAGGNATGGAGTTTGATCCGGCCCAGATGCGCAATGTGATGGACGATTTCTGGGCTGTGGCATTTTCGCCGGTGGCGATGCATAAGTTTTTCCATGCGGTGTTCAGTGGCTGGGCTTTGGCCGGNGTGTTCGTGATCGGCGTGAGTTGCTGGTTCTTGCTGAAGAAGCGCAATGAGGCTATGGCTATGAGTTCGATCAAGGTCGGAGGCACGATTGGCTTGGCCGGTATGNTGCTGACCATGTGGACCGGNGACGGATCGGCTCTCGATGTGGCCCGAGTGCAGCCTATGAAGCTCGCCGCCATGGAGGGTCTTTATCAGGGTAAATGCGGNCAGGAGATTGTGGGCTTCGGNATACTCAATCCGGATAAGACTCCCGAAAATGGTGAGGATCCGTATCTGTTTGATATATCTATTCCGAAGGGGCTGTCGTTTCTGGCAACGCATGATTTCAACGCTTTCGTTCCGGGTATCAATGATCTGATCGATGGNGTGGAGCTGACTGAAAGCGGCGACACGATCCGTCATGATTCATACGCCCGCAGGATTGAAATGGGACGTGAGGCTCATGAGGCTCTGCGCCGTTTTGATCAGGCTTCAGCCGCCGGCGACACGGCCGCTATGGCTCAGGCATCGGCAGATCTGAAGGCCAACTATAAATATTTCGGCTACGGCTATCTGAATTCGCCTTACGAAGCGGTGCCTCCGGTGGCCACGACGTTCTATTCGTTCCATCTGATGGTGATCCTCGGTGGCTATCTGTTGCTGCTGCTCGTGGTTGTGGTGTGGGCCGTTTACCGTCGGCAGTCGTTGCTGCGCAATCGCTGGGTGCAGTGGATCGCTATGCTTTCAGTGCCTGTGGTCTATGTGTGCAGTCAGGCCGGCTGGGTGACCGCCGAGGTGGGCCGTCAGCCCTGGATCATTCAGGATCTTATGCCTGTCCAGGCGGCAATATCGGACATACCTGCATCGACGGTGGTGCTCACATTCTGGCTTTTTGCGCTGATGTTCACCGCCTTCCTTGCTGCGGAAGTGGGCATTATGTTGCGCCAGATCTCCAAGGGATCGAAAACGGATTATGAACGCTAACTAACAACAAGATGACAACGATAGAATTTCTTCAGACTTATTGGTGGCTGCTGATAGCCGTTTTCGGCGGTATACTCGTGTTTCTGCTATTCGTGCAGGGCGGGCAGTCGATGTTGCTGTGTAAAGCCAACGATGCTTCGCAACGCTCAATGATGGTCAATGCGCTTGGCCGCAAATGGGAGCTTACGTTTACCACACTCGTGGTGTTTGGCGGAGCTTTCTTCGCTTCGTTCCCGCTGTTCTATTCCACGAGCTTCGGGGGCGCTTACTGGCTGTGGATGCTGATTCTTTTCAGCTTCATTCTGCAAGCCGTCAGCTATGAGTTCCGGTCGAAACCGGGAAATATTTTCGGCACGACGACCTACGATGTATTTCTGTTTATCAACGGACTCGTGGGATGTGTGCTGCTTGGAGTGGCCGTGGGTATGTTTTTCTTCGGTGGCGAGTTCACGGTGATGAAAACCAACCTGCTCGACACGTCGGCTCCGGTGATCTCCATCTGGGCTCCGAGCCACGGACTTGAGGCGATAGCCGACTGGCGCAACCTGCTGCTCGGTTTCACTGTGTTTTTCCTTGCGCGCACACTTGCATCGCTCTATTTTATCAACAGTATCGATGGCGACAAGGCATTTGCCGAGCGTCAGCGCCGGTCGGTGATGGTCAACGGCGGGATATTCGTTGTGTTGTTTCTGACGTTTGCGGCTGTGCTTCTCACGTCGCCCGGCGTTGAAATCACCTCTACGGGAGTGGCGGAGCTTGTGCCTTACAAGTATCTCGACAACCTGCTCACGCTCTGGTGGGTAGCATTGATTTTCGTGGTAGGAGTGGTGCTGGTGTTGCTCGGCATTCTCTCGGTGATTGTGCGTCCGGGATGCCGTCGGGGTATCTGGCCTGCCGGGATTGGAACATTTTTGGTTGTGGTGTGTCTGTTTTGTATAGCGGGCTATAATTCAACGGCCTACTATCCGTCGACTACCGATCTTCAGTCGTCGCTCACCATCGCCAACAGCTCGTCGTCGGAATTCACGCTGAAAGTGATGTCGTATGCTTCGCTTCTTGCTCCTTTTGTGATTGCCTACATTGCTTATGTCTGGGCAAAGATGAATGCCACTCCGATTACTGAAAAGGAAATGGCCGGTCCGGATCACAAATATTGACTTTCCGGTTATCCGAATAGATAAAACGAGACCGCAACCTTCCTTGACGATGGAGGTTGCGGTCCTGTTTTATGTATTAGTATGTGCGGGCGATTTATTTCTTGGGCCGGAGGAGGAGCGAGGCGGAGTTGAAGGCGTGGGATGCATCGATGACCTGAAGCATATCGGACCAAAATTCGGCGGGGATGATGGCGCGGGGATAGCGTTCGACGACGCGGATTTTGATCGTATTGTCGTTGCTGTCGAAGGTGGCCTCCGAATAGAATGACCCCACTTTGGTGGTCACGGACTGATTGAGGTCGGCAAGACTCTCTTCAACAAGTTCGTAGCCCTCAGGAACGTTCAGAATGATGATGTCTTCGTCGCGGTTGGGGGCTTCTCTGAGAACGCTGACGTCGCGTGTGCGCTGCGATCCGCTGATATCCTGCTGCTTTCCGGTGAATCTGCCTACGTTGACCATCAGGTTGTTGCCGGCTCGGGTGATCACGTCGGGCACCATGCCTGAGGCTTCTACGATCGATTCGGGCTTGGTGGGGACAAGTCCGGATTGCACCACGGTGTAGCCGACAACGCGGGGCGCGTCTGAGTCCCATATCGTTTGCGCCAGTTTTTCCATATATTCACGTGCATCCTCCTTTTCGGCCTTCTCGTCGACAGCCGTTTTGTTTTTCTGCGGTTTCATGCCGAGATATGACTGCAGGTCGTTGCGATACATCTCGGTGGTCAGGAGCTGATTGACGATCTGCTTCGGGGCACCGGTCAGTGTTATGCGAGTGTTGACGGTGACGCTGTCGGTCGCTTCGGGATCGATGGTCAGAGTGCTCATAGATTTCATGATGTTGTCGGTTGCTTTTGCCTGAGGCAGGCGTCCGTAGTCCACCGATGTATAGAGGATGGGATTGTCGGGGCGCGCGGTGAACACCACGTAGTTCTCGTTGTCGAACGCGGCGGGGATCTGTCCGCCGAGCACAAGCGGTTTTTCCGGACTCATATAGAACCGCTCGCCGGACTTGATGAAATAGTTTGCGTCGTTGAAATTGGCTATGTCGGTTATNTCTATAGATTTGCGGGAGTTGGCCACGCCTATGCGGGCGTCGGTGTAGGAGTCCAGCTTGTGCATCAGTTCGTAGAAAGATCTGACGAATTCANGATCGGTGATCCCTTCTTTGNCGTTGGACACCNCATATCGGAGCGCCGCCCANGCTGCGTCGGTGGTTTCGTCGGCGGTGGCATCGGGGTTNAGCTTCTGCCAGTTTTTGAGAATCGAGTGTGCATCGCCCACATATTTTGAAGAAGGCTTGGTGTCGACAATGGCAAAGCCGATGTCGCGCAACACGTAGGCCGGGTTNGCCAGACGCATGCCGCCGGGACGCGACATTTTGGGAACGTAAGACACTCTTGCCTCATTGTTGANGATATAGACCTCCATGAGCGGCATCTGCCGGGCAACGGAGAAGTAGGGGATCGACTCATCGAGCGAGGGGAGATTTTCGAGTNGCAGCGAGAAGAGGTTTTTGTCTTTGTCGGTTTTAGCGAATTGGGAGATGCGCGGTGCGCCGTTGTAGGCGCCGTATTCCATGTTTAGCTTCGGGTCTACACGTATGTCGATNGTGAGTGTGCGCGTGGGNTATTTCGACAGGAAGCTTATGAGAAATTCAGGGACGGATACTTCGTCGAAATCATATTCGTAGGTGTAGAAGTAATCGAGAATGTCGCCGGGCGAAAGGTTGGGNATCGCAATCTTATATTGGACATCGTCTTCCTTCTTTCCAGCAGTCATTGTCATGGCTTCATTTATGTCGACGTTGGTAATGGTTCCGTCGGGTTTGATGATGCGTGCGCCGAAAGCTTCTTTGGTGGAATATAAGGTGTAGCGGTCAAACGAGTGTTGAGTTTTAGAGGGGGTGAGGAGTGAGCCTGAGCTGACACTTTGGCCATGGATGTTTAATGAATAGCTCGATTCAGGATCAATGGAAAATTCGGTGTAGTATTCGGCTGCCGATGCATCATTGATTTTGACCATCCATCGTCTGATTTCAAGTGCTTTGGTCGCGTTGCGGTTGCTGATGCGGAGCGAACGTTGTTTCGCCGGGCTGACATCATTATCGTAATCTGCATCGATGCCGATATAGCGGGCGATGGCTACGGCGCTCTGACCCTGGAAGATGGAGTCGGATAGATCTGCGTCGGGATCAAATCCCGGCATCTGCATTGCCCATACACGTTCGGCCATTTTGACCATGTATTTCTTGTCAATGTCAGCATGAACTGTTGAAGAGGCCAGCGCTATGACACACAGCGTCAGTAGAATGTGGCGGATGTGGAATTTTGAGATAAGCATAAGCGTTAGTTGATTGGTGTCAGTTGGATGGACGACGAGCAAGCCTGAGCCAGTTTGTTGAGGTCGGAATTGAATGTGCTGAGCTTGTCGGCGGGGATGAATTTCGCTTTGGTCTCCAGTCGCATGGTGCGGATGGCCGACCGGCCGTCGGGGGAGATCAGCGTTGTGACGTTGGCGTCAAACCATGGATTGCTGACCGAGACGGGATCCATCGCTTCGGCGGCTTGCATCTGCGCGGGAATGTTGAGGGTCACTTTCGAATCGAACATCATCGTTGCGGAGAGCTGTCCGCCTACGGTGCGATCTCTCGTGTCGTATTTCAGTGCTGAAATGTCAGGCATCATGTTGAGGTCGACATAAAGGTCGTTGCCTATCTTTTTGGCTTTGCCGACGTTGGAAATCTCGGCAGTGACGGTTGATGAGGTTTCACTGATTTCGGTGCCGTCGGTCAGTCTGGCCGTTTTGCCTTTAAGCTGATTGAGCAGGAGATTCAGTATGGTCTCATTGTGTTTTGCCGGCGGGGTGTCGTTGAGCTTGTAGAGAAATCTTTTATGCCAGTCGCCGGTGTTGGTCATTGAACCTTTGGCGTCGATCAGTCCGTCGGGGGTGATGTTGAGGGTGAAGTCGGTGGCCAGACAATTGTCGGAGGCGGGCGTCGACGGGACGAAGGCTGTCAGGCATCTGTCGGGGGTGTCCTCGATCATGGCCTGGCGGCCGTGGAGCTGCAAGGGCACGTGGGGAGGATTGTCGAAGCGCGCCGTGCCGTCGATAAACAGTATGCTGTCGGGGAGCATGACGGCTGAGATCATGTGGTTGCCCGAGCAAATCGCCGGGAAATCGGTCCAGTTGTCGCTGATCTGATCTGTGCCGATCCACACGGTGCGTGCGTCGAGCCCCACGGCGCGGAACATCGCTTTGAGCAGGGTGGCGCTCCCCTTGCAGTCGCCGTAAAGCTTGCGAAGCACTTCCGAGGGGTGGTCCGGGCGCTGGCCGAACTCACCGTGTTCGACGGCCACATATCGGATGTTGTCGTGAACGAAGCGGGTGATGGTCTGTATGCGTTGGTCGTCGGTGGTGCATCCGGCGGTGATCTCTTTGGCTTTGGCTTCAACGGCAGCCGCTGCCGGGTCGGGCGAATCTATATATTTGTAGAAATACCTGTAGAGGTCGTTGACGTCGGAGAAGTGGCCGCGGACTATGATCTGGGGTGCGGTGATGTTGAGCGAGGGAGCGTCGGAAAATGTTTTCGGGTGTTTGATATCTCTGACGGTGATAGTGGTGATGGTCTTGTCTGATTTGCTATCACTGGTGGTGGTTATTTTATCGGCGGGAATGTTGCGGGGCTCGAATGTGAAGCGTGATGCCATCGAAGCGGGTACCTCGAAAGTGAAGGTGGCGTTGTCGATGTCGTAGGAATCAAGAATTAGAACCTTGTTGAAGAATTCCGGTCGGACATAAGAGGTGGTGATCGTGGCCTTTCCCGTTGCACTGGGCTTTTTTAGGTCGACCTCCACCATGACTATCTTTGAGTCGTCGAAAAAAATGTCGCCGCTTGAGTAGGCTCCGTATTTTACATTGCCGCCCGTGGCTTTCTTGAGTTTTTTGTCGGAATCGTAAAAATCTGAGACTATGGCCGTCTCGGCGATCCGTCGGGCCGTGAGCGATGTCTGCGAGGTGATGTCGATCCGTTCGAGCGTATTGCCGTCTTTGGCCGGCACAAACTTATAGTAGTTGTCAAGATGAGTGATGGCTACGTTTGAATCCGTGGCGGCCCATGCGGAGCCGACA
The DNA here is from genome assembly GCA_014801065.1 of Barnesiella sp. Lineage (GTDB taxonomy): Bacteria > Bacteroidota > Bacteroidia > Bacteroidales > Muribaculaceae > Paramuribaculum. The sequence continues at coordinate 7,602 of JAAVEX010000034.1, forward strand.
GCAGATAGCATGGCCATGGATATGAATGTGATGATGGTTGATATTTTCATGGCAAGAAATGATAGTTCACAAATGTAATTATATTTTCGAATATATACAAAGAGACGGCGAGCCAAAATGTGTGTTCTTGACTCACAGCCTGTGCTTGCGGTGCGGATAAGAGTATGTTCAGCGATAGATGAGGGCAACCGCCTGGGCGGCAATGCCTTCCTCGCGGCCGGTGAAGCCGAGGCGTTCGGTGGTGGTTGCCTTCACCGATACGCGGTCGGGATCTATGTCGAGATCGTCGGCGATGGTCTCTATCATCTGCGGAATGTAGGGGAGGAGTTTCGGTCGCTGGGCAATGATGGTCAGATCCACGTTGCCGACGCGGTAGCCTTTTTCGGCTATGATCTCGACCACTCGTCGGAGAAGCCGCCGGGAGTCGGCACCTTTGTAGGCGGGATCGGTGTCGGGGAAGTGATAGCCGATGTCGCGCATGGCGGCAGCGCCAAGGAGGGCGTCGGAGAGGGCGTGGAGGGCTACGTCGGCATCGCTGTGGCCGAGTAGGCCGAGGTGATGGGGTATGCGAACGCCACACAGCCAAAGCTCGCGGTCAGGGGCGAAGCAGTGGACATCAAAGCCGTTGCCAATGCGGAAGTCGGGAGCGGGAATCCGGTTCATGTGAAGTGGTGAGATTATCTGCGNCCNAANAGNTCGCGCAGTCCGTCCATGTCAAATGTGAGGGTGAAACGNAGGGTCTGGTCGAGAGGCGAGGTTTGTGCGGTGGCAAGCATATAGGCTGCGTCGAGACGCACAACGTTGAGCGAGAATCCGGCACCTACGCTGAAATACTGGCGGTTGCCCTTCATNGCGTTTTCGTAGAAGTAGCCGGCGCGAAGGAAGAATTGCTGGTTGTAGTTGTATTCGGCGCCGAGCGACCACGTGATCTCTTTGAGCTCTTCGGAGAATCCGCCGGGTGCATCGGTGAANGATTTGAAGATGCCNGTGATTGGCGACATGTTTTCCCATTTTTCGAGCGCTTCGTTGTACTGACGCTGTTCGTCAAGGTTTTCGGGAGTGTTCTCGGGAGATGTCACATAGTCTTTTTCNCGCGGACGAGTGGGCACAAGGAGTTTGTTGAGGTCGAGCGAGAGGGCGAGGTTGTGGTAGTCGGCGAGGGGGAATGCGAAAGTNGTGCCGAGTCGGAGATTGGTAGGGAGGAATGCAGGATCTTCGCCGTTGTTGTAGGAGACTTTTGATCCAATGTTGGAGATGTTCCATCCCCAGGACCATTGACATTCGTTGCGCCCTACGATGGGAAAGGTGGTGAAATAACCGGATATNTCGGCGGAGAAGGCTGATGCGCCGGTGTTCTGGTCGCCGGCATACGAGTCGGAGAATCCCAGGTCGGANTAGATGTAGCGGAACACNACGCCCATTGAGAATTTTTCGGAGAGTTTTCGTGAGTATCCCANNTCGAACGACATTTCGTAGGGGTTAAGCGTTTGGGCCACTGTGGTTTCTCCGGGAGAGTTGGTGGTCACCTCGCCGAGTGAGAAGTAGCGGAGCGATGCGCTGATAGCCTGGTTGTCGCCACCACCCACTTTCCAGTAGCCGGAGAGGTTTGCGAGAAAGATGTCGTTGACGAGTTTACGCAGCCAGGGGGTGTAGCTGAGCGATGCTGCCGCCTGAGAGTAGGCGAAGGCGTATTTTGAAGGGTTCCAGAACTGGGAGTTGGCGTCGGGATCTGTTGCGGCACCGAGATCGCCCATTGACGCACCGCGAGCGTCGGGAGCGATGCCGAGCGAAGTTACGCCGGTCTGGACGGGGTTGAAATCGTCTTTTATAGAGTTGCCTTCCTGAGCGATGGCGGGCATGAATGATGCTGCAGCGCAGGCTACGAGGATCAGTGTACGTGTAAAAAGGTTAATCTTCATCGGTAGGGATGTTCGGTGTTTATCATATATAACTATAAAGATTGCGGTTTATTGTGTAAGCAGCCCCGACACTTTTTTATTTTGTGCCGGGGCTGTAGAAGATGAGATGTGTGGGGGATTATTTAAAGAGGTATTGTTTGGAGATGGATTCGTTGTTGTGGACTCTGCGGATGGTATCGGCAATGAGGTGGGCCACGGAGATGATCGTTGCTTTTTTACATTCCTTGTTGAAGGGGATGGAGTTTGTGAAGATCATTTCGGTCATAGCGGAGTCGTCGACGCGCTGCGAAGCAGGATCGCTCATGATTGCGTGGGAGGCGAGCGCTCTGACGGATTTGGCGCCGTTTTCCATCATGAGGTTGGCAGCTTTAGCGATTGTGCCTGCGGTGTCGACCATGTCGTCGATGAGGATCACGTTTTTGTCTTTGACGTCGCCGATCACGGTCATTGATTCGACCACATTGGCTTTGGCGCGGTGTTTGTGGCAGAGCACCAGGGGCACGTTGAGATATTTGGCATAGGAATTGGCGCGTTTCGCACCGCCAACGTCGGGAGTTGCCACCACCATGTTGTCGAGCTTGAGGCTTTGGATATAGGGGATGAACACTGAGGATGCGTAGAGATGGTCAACGGGGACGTTGAAGAATCCCTGGATCTGGTCGGCATGGAGGTCCATCGTGATCACTCGGTTGACGCCGGCTGCGCTGAGGAGGTCGGCAACGAGTTTGGCGGCAATCGAGACGCGGGGTTTGTCCTTGCGGTCCTGGCGAGCCCAGCCGAAGTAGGGGATCACGGCGATAACGCTGTGGGCTGATGCGCGCTTGGCGGCATCGATCATGAGCAGGAGCTCCATCAGGTTGTCGCAGCTTGGGAATGTTGACTGCACGAGGTAGACTTCGCAGCCACGGACGGTTTCTTCAAAGGATACTTCGAATTCGCCGTCGGCAAAGTGTTGCACATTCATTTTTCCGAGTTCGATACCGAGATCTTTACAGATTTCTTCGCCCATGTAGCGCGATGCTGTGCCGGCGAAAATCTTGATGGGATGGATGATTGATTGCATATCGTTGGTTGGGATGAGTTTGGATGTTGCAAAGTTAGCAAAAATCGTTTTATTTCTTGTTTTTTTTGCGCTGTAATTTCAGAATGACGGCTCCATAGGGTTGGATTGTGGCTTCGGAGGGTCGCTCGGTAGTGAAATCTATTTCGGTGGTGGTGTCCGAAAGCAGTTCGGTTGCCTTATATCGGCCCGGATTGATGTCGATACATTCAAAGGCATGGTGGGGGATGTTGACGGCTACGTCGGCTTCCTTATTGTCGAAGTTTACTATGATCAGCAGCAGGTCTTTACCGGAGTGGCGCAGATAGGCATACTGGCGTGTGGGGTCGAAGCGAGGGTTGGAGTAGTTGGCATACATGAGGTCGAAAAATCCGCCTTTTGATATTGCCGGCTCTTCGTTGCAGAGGTTGAGGACGGTGGCATAGGTGAGTCGGAGGGTTCGTTCGGCTACTGTGAGGCGGTTGAGGGCGGGCGATCCGGAGGCGAGCCATCGGCAGAGGGTGGGGATTGACCAGTAGTCGAATATCGTGGTGCGTCCGTCCTGTCCGCTGAAGCCCTCTGCGTCGGCGGCTTTTTCGCCGAGTTCCTGACCGGCATATATCATCATGGCTCCGGTGCCGATGGTGGCTGCCACAACGAGCGAGGGTGTCACTTTGGCAGCATCGCCGGCATATTGTAGGGATGCAAAGCGCTGCTCGTCGTGGTTTTCGAGGAAGTTGAGCATGTGNGGCTCCATGTCGCCGAGACGCTGCCAACATCCTGTCAGTGCCGAGGCCGGACAGCCGGATGTCTGGATGGCGCGNAGGGTGTCGTAGAGATTCACTTTGTCGTAGAGATAGTCGAATCCGCCATGGTGGATGTATGGCCAATAGAGGTTTACGTCGTAGATCTCGGCAATGAATATGATGCNGGGGTGCTGTTTCTTNACGCGTGCTATTGCCCAGTGCCAGAATTCGATCGGCACCATGTGGGCCATNTCGCATCGGAATCCGTCGATCCCTTTGGCGGCCCAGTAGAGCAGGATGTGGAGCATCTTGTGCCATGTNGAGGGGATCGGATCGAAATGATGGCTACCGTTTCCGGGATCTATTCCATAGTTGAGNTTGACGGTTTCGTACCANTCGTTTACGCCGGGGTAGGGTGAGAAACAGTCATTGCCGGTGGCGCGGGCCGGCAACTCTANATATTGGTTTTCGCCGCTGCCGAGATCAATGGAAGGGGCGAANCCTTGTCCCGGGAAATAGTAGAAGTTGTTGTCGCGTCCGAAAAAGAGCGATTTGTTATCCTCGGCTCCGAGATCGGCGGGAGCATCGGCGGGACGGGCGTCNGAATGGTATTGACGAGCCACATGATTGGGCACGAAGTCAATGATCACTTTCAATCCTTCGCTGTGGATGCGTTCAANGGTGGCTTCGAATTCCTTGATTCGGTCAGGGATGCTGACCGCTATGTCGGGGTCGATATCGTAATAGTCTTTAATTGCGTAGGGCGATCCGGCGCGTCCTTTGACCACGTAGGGGTTGTCGGCAGCGATNCCGAAAGCTGAATAGTCGGTCTGCGTTGCGTGTTCGATCACTCCGGTGAGCCATATATGAGTGGTGCCGAGGTCGCGGATGGCCCGGATGGTTTTGGGGGTGAGGTCGTTGAGTTTTCCCGAGCCGTTTTGCTCGATGGTTCCGTTGGGGGTGGGATCGGGGGTGGTGTTGCCAAAGAGTCGGGGGAGTAGCTGGTAGATAATCGGTTTTGCCATAATGGGGGGTGAAAAAGCCTGCGGCATGTCGTTTGTTCAATGACATGCCGCGGGATTATTGTGGATCGTTTTGCTGATTTATTTGTTGATGAACATTCTGACCTGACGGAGAATATTTTCGGGTGTGAAGCCGAATTTTTCGTCGAGCACTTTGTAGGGTGCCGACGCTCCGAAATGGTCGAGACCGTAGATGAATGACTTGTGACCGTTGACCACCGGGGTGAGCGTAGAGGGCAGTCCGGCAGTCAGNCCGAACACCGGGAGATTGTCGGGGATCACGCTCTTGCGATATTCATCGTCCTGATCTTCAAAGAGTCCGAGCGATGGAACGGAGACTACTCTTGCGGGAATGCCTTCGGCTTCAAGAAGCACTGCCACTTCACACAGCAGCGACACTTCCGANCCGTTGGCCACGAGCGTAACCTCTGCTCCGGGGGTGTCCATNACGATATAGCCGCCGCGCGTCATCCCTTCGGCATCGGAGTAGCGATCGCCCGACGCTGACGGAAGGTCTTTCACGTCCTGACGACTGAATATGAGAGCCGTGGGGGTGTCGCGGTTTTCCATTGCCATTTTCCATCCTATGGTTGCTTCGGCGCTGTCGGCGGGGCGNATCACGAGCACGGAGCGTTTGCCCGANAGGTTGCGCAGCTGTTCCATGAGGCGGATCTGAGCTTCCTGCTCTACGGGTTCGTGGGTTGGGCCGTCCTCTCCTACGCGGAACGCATCGTGGCTCCAAACATATTTTACGGGGAGTTCCATGAGGGCTGCCATTCTCACGGCGGGCTTCATATAGTCGCTGAACACGAAGAATGTGCCGCAGGCNGCCATCATTCCGCCATGGAGGATTATNCCGTTCATGATNGCGGCCATGGTCAGNTCGCTCACTCCGGCGTGGAGGAATGCTCCGGAGAAGTCGCCGTGGGTCAGCGGATGGGTGTGTTTGAGGAAGGCCTCGGTCTTGTCGGANTTNGCGAGGTCGGCGCTCGAAACTATCATGTTTTTGACTTTTTCGGAGAGCACGGCGAGNACGTCGGCCGATGCGGTGCGAGTGGCCACGTCGGCTTTATGNACAATGGCGCGATAATCTATTTCGGGAACGANGCCTTCGATGAATCCCTTGAGAGTCACTGCATCNGCGAAGTTGGCCTCTTCCCATGCTTTCTGGGCCGCACGNCGGGTGGCCACGATCTTNCGGAGCTCTTCGCGGCGATCGCTGTAGAGCTTGGCCACTTCGGGTCGGATCACCCANGGATTTTCGGGATCGCCATCGAGATTGCGAATTGTGGCGGCCACGTCGGCGCCTGATTTNCTGAGGGGTTGTCCGTGGGTNGAGCATTTGCCTTCGAAGTTAGATCCGTCGGCAGTGACACATCCACGTCCCATAATTGTNTTGCCAATGATGAGNGTGGGGCGCTGGGTTTCGGCNTTGGCGCGGGTGAGAGCGTCGGCAATCGCNTCGGGGTCNGTGCCGTCGATTTCAATGACGTTCCAGTGCCAAGCGCGATATTTNGCTGCGTAATCTTCNGTGTCAACGGCATCNACATCCGTTGACAGCTGCACGCGGTTGCTGTCGTAGAACATTATGAGGTTGCTCAGGCCGAGGAATCCGGCAATGCGTCCGGCTCCCTGCGAGATTTCTTCCTGAATGCCGCCGTCGGATATAAAAGCGTAGGTNTTGTGGGCCCAAGTCTCGCCGAAACGTGCGCAGATAAAGCGTTCGGCTATGGCAGCGCCTACGGCCATGGTGTGACCCTGGCCGAGGGGACCTGAAGTGTTTTCAACACCGCGATGCGGATCGAGCTCGGGGTGACCGGGAGTGACGCTTCCCCACTGGCGGAATTGCTGAAGTTCGTCGAGAGTATAATAGCCGCATAGGGCGAGGACGCTGTAGAGCATCGGCGACATGTGGCCGGGGTCAAGAAAAAACCGGTCGCGTGCAATCCATGTCGGATCGTCGGGATCGGTCACTAAAAACTTAGAGTAGAGTACGTTGACGAAATCAGCGCCACCCATCGCACCGCCGGGATGGCCGGATTTGGCTTTCTCAACCATTGATGCGGCAAGTACACGGATATTGTTGGCCGCAGAGTCCATTGTTTTCTTATCCATTTTTGTGAGGAATAAGTGTGGGGATTATTATTATAGTGCAAAAGTAATGAAAACCGAGCACAATTACAAATCACGCATTTACAATTATGGTGAAAATGACAGAAGCGGAGCCTCCTTTCGGAAACTCCGCCTCATGCTGATATCTATCGGCTATGGTGGATTAGTCTTCCATCACGCCTTCTTTTATTTCTTCTTTAATCTCAGCTGCCGAAGAGTCGACACGTTTCACGCGCGAACCGATCAGAGCATAGTAGAGAAGGTAGGCAACGGCGATAAACAGCACCCAGTAGCTTTGGAGGAAGCCGGCGATGTCGGCCACATAGCCCTGAATCAGAGGCACGATGCCGCCGCCACACACCATCACCATGAAGAAGCCTGATGCTACGGCGGTGTATTTGCCGAGGCCTTCGGCTGCAAGGTTGAAGATGCCACCCCACATCACTGATGTGCAGAGTCCGCAGAGCACGAGCAGCAGGATGTTGACCGGAACGGTAGCCTTAACAAAGGGGATCTTTACCATACACATTGCAGGGTCAATGAGGATGGCTCCGAGGATGAGTGCGAGCGCTATGGCTGATACAGTGGAAAGCATCACTTTAGGGCTCACCATGCCGCCTACAACACCACCTGCAAATCGACCGATCAGCATGAGGAACCAATAGGCGCCGACAACAGATCCGGCAACAGCCGTGTTCATTGCAAGGTCGTTGGTCATATAGAGGTTAGCTATGTTGGGGATTCCCACTTCGATGCCGACATAGAGGAAGATAGCTACAACGCCACCCACATAGTGGTGGAATTTGAGAGCGCCTGCGAGGCTGGGCTGTTTTGCTTTTTTGCCGCCCTTTTTCATCTCTTCGAGGATCGGTTCGGGGAGCTTGGAGAGCAACAGCACGATCAATGCCAGCACGAACACGCCGGCGGCAATAAACAGAAGCGGACGTGCGGCTTCAAGCTTAAGACCCTGAAGCGATCCACCCATGAGATAGCCGGCGAGCACCGGGCAAATCGTGGCGGCAAGTGAGTTGAGCGTTCCGCCAAACTGGAGCAGCTGGTTGCCTGTTTTGCCACCACCGCCGAGGGTGTTGAGCATCGGGTTGACAACGGTGTTGAGCATACACATTGAGAATCCGGCAACGAATGCGCCTGTCAGATATACGGCAAAGATTGATGAGTTATCCTTAACGTATGATGAGATGAACATGATCGCCACGCCCACGATACCTACAAGCACTGCAGCGATAGCAGAGAATTTGTAGCCTTTTTTCTGCAGAATCATGCCGGCAGGCAGTCCCATGAAGGCATAGGCGATGAAGTTTGCTGCATTGCCAAGCTGAGTCTGGAGGTTAGAGAGTCCGAGCTGCTCCTTAAGGATCACTCCAAACGGATTTTGGAAACCTGTCACGAATGAGATCATCGCAAACAGGAAGAACATTACGATAATAGGTAATGTGTAATTCGGTTTTTGAGTTTTAGTCATCTGAGGTTGATATTAAATTATTTGGTAGCGCAAAGATAGAAATTTTTTGTACAATGCCGCAAAATTTGCCGGATTTTTTTGGATTATGAGTTGTGGTGTTTGCCGGCGGAGTTTGTCAGTATTGGCGTGGGCCGAAGATGTCGGTGCCGATGCGGATCAGGGTTGAGCCGGCGGCTATCGCTTCGGCGTGGTCGTCGCTCATTCCCATCGACAGGGTTTCGAAGCCGCGGAGGTCGGGGGCTATGGCGAGGATTTCGCGGCGGAGCGCGGCGATTGTTTCGAAGTCGGCTGTCCAGCGGCTGCGGTCGGGGGTGTTGGTGGCCATTCCCATCAGTCCGCAGATGTGTGTGGCGCGAAGCGATTCAAACCGGCGGCTGCGGAAAAAGTCGAGCAACTCAACGGGGGTGAAGCCGAATTTGGTTTCCTCCTGAGCCACGTGGACCTGAAGCAATATGCGAGAAATGACGCCGGCTTTCTCCGATTCGCTGTCGATCAGGCGCAGGAGTCTTTCTGAATCGACACTCTCGATCATGGCTACGCGGCCTATGATCTGGCGCACTTTGTTGGTCTGCAGATGGCCGATGAAGTGCCAGCGGATGTCGGCCGGCAGCTGCGGGATTTTGACAAGCAGCTCCTGCACGCGGCTTTCGCCGAAGAGTCGCTGTCCGGCTTCGTAGGCTTCGGCCACGGCTTCGGCGGGGTGGAATTTCGAAACGGCGCAGAGATCAACCCCTTGGGGCAGCTCTGCGCGTAGCCGTTCGATGCGTGATGCGATCGTGTCGGTCATTATTTATTCCTCTGAAGTGGATTTTTTGTCGCCGAGGTTGATGCCGTAAACGTCCATGAGGGGTGTTTCGGATAGCGATACGAGTTCGAAATCGGCCATCGTTCCGCTCATGCCTTCCATGAAATTGTCGTAGGCGCCTTTAAAATCACTGCCGGCCACGAGGATCTGCGACACGGAGCGCTTTTCAACGGCTGTTTTTTCGTCGATAGTGATGAATGCCACCTTTGCGAGATACCATTTGTCGGCGGTGTCGTCGCGGAATATTTCAGAGATCTTGGTGCGCTTCACGGCGCTTACTGAGAAGTCGCCTGAGATGAAGGGAGTCTGCTCTTCGATTATGCGGGCTTCAGCTTCGGTAAACGACAGTGCGTCGACGAGATAGGGCTCGTTGACTTTTTTAACCACGCCGTTTTCCATCATTTTGTCGTATCTTACTTTACATTCAAACCAGTTTGCCATCGGTGTATTGTTTTAAACCTGTTTTTAAAAAAAAATATGTGTGCAAATTTAGATAAAAATTTATTTATCGGATTGCGATCTTTGTTGAATAATTGAGATTGTTGCCCTGCAGGCGGAGTATGTATAGTCCGGGAGCGAGCTGCGAAGTGTTGATATTCAGAGTGCTTGATGAGGAGGTGGCGGAGAGCGCTGTGCGACCCTGAAGATCAAATAGCGATGCGGTGAAGTCAGATGCTCCGGCTGCCACGATTGTCAGCGCGTTGGCCTCGTTGGAGACGCTCACGCGGTCGGTGTCGGTCGAGATATCTTCCAGTGCGGCTTTCGAGAGAATATATTCTATGCCTTTAGCCGCGTTGATCTTGCCGGCACCGAAACGGTCGGGGGCTGCCTCAACGAAGTTATCGCGGGTGCTTGTGGCTTTTATGATCTCGCGGACGCGGTCGATTGTCAGCGTAGGGTCGGCCTGTAGCCATAGGCCCATGGTGCCGGTGGCAACGGGGGTAGCCATCGAGGTTCCGTCCATCGGTCCCCAATAGTCCGTAGCGGTGTCGGGGCCGGCTTTTGCCACCATGTCGCTGGCTGACTCGCCGTAGTCGGCGCCATAGCCGCCTTCAACGTAGGCCGAGCTGAACGAAGATATCAGAGTGGTTCCCGGAGCTGAGATTTCGGGGAGATGACGGCCGGAGAAATCGCGTCCGTAGCTTGAGAATGAGGCGTGAGCGCCCTCGGACTCGTAGTTGGTGCCTGTCGATCCGCTCAGGCGTGTCCAGGATGTAGTGGTGCAGTAAGCGCCTACGGAGAGCACGTTTTTGCCACACGCCATGCTGTTGATCGACGCGTCGGGCGAGCCTTTCGAGAAGCCGTCGAGCGGATTGGAGTCGGCGTAGTAGCGGTTGGTGAAGGTGGAATATCCGTCAAACCATAGATTGACGGTCTGTCCGGCATTGCCGGTCACTGTGATTGCGAAACGTCCGGTCGAGGGGAGGGCTTGATCGAAGTAGAAATATGTCATGTAGCGGCCATTGCTTTCGTCGACCCCCGAACAGTAGTAGACACCGCCATTATTGGATCCCGAGCGCACGCCCCGGGAGAGTTGCAGTTCCTCGCCGTTGGTCGAGGTGGGAATGGTGGTTTCGTTTGTGATATTTCCTTCGCTGTCAACTGTGCCGATCGTCACTGTGAATGATTGCTCGGAGTCCGACCATATATCGAGCTGACCGTAGTGGGAGTTGGCGTAGTTTGAATTGTAGAAGGGCATGGTGCGCAGAGTGCGGTCGGATGCGGTGAATGTTTTTTCGAGCGAGAGATCGTCGGCGCCTTCATTGCCGGCTGCCACGCAGATGATGGCGCGTTTTCCCAGCTCGTCGAGGGCGGTGCATAGGGCGTCGGAGCCGTCGTGCGGGCCGCCGTTGGAGCCGAGCGAGAGGTTGACGGCCACCGGCTTACCCTGAGCCTCGGCATATTCGACAATGTTCTGAACTCCTTGGATGATATATTCATCGTAGAGGTCGCCGCAGCTGAAAGCGAGCGTAGCGTCGGGGGCAACGCCATAGTGCGGCATACGTCCGCTGACAATCTGGCCGTTGTTGCCGAATGTTGCCGTGCCCATATATCCGCCGGTCATGATGCCGGCCACGTGGGTTGCGTGGGTGGCTTCCTTATCGTCGGTCGAGAAGTTGGAGATGTTTGAGGCGGTATATTCGGTGGTTTTGCTCGAATTGTAGTCGAAGTGCCAGAGACGTTCCACGCGGCCCTGGAAATTGAGATGGTTGGGATAGAGACCGCCGTCCATCAGGCCGAGCACCACTCCCTCGCCGGTGAAGGCGCTCGTCGTGCCGTTGATGTTTATGCCGTCGTGAACGTCGTTGATGCCGGTCAGATCGCGTGTGGCTTTCATCAGCATCCGGCGCTTGTTGCCGAAGCTCACGCTTCTTACCGCTTTGGATTCCGCAATGCGTTCGGCCGCGGTGATAGGCGCCTTGATCAGGGCTATCGAGCCGAGGTCGGCCGTGACGGTATATCCCGAGTCGGCCATCATCCGCGCGGCGTTCTCGTCATTGGTGCGGATGATCATGGAAATTGTGGGCTCGTCGGCAGCTACGCCACCGCCGCGCGACATTGCTGTGCTCGAATGGTAGCTTTTGAGCAGTCGTCGGCCTGCCGGATTGATCTTATGCTGAGCCGGTGCGGTGATTGAAAGCCCCATCAAAAGGGCCAGAGGTATAAGTCTTTTCATTGATTCGATTGGTTTAAGTAGTAAAATTACTATGTTTACTCTAAATACGGCTCCACTTTAACGTGGATTAACATTTCTACCGCGTTTGCAAATATCAGGGAGTGGGATTTTATTGTCGGATTTGATACACCTTATTATATATATGGGAGTGAATGGATATTATATGTCAACGATGATATACGGCTGCTGACAATGGCTGCTATTCCTGCTTTTCCGGAAGCGAAAACGGGTGGATTTGTTGTGATTTTTAGAAACTGTTTAAATTTATGTGCCAACGATTTTAAGAAGGTTTTTGGATGATTTTTGAGTGATTAAGAAGGAGTGATGCGGGCATCACGACTGATGAGTCACACAAAAAGCGCCAAAAAGATTCTTGAAATCATGGCATATTTGACTGATAATAAAATTTTCGACATAAATTTAAACAGTTTCTTAGTAAAATCTATCAAATCGAAAGCAATTGAGGGTAAATAATAACGTTTTGGCAAAATTTTAACATTTTAAATTTTAAATAGTGATAATTCGGTCTATTGTGCCATGATTCAGCGAGTTATGATGTGTCTATGTTGTGAAAATGAAAGGGATTTTATGTTAATTGTCAAAAATGTATGCTTTTAAGTGTTGGAATGTTAAAGATTATTATTAATTTTGCAGAATCTATAACTTGACAAGTTGTAGGTGCAAATAGGTAAAAAAGAAGGTACAATTAAAGTAAAACATAATCCAATCAGTCCGCAAGGATGCGTTAAGGAGGAAAATAAGGAAAAAAGAAAGAAACTATAAGAGATTTCCAATCATTGCAATTGAGCAAAACCAATTAATTATATGTCTAATTTTTTATTTAGTATGAAAAAGCTGTTTTTATTTCTTGCAGCCATCGTGACTTTTGCTCTGAGCGCAGCCGCTCAGAACAAGACCTATCATGGTACGGTGGTTGATGCCGACAACGGCAATGAACCGTTGATTGGCGCAACAGTTAAGGCGGTTGGTTCATCTATCGGCGCTATGACAAATGCCGACGGTGAATTTACTCTGACCGTTCCTGCCTCTGTCAAGGAAGTGACCGTTACATACGTAGGTATGAAGACCGTCACCGCTGCCCTGACCAACGGTATGACTGTTTCAATGACATCTGACTCCCACGTGCTTGATCAGGTTGTCGTAACCGGTTACGGTTCGGCCAAGAAGGTCGGTGCTGTAGTGGGTTCGGTCGCTGTTGTAAACGAAAAAGTATTTCAGAACACTCCCGCAGCCAACTTCGTTGACGCTCTCCAGGGTCAGGTGTCCGGTCTGAAGATCAACTCTAACTCCGGTGACCCCAACTCGGACGACATTTCTGTTGCGCTTCGTGGCCAGAGCTCACTGACTTTCACTTCCGATCCTCTTTATATCTGCGACGGCGCTCCCGTTTCTTCTTCGTTCTTCAACTCTATGAACCCTGAAGATATCGAGTCGGTATCAGTCCTCAAGGACGGTGCTTCGATCTCAATCTACGGTTCCCGCGGTGCAAACGGTATTATCGTGATCACTACCAAGAAAGGTAAATTCGGTTCTACAGCCAAGGCCACTCTCCGTGCAAGCTACGGCTGGAGCCAGATGGTGCCCGACAATGTTGAAATGATGAACTCTCAGCAGTATATGGAGTTCCGCGACCTTATCGGACAGCCCCTCTCTTCCGGTGTTAAGGATCTTATCAACAACTACGGTATCTCTACTACCTGGCGCGACGTAATGTTCAATAACAACGCTGCCACTTATAACGTAGAAGGTAACGTGACAGGTGGTACTGACCAGTTCAGCTACTATGTCAGCCTCGGCCACTATTGCCAGGATGGTATCATCGACCACTCAATGATGAAACGTACCACTCTCGCCTGGTCTCTCGACGCTAAAGTCAACAGCTGGTTCCGCATGGGCTTTATCGGTAACGTTGGTTATAAATATTATGAAAGCAACGCCGAAGTTGATGATACATCCAGCTTGTATCTTACTGACCCGATGCTTCTCGCCCGTATGGCTCTTCCCTACGATTCTCCCTACGCATACTCGTTCAACGACAATGGCGACATCGTATGGGGTGGCCGTGTTGAAAAGCTTCCCTACTCAAACATCAATATGCCTTGGTTCTCGTACTCATGGCGTCATTCAGGTCGCAACCGCCTGACCGGCAACGTTCGCCTCTACGAACAGATCAATCCGGTAAAGGGTCTGACCATCAAGACTCAGCAGGCCATGGAAGGTTACGACAACCGTTATTCTGCAACATACGATCCCTATACCACCTTCCGCACCGCTATGGGTTCGCTCGTTGGCTCGGGTGCTGTAGGCGATATCAACTCAGGCTCTAACGCTGAATCTTTCACACGCTACTATACCTTTACTTACACCAACACTGCTGAATATGCCACATCGATCAACGATAAGCACAACCTGTCAGTGCTTGTTGGTCAGGAATCTTCAATCGCTCGTTCAAACGGCTTCGGTGTCTCTACTTCTAACACTACCGATATCCGTATGAACTTGCTGAATCAGGGTACTAACGTGAGCATCGACAACGTAAGCTATTCTAAAGGTGAAGTTGTTACCAACTCTTACTTCGTTAACGGTAACTACAACTACGACAATCTCTACTTCGTTGACTTCTCATATCGTCGCGACGGTTCTTCAGTGCTCGCTCCGGGCAACCGCTGGGCAAACTTCGGCGCTGCCGGTGTGATGTGGAACCTCAAGAATCAGTTCTGGAAAGAAAGCACTATTCTCAACGATCTCCGTCTGCACTACAGCTACGGTTCCGCCGGTAATGACGGTGCTACAAACTTTGGTTGGGCAGGTGCGATCGCCAATATGACCAACTACGCCGGACAGGCTTCAACCGGCTACAGCGGTTTTACCAACCCCGATCTCAAATGGGAGGTTATCTGGACACATGACCTTGGTGTGAATGTTCGTCTCTTCGACCGCGTCAGCGTTGCTGCCGACTGGTATAAGCGAACAACCAAAGATATGATCTATAGCATTCCCTTCTCTATCGCAACCGGTGTAAGCTCAGGCCTGTATAATGTTTGCTCAATGGTTAACAAAGGTGTTGAATTCGAAATCAACGGCGATATCTTCCAGAACAAAGACTGGTATGTTGGCGCTCGCTTCCAGTTTGGCTACAATAAAAACGAAATCTCCGAACTTTGGGACGGCAACGATGAATACGTTCTTGCAAACACCGGCCTGATTCTTTCAAAGGGTGGTCCGATGGGTCAGTACTACCTCGTTCGCTACGTTGGCGTTGATCCCGCTGACGGTAAGCAGGTATGGCTTGACAAGAACGATAACCCCACCAAGGTGTTCCCCTCCGACGCTTATGTTAAAACAGGCAAGTCTCAGTATGCTCCCTGGACCGGCGGTTTCGGCGCTACAGTTCGCTGGAAAGGTCTTTCGGCTACTGCCAACTTCATGTTCCAGAGCGGTAAATATATGATCAACAACGAACGCTACTTCACTACTAACCCGACTGAGATGGGTGCTTCCTACAACCAGGCTGTAGGCGCTATGAATTTCTGGCGCGAACCGGGTCAGGTTACTGATGTCCCCGCTCTTGGTGAAGAACTTATGCTCGGTGATGATACCAGTTGGTTGGAAGACGCTTCGTTCACCCGTCTGAAAAACCTCACCGTCGCTTACGATTTCCCCAAGACTCTCGTCAACAAATGGGGCCTCAAGGGTCTGCAGCTCCACTTCACCGGCCGCAACCTCTGGACCATCACCAACTTCTCCGGCTACGATCCCGAGCCTCAGACCAACATGGTTAAGTTCCAGTATCCGAACACTCGTCAGTATGAATTCGGTATCGAGGTTAGCTTCTAATCTATATTATGTTTGACCTCTGAAAAAGAAAGAAATGAAAATGAAAAAATTATATTTAGGTCTTCTTGCTTCGGTTGCGGTGTTAACCTCATCGTGCGACATGGACACCACAAACTTTGGTGTCATTGACCAGAGCAATTATATCGAAACCATGTCCGACTGCCAGGCATTCGTCAATGGTATGTACGTCCACATGCGTAGCAAAACCGGTGGATACTACATGTTCTACCCTGACGTGCAGATGGACCAGTTTATCGGCTTGGCCGACAATGGTAACCGTGGCGGTATCATGCAGACCGGTCAGATTCGTCCGGGCGACACCGATATGGCAGATATGTACTATAATATGTATATCGCCATCAACGATGCCAACTTCTTTATTCCCCGTGTTGAGAAACTCATCGAGAGCGGTGAATTTTCCGACGCTGATGTGGAACTTCTGAAATACTACAAAGGCACGGCTCACTTCGAACGCGCTTACGCTTACTGGTATCTCTTTGATAAGTATGTTAACTACGACGCTTCTCAGCTTGATGTTGAAGGCAAAGGTCTTCAGCTTCAGAAAGAATTCCAGCCCACCGGTAACCGTAAGGAATATGTCGGCCGTTCAAGTATCAAGGAAACCGTTGCTTATATCACCGAACAGCTTTCGGAAGCTTATGATCTGATAAAGGAATACGAAACTAATGTGTCTACACAGTATTGCAACCCTAACTCGGCTCGCGTAAGCTCTTACGTAGTTGCCGCTCTCTGGGCTCGTTTCGCTCTCCTTTGTGAAGACTATAAAACTGCAGGCGAAAAAGCTGAGCTCGTGATCAACTCAGAAAAGTATGAACTTACTCCCTTCGACGAATACGTTTCAATGTGGACCAACGACGAAGGTTCGGAGCTCCTCTTCGTACCCTGGGCAGAACAGGGCAACGGCGGTCAGGGAATCGGAGAGAACTATCTCCGTAACAACCAGAAGAATTCTTCTGACTATATCCCGACTGTAGATGCGCTTCTTGCCTACGGTGATGGTGATATCCGTTTTGATGCATTCTTCGAACTCTACAATCCTATGACGGTTCAGGGTGTGGACTATCTGGCGTATGCATTCAACAAATATCCCGGCAACCCGGTCCTCAATACCGGTTCGACCAACGCGCTTCTGAACAAGGCTAAACCCTTCCGTCTGTCGGAACAGTATCTGATTGCAGCCGAGGCCTACTCTGTTTCATCCAACTTGAATGCAGCCAAGGCTAACCAATATCTCAACGATCTCCGTGCTGCACGTATTGATGGCTATGAAGAGGAAACTCTCTCGGGTAGCGCTCTCGTGAATGCCGTTCGTGAGGAACGTGGCAAAGAGCTCATCGGAGAAGGATTCCGTCTTAGTGACCTCCGTCGTTGGGGCAATGGTATGACCCGTGAAGCAGGTTATGATATGTTTGAAGGTACCAATATGGCTGTCCTCTCTTATATCATGGAAGGTATCGGCGCTCAGTTCAACAATGTTCACTACGACGCCAACGACTACCGTTTCGTTTGGCCGATTCCGACTCGTGAAATGCAGGTTAACCCGCAGCTCACCGGTCAGCAGAATCCCAACTATTAATCTTTTGGTGTAAACTTCTTATAGTATATACAAATGAAATTAAATAAATTTTTTGCTGTCGCTCTGGCTGTCTTAACTCTGACTTCCTGCGACCACGACACGGCTGAGGACTATCCCAAGTTGTTGGGATCGGTCAACACCACAAGCGGCGTGACCGTTAGTCTGCCGGCTACGTTTTCGGCCAACGAAAACCAGATTCCTTTCAATCTGCCCATCGAAGTTACCGGCACTACTAATGGTAAGGTTGTTGTGACCGTAGAGACCAAGCAGCTTGTCAGTGTGCCCGAAGGTCTCGAACCCGCTGTTGAAGGCGAACACTACAACATTACTTCATATACCGTAAATATTGGTCCGGAAGAAACAACAGGTTATATCGAAATTTCTCCCGTCTGGATTCAGGGCGAACTCAACGATGATCGCGTGTTTGAAGTGTCAATCACCAGTGTTCAGGGCGCTACCGTAGGCAATAAGTCTTGTGAAGTGACCATTGTCAACGTTGACGATCCCTACACTGCTACGCTCGGTAAGTGGACTCTCGAATGTACTACTATGTTCACCAACGGTGATAATGGTCCGTTCACCGTGACTATGAGCACTCCGGATCCTATAAAAGAAGCTGAATACTACGGACATGAACTCTATGCATTTGGTCTTAAGGGTATCAGCTATATTTACCTCCCGCTCTCTTACGAGTTGGATGAAGAGACACAGAAGGCTAAACTCTCGATCATGATGGGCACGTTCGCTACTACTTCAACCATCAACTTCGGTTTCACCGGTGTTGTTGTTACAGCCGACAACTATCCTGTCCCGTCTGGATTCGGCAACGACATCGAGCTTACCTACGGAGTTGACGAAGAAGCCGGTATCGAATACTACGAAGCTCCTGCAGATGCTAAGTGTGTTCTCGCAGTTATGCCTTATCCGGCACTCAACCAGGTTGCCGGTGCTTGGGATGGCTGGACTGGAATACGCCTCACTCGCAAACTGAAATAAATCCTCCGCTCGGATAGTCCGGGCGATATGTAAGCACAACTTACATCTCTGATTATAATGACACCTGTCCGCTCCGGGCAGGTGTCACTTTTTTCTTTTCACTATGAGGAGTCTTAGAGAGTGTTTAAATTTAAATGATTTTATCACAAAGAGAGATATTTAAATTCAAACACTCTCTTAATCCGTTATTTTTCTTTAAATTGAGCTGTTGGTCTGCGGATTTTTACTATTTTTGCACTTTAAGACACTAACTTTGTAAATCTGCCGGCATTGTGGCAGATGATAACCTTCGAAATATGCATAGAATGAAAAAGATAATCCTTACTTTGGCGCTCGTTTCAAGTGTGATTGGAGTAGATGCGCAGACTGCGGTCGAGCCGATGCAGAAAATCAATCCTGCCGGCCGAATCATTCTTCATAACTTCCGTAATCGTCACTTAAATCCTAATCCCACGCCCTGGGAGCAGAATATCAATGGCACTCAGGAGAGTGATGATGTTACGATTTCGTGTGTCGTTATTCTCGAAAAGGGGTGTGATTCAAGTGTATTGTCGTCGATCAAGGATGTTGAAGTCAAATCGGAACTCGGTGATGTTCTCGTGATCAGCTGTCCGCTTTCCGTGATAGAAAAGATCGCGGCGCTTCCGCAGGTGGTTCAGATCGGTTTTGGCGACGAGAAGCGCCCCATGCTTGACTATGCCCGTCCGGCAAGCATGGTGACCGATGTGCAGGATGGTTTCACCTATGAAGGCACTTCGCGTTCGTTTGACGGCACCGGAGTGGTGTGCGGCATGATGGACACCGGTCTTGAAGCAAACCATATCAATTTTAAGAATACCGACGGAACCTCGCGCATCAAGCGCCTCTGGCACATGAACAGCTCCGACGGGTCGTCGGTGGCATATACCGATCAGACTATCGGCAATTTTACCACAGATAATACATCGCAGGGACATGCCACTCACGTGGCCGGTATTCTCGGCGGTGGATATAAGGGCAACGGTAATTTCTATAAGGTTGCCTCGGCCAACGGTAGCTCCGGAACTATGCAGTCCGGCCAGCCGATACCCTACTACGGTGTGGCCACGGGTGCGGATCTCGCTTTTGCAGTGGGCTCGCTGTCTACGCCCAATATCATTCAGGGCGTGACCAATATCATGGACTATGCCTCATCGGTGGGCAAGCCTGTGGTGGTCAATCTTTCGCTTGGAAGCAATCTCGGCCCTCATGACGGCTCTGACTACTATTCGCGTGCGCTCGCTTCGCTTGGCGAAAAGGGGATCATCTGTATGAGCGCCGGCAATGAAGGAGATGAGCAGCTTTCGATCGTGAAGGAACTTCAGGCAAGCGGAAACAATGCCTATCTGCGCACTATCCCTATCTCGACCTATAGCGACGGTTCGTTTGCTTACGGTCGCACCGTCGGCATCGTCGATCTCTGGACCAACGGTAGCACTCCGGTCNGCGTTTCGCTAAAGGCNTATAACGGTGATTTCNGCACGGCGGTTGAAGTTATGAAAATAGATGCTGCCGGAACAGTCAGCTCATCGTCAAGCTCTACGTTCTCCACATATTTTACCGGCTCGATCTCGATGACAGCTGCAGTTGACTACAATAATAACCGATACAACGTGTATATGGAGTTCAACAATGTGGCTCTCGCNTCGAGCAATACAAGCCGCTATCTGATGCTTGAAGTGACCGGCGACGCGGGTACNAAGCTCTACGTGTATGGCAACGGTGTGATTTTCGAAAACCGTATGACTGCCGATGGGTCCACTCCGATTGGTCTGACAAAGGGTTCGGCAGTGTGCTCGATCAACGACGGATGCTGCGGCAGCAATGTCCTCTCGGTGGGCGCTTACACCACCCGCACCACCTGGGGCCGTCTGACCGGCTCGATCTATCAATACACCGGCTCGGACTTCACCGTGGGCCAGATCTCTCCCTTCTCAAGCTACGGCTCCAACTATCAGGGTCAGCAGCTTCCGCTTGTGTGTGCTCCCGGAGCGAACATCATCTCAAGCTACAGCAGCTATTATGCCGGATCGACGGCTTCGACAACGATGNGTGCCGACGCTACGGTCGATGGCAAGACATACTACTGGGGCGCCATGCAGGGTACGTCGATGTCGTGTCCCTACGTGTCCGGTACCATCGGCCTCTGGCTTCAGGCCGATCCGTCGCTCACCTACGACAAGGTGCTCGACGTGATCAACGAAACATCGACCTACACTCAGCTTACCATGGGCGGAGCTACGGCTAAACCGCGTTGGGGCGCCGGCAAGATCGATGCTCTCAAAGGTATTCAGAAGGTGCTTGCCGAACGAGTTTCGGCCGTCGGCGATGTGTGGGCTGATGATGATCAGCGACTCATTGTTACTGACAATGGCGGCGGACAGCTGGAAGTGTTTGTGGCCGGTGGCGAGCAGATGGATGTNACGCTCTATGACATTCAGGGNCGCCCGGTGGCTTCGGCTAAGGCTGACAACGGCGAAGCTGTGATCAACGCTTCTCAGCTGCAGAAGGGTTTGTATATCCTTCGCGTGGCNGGCAAGGATTTCAGCCTGTCGCGCAAGATTATGCGCTNANANCNNATAAANATAANTTGAGGGTCGGCACTTCGTNGTGAAGTGGCCGACCCTTAATTATATACCGCAGGCGGTAGAGGTCAGCGCTCCTCGTAGGGAGAGGGGACTTCGATGCCGTGGCTGCGGAGATAGTCGGTGGTGGCTTCGTAGCCGGTGTCAAACACNCGGGTGATGCCTTTGAGGTCAAACACTTTATAGTCGGCTATGTCAGATGTGGTGACGAGCATGTCGCAGAGCTCGCAATCGCGTGCGGTGTTGTTTTTCGACATCAGTTCGTAGGAGCGCATCGCCACCTGTACTAAATTGTCCTTGATCTTTTCGCGTTTGGGTCGCGGNGAGCAGTTGACGCCNACCAGAAACTGACACTTGTCGCGTATGGCCCAGGCAGGGAGNTTGGCGAGCACGCCGCCGTCGACGTAGCGCGTCTTGCCGATGGTGACAGGGCTGAAAATGATCGGCATNCAGCACGATGCCGCAACACATTCGGCGATATCGCCCCGGTGGAAGGCCACTTTCTTTCCTGTCTCGAAATTGGTGGCGCAGACAATCGTCGGTACCGGGAGCTGTTCCAGTCGGGTGTAGGGGATGTTGCGACGCAGAAAATCCTTGAATTTATCGAGTTTGAAGAATCCGTCTTTGGGTAGCGACCATTTGGCGAGATCGTTGAATTTCAGCTCGGCGAACAGCTCAAGCATCTCGCGCGGAGGAATGCCTGCAGCGTGCATCACCGCCACGACCGATCCGGCGCTCACCCCCGCTATTATATCGGCCCTGAGGCCCACTTCGAGCATAGCTTCGATCGCACCGCAGTGAGCAAATCCGCGTGCGCCGCCCCCGCTGAGCGCCAGTCCTACTTTATGTGCATAGGCCGGANGCGAATTGCGCCTGACCTCAAATCCAAACATTTTCATTTTGCCGAGTATTATGATAGACTATGTATTATGATAGACTATGTATTATGATAGACTATAATCAAACGCTCGCGCAGAGGTAAAAGTTCCACCCAATCGGGCAAAAGCGTNGCAAAGAGGGGGCGGAACGGCTATTTTAATCGGAAAACATGATAGTTATCTCATAGATAATTATTAACTTTGCGAGTAAATTAGAGTATATACACATTCAAGATAATATAAATAGAAAAATGCTGAACCCAATCAAGAAAACCATCGAGCTGCCCGACGGTCGTCAGATCACGATCGAAACCGGCAAACTTGCCAAGCAAGCCGATGGAGCGGTAGAGTTGCGCATGGGCAATACGATGCTCCTNGCAACAGTTGTGTCGGCCAAGGAGGCCGGCGAAGGGGTTGACTTTATGCCCCTGCAAGTAGAATACAAGGAAAAATTCTCCTCATTCGGACGTTTCCCCGGCGGCTTCCTCAAGCGTGAAGGCCGCGCGTCGGACTATGAAATCCTCACTGCACGCCTGGTTGACCGCGTGCTGCGTCCGCTTTTCCCCGACAATTATCATGCTGACACTTTTGTCAACATCACTCTCTATTCGACCGACGGTGAGGATATCCCCGACGCGTTGGCCGGTCTGGCTGCATCGGCTGCCATCGCCGTCAGCGATATTCCTTTCAATGGTCCGATCTCCGAAGTGCGCGTGGCCCGCGTCGACGGTGAGTTCGTGATCAACCCCACATTCGATCAGCTCGAACGTGCCGACATGGAGCTGATGGTGGGCGCCACCTACGACAACATCATGATGGTGGAAGGCGAAATGAACGAAGTGTCAGAAGCCGACCTTCTTGCCGCGCTCAAAGCTGCCCACGAAGCTATCAAAGTGCAGTGTAAGGCCCAGATCGAGCTCGCTGAAGCTGTTGGCTCGACCGTGAAGCGCGAATATTGCCACGAAGTGAACGATGAAGCGCTCCGCGCCGACGTTCATGANAAATGCTACGACAAAGCTTACGCTATCGCAAAGCAGGGCTGCGCCGACAAGCACTGGCGTGCTGAATCGTTTGCTGCCATCTGCGACGAATATATCGCTTCGCTTCCCGAAGAGGAACGCGACGAAAAGACTCCGCTCGTTAAGCGCTACTACCACGATGTGGAAAAAGAAGCGATGCGCAATTGTGTGCTCGACGAAGGCATCCGTCTCGATGGACGTAAGACCACCGAGATCCGCCCCATCTGGTGTGAAGTNGACTATATCCCCGGACCTCACGGATCGGCAGTGTTCACCCGCGGCGAAACTCAGTCGCTCTCCACTGTGACCCTCGGCACCAAGCTCGACGAAAAGATCGTTGACGATGTGATCAACCAGGGCCGCGAACGCTTCCTGCTTCACTATAACTTCCCTCCCTTCTCCACCGGCGAAGCTCGCCCNGTGCGTGGNGTAGGCCGCCGCGAGATCGGCCACGGCAATCTCGCTCACCGCGCNCTCAAGCGTATGTTCCCCGATGATTTCCCCTACGTTTGCCGTATTGTCAGCGACATCCTCGAATCCAACGGCTCTTCGTCGATGGCCACCGTCTGNGCAGGCACTCTCGCTCTGCTNGATGCCGGTGTGAAGATGAAACGCCCCGTCAGCGGCATCGCCATGGGTCTGATCTCCGATTCGAAAACCGGCCGTTGGGCTGTGTTGAGCGACATCCTCGGCGACGAAGACCACCTNGGCGACATGGACTTCAAGGTGACCGGTACGACAGACGGTATCACTGCCACGCAGATGGATATCAAGTGTGACGGTCTGAGCTATGAAATCCTCGAACGCGCTCTCAACCAGGCCCGCGAAGGCCGCCTGCATATCCTCGGCAAGATCAACGAAACGATCGCCGCTCCGCGCGAGGACTACAAGCCTCACGTGCCGCGCATCGTCACCATGCTGATCCCGAAAGAACTGATCGGCGCTGTGATCGGCCCGGGCGGAAAGGTGATCCAGGGCATTCAGGAAGAAAGTGGCGCTACCGTTTCAATCGACGAAATCGACGAAGGCGGCTATATCGAAGTGGCTGCTTCCAACAAGGCTTCGATCGACAAGGCTCTCGATATGATCAACGCCATCGTGGCTCTCCCCGAAGAGGGCAAGACCTACAAAGGAAAAGTGCGCTCGATNCTCGACTTCGGTGCTTTTGTGGAATTCATGCAGGGNCGCGACGGTCTGCTCCACATCTCTGAAATTTCATGGGATCGTCTTCCCGACATGGAAGCTTCCGGCCTGAAAGAGGGCGACGAAGTGGAAGTGAAGCTGATCGAAATCGACAAGAAGACGGGCAAATACCGCCTTTCGATGCGTGCGCTTCAGCCCAAGCCGGAAGGCTACGTGGAGCGTGAACGTGCGCCCCGTGGCGACCGTGGTCCCCGCCGCGACCGCAACGACCGCAACGACCGCGGCCCGCGTCGTGACCGTAACGACCGCGGACCCCGTCAGCCCCGCAACGAAGAATAATCNCNCCTCAGGGACTGCATAAAAAGANAGACGCCATGTCAGAGAGAAGAAAATCTCGACATGGCGTCTCTTTGTATTNTATAATATGTGGGGCTATTCGCGCGGGCGGTAGATCAGGGTGGCGGAGCGCTGTGGTTGCAGNAGGCGCGAGGCCACGCGATGCACATCGTCGGCCGTAATCGACCGATAGGCCGGAATGATCGAATTGATGTCCTCGCCGTGGATAGTGGCTTTGGCGAGCTCACGGGCGCGAGCCACGTAGCTCAGTTGAGAGAAGGTCATGTTGCTTTCGAAGCGGTTGATCACTCGCTCCATTTCGTGGCGCGAGGGAGGATTCTGCGCAATTCGGCGTGCCTGTTCGAGCAGAGCTTCTTCAGCTTGGCGGATAGTGTCGTCGTCATTGCGTGTGAGCGCTCCGGANAGCATTATGAATCCGGGCTCTTCGCTGCCGCTTATCGATGCGTCGGCCATGGTGAAAAGGTCTGTGGCCATCACCAGCTCGCGGGTGAAGCGNGCCGACTGGCCTGCAGCGAGNATGTCGGTGATGAGATCGGCCGTGCGAAAGTCGGGGTGGCTGTAGCCTTCCATAGGGTAGGCTATGATAATACGTGTCTGCGGAACATCGGCGCGCACCTCTTTGCGTCGNGGGGAGTCGATTTCGGGTTCTTGCTCATAGAGNCTGGGGGCTACATCGCGCCGGGGTATTGTGGCAAACCATTTCTCCACGAGCTCGCGGGCGAGTTCGANCGGAATCGGTCCGGCTATGGCGAGCACGGCGTTGTTTGGNGCATAGTGAGAGAAGAAAAACCGGCGCACTTGTTCCAACGTGACATTCTCTATGTGGCTGATCTCGCGCCCAATAGTGGGGTNGCGGTAGGGGTGAANCCGGTAGAGCAACGCCCGTAGATGGTGGCCTATATCGCCNAACGGCTTNTTGAGGCATGTCTGCTTGAATTCCTCAATGACCACACCNCGCTGCACTTCGAGCGATTCGTCGGTGAGCAGCGGNGATAACATTCGGTCGCTTTCAGCCCAAAGCACTGTTTCGATATTTTCTTTCGGAACGGTGGCGTAGAAATTGGTGAAATCGTTTGAGGTCCATGCGTTGTTGCGGGCCCCGGCCATTTCGAGNGCATGGTCGAACGAGGGTACGTTGGNCGATCCGCCAAACATCAGATGCTCAAAAAGATGAGCCATACCGGTGTGGGCNGGGTCTTCGTCGCGCGCNCCAACGTTGTAGAGAACGTTGACAGCCACCTGCGAAGGGGTNGGATCGTAGTGATGCACCACCCTCAGCCCGTTGGGCAAAGTGAATGTTGTGTATTCGATCATCGGGTTGATTTGTCAGTCAATGACTTTCATTGATATGATCCGGACATCGTTGACCGGACGCTGATATCTGTCGGTTTCCTCCTGAGAGATTTTATCGATCACGTCCATGCCGCTGACCACTTCGCCAAACACCGTGTACTGTCCGTCGAGGTGAGGCACACCGCCCACTGTCGAATAGGCTTCCTTCACCTGATCGGGCAAGCGGAATGGATGGGCTTTTACTTCGGCTTCGGCCTTTTCGATGATTTCGTTTTGCAGCTCGGAGAGTGCGGTGAGGTTTCGGGCGCGNCGCANNGCCATCAGAGAGTCGTGGTATGAAGCGGTGAGCGAATCTTTTATCTGCTGTTCGAGCTCGCGGTTGGCCTTGCGCTCNATTGAGCGGAGCTGCTGCTCGGAGTAGACCTTGCCGGTGACAACATAGAATTGCGATCCGCTTGATTTCCGCTCGGGATTCGTCTCGTCGGCNTCNCGGGCGGCCGAAAGCGCGCCACGTTTATGGAAGTGGGTCGGATAGAGGATTTCTGCATCGATCTTATAGTCGGGCGACCCATTGCCCAGCAGCTGCCCGGGCACGGCTGTNCGCGAGAAGGGATCGCCGGCCTGAGCCACGAAATCTTTGATCACGCGGTGGAAAAGCAGCCCGTCGTAGTAGCCTTCATTCACGAGCTTTATGAAATTGTCGCGGTGGTTGGGCGTGTCGTTGAAGAGCATCACCGTGAGATCACCGGCCGTGGTCCGGATCTCCACNTTCACATTGTTTTCGGATTGATTCATGTCCTGTGCGTTTAGTCGGGGGATGGANGCGGAAACGGCTACGGCAATGACGAGCGCTATCCGCATCAGAGCGTTAGAGATCATATTCCTTTAGGAAAGATGCGTTTGTAGATGCGTCGGAAATTATCGTCGGAGGCGTTGAGCTGTTCGATGCGTTCGGCATAGTCGTTGCCCCAGATGTCGGCGAGCAGGCGGCCGATGTAGGCGCGGTCGCGGTCCTTGTCGATAGCGGCTGCAATCAGNCGATCGATCTGAGCGCTGTAGGTCTGCGGAGCTAATGCGTGGAGATAGCGTGCGGCGCTGACGCAGAATTGTCCACACTGATCNACGGCGATCATATTGTCGGCCAGAGAGGTCAGTTCTTCCGGTGAGAGATTGTCGATGTTGTTGGCAATGTGTTCGTAGGTGAGCAGACCGTCGGGGTCTTTGCCAAGCTGTTTTTTCAGTGAATCGTCCATAATTGATAGTGGGTTATGGGTTTATTTGACCGACACTCCTGAGATGTCGGAAAGTTTCTGCCGGAGCTGATCGGCGCGGTCGGCGCGTATGTTCAGTTCCATATAGCATGTGTTGTCAAATTGTTGGGAAGCAATCCGNATATCGGGGTCTTTGACCATTCGCATCACATCGTTCATAGCCAGATAGGGGAACGTGAAGGCCACCGTNGCCATCTCGTAGGCGGTGATCTGCTCCGCAGCTTCGAGGACCATGCGGGCGCTTTCGCGGTAGGCTGCTATCAGGCCCGATGTTCCGAGTTTTATGCCGCCGAAATATCTCACCACGGCCACTGCCACATTGGTCAGCCCTGCNGAGCGTATCTGTCCGAGAATCGGTTTGCCGGCGGTGCCTGAGGGTTCGCCGTTGTCGGTCCATTGAAATTCCGCGCAGTCGGCTCCAAGCANGTATGCCCAGCAGACGTGGCGCGCGTCGTGGTAGTCGTTGACNACGCGCTGTATCTGCCGGCGTGCTTCGTCGGCCGTTGAAGCCGGAAACGCGAAAGCGATAAACTTGCTCATCTTTTCGCGCATCGAGGCTTCGGCCGGGGCTGCTATCGTGCGGTATTCACTCATCAGGTTGGCGGGGTGGTGTGTGAGGGTTCGGGTGTCAGATTATNAGCATGGCATCGCCATACGCTCCGAAGCGATATTTCTCTTTCACTGCCTCATGGTAGGCTTCCATGATCAGATCATAGCCACCGAAAGCGGCCACCATCATGAGCATGGTGGAGTAGGGGAGGTGGAAATTGCTCAGCAGAGCGTCGGTCACCGTAAATTCGTAGGGCGGGAAGATAAATTTGTTGGTCCATCCGGAGTATGTCTTCATGTGTCCGCCCATGCTGACGGCGCTCGCTATGCCGCGAAGCACCGATGTGCCGATCGCACACACCTTGCAGTGGTCGTCCTTGGTGCGGTTCACTTCATCCACCAGCTCCTGACTGATTTCTATCTGTTCGGAGTCCATGCGATGTTTCGTCAGATCCTCCACATCGATCTCGCGGAAGTTGCCAAGGCCGCTGTGAACGGTCATGAAGGCCTGGTTGATACCTTTGATTTCAAGACGCTTCAGAAGCTCGCGCGAGAA
Source organism: Barnesiella sp. (assembly GCA_014801065.1). GTDB lineage: Bacteria > Bacteroidota > Bacteroidia > Bacteroidales > Muribaculaceae > Paramuribaculum. Next base: position 35,525 of record JAAVEX010000034.1, read on the forward strand.
GTGCATGCCGGCTGCCGGAGNCACCACCGCACCCTCTTTCTCGGCATAGATGGTCTGATAGCGCTCTGTGTCGAGTTCTTCCGGTTCGCGCAGGATATAGTGGGGCAGCGGGGGCGCGCCCAGGTTGAAAAGTTCGCGTTTGAATTCATCGTGGTCGCCGTCGTAGAGAAAACGCAGCGTGCGTCCGCGTGAGGTGGTGTTGTCGATCACCTCGGCCACCATCGTTTCGCCGTCGCCGAAATATAGTTTGTTGCCGATGCGGATTTTGCGGGCAGGCTCGACGAGCACATCCCAAAGCTTATTTTCAGCGTTGAGCTCGCGCAGCAGAAACACTTCGATGCGTGCGCCGGTTTTTTCCTTGTAGCCGTAGAGACGTGCGGGGAACACNTTCGTGTCGTTGAACACAAAAAGGTCGCCCTCGTCGAAATAGTTGATAATTTCTTTGAACACTCTATGTTCAATCTCACCCGTGGCGCGATTGACCACCATCAGGCGCGATTCGTCGCGTTCGGGGGTGGGGTGCTGAGCTATCAGCTCCTCGGGGAGNTTGAATTTAAATTGCGAAAGTTTCATTTACCTTATTGATTGTATTGTTGTGTTGAAATTGCTNTTAGTNAGNNACNGTGTCGATGCGCGGTCCGTCATACCAGTCGGGATANGTGATCGGGGCTGTGCGGATCATCTGTGCCGCTTCGTCGACACTCATACATTGGTCGATCGTCACGCTGCCCACTCTCGTGCGCCGGAGCGCCGTGAGGTGTCCGCCCGAAAGTAGTGCCTCGCCGATGTCGCGTGCCAGAGCGCGGATATAGGTNCCCTTGCTGCACACCACCCTGATGGTGATCTGCTCCGGAGCATACTCCAGCAGCTCGATCTCGTCGATCACGAGNGTCTTGGCTTTNAGNTTGACTTCCTGTCCTTTACGAGCCATGTTGTAGGCTCGGCGNCCATCTATCTTGCAAGCCGAATAGGCCGGTGGCACCTGCTCNATGCTTCCGGTGAAGCGTGTCAGGGTATCTTCAACCAGCCGTCGGGTGATATGTTCCGTGGGAAATGTGGCGTCGATCTCCGTTTCCAGATCGAAGCTCGGAGTCGTGGCGCCGAGGCGTATGGTGGCTATATATTCTTTAACGCCCGCCTGCAGACGCTCGATCTGCTTGGTGGCGCGCCCAGTGGTCAGAATCATGACGCCTGAAGCCAGAGGGTCAAGCGTGCCGGCATGGCCCACTTTCAGTTTTTTGACTTTCAGCCGGCGTGTCAGCGCACCGCGCAGTCGCTTGACAGCGTCAAATGATGTCCACCCTACAGGCTTGTCGATATATATTATCTCTCCGTTGATGAAATCCATTGTTTTGAGGCTTACCGGATTATGCAGATCAGACCCATCGCAAGGCAGTAGATGGCAAACCATACGAGTTTGCCGCGCTTCACGAGGTTGATCATCCATTTACATGCCAGACATCCGACAATGAACGATGCGGCAAAACCTACGATCATGGCCGTTGCGCCAACGCTGACGCCGGATGCCGCTTCGCCCGATAGCAGATCTTTAAGTTCGAGGAGTCCTTCGCCGAGGATCGGGATGATCACCATGAAAAATGAAAACTGTGCGAGTTGATCGCGGCGGTCGCCGAGGATCAGGCCGGTGGCTATGGTCGATCCCGAGCGGCTCAGGCCGGGGAGGACGGCCACTGCCTGGGCGCAGCCGATTATAAATGAGTCGACCCATGTGATCTCGTGTTCGCGCACATTACCTTTGATGGTGAGATTCGACCGCCGGCGGGGAAAATAGTAGGCGAAGGCAAGCAGGGCGGCTGTGATGCAGAGGCAGATGCCNACCACTGTCAGCCCGTTTCCGAAAAATTGCTCCACTTTGTCTTTGAAGCATAATCCTACGATCGCCACCGGGATACACGAAAGAAGTATCTTCCATACATATCGGGTGTTGGCATCGTTGCGGAAGGTGAAAAACGATTTGCAAAGCGATGCAAACTCGTGCCATAGCACCACGATGGTGCTCAACACCGTGGCCANATGCAGCATAAGGGTGAATTCCAGAGCCTCGTCGCCGGGAAGGTCGAGTCCCAGCACTTCGCGGCATATCTCCAGATGGCCGCTTGAACTGATGGGGAGGTATTCGGCCAGGCCTTGCACCACGCCCATGATCAGTGCGTCGATAGTGTCCATGATGTTCAGTCGTTAGTGTCGGTGGTGTTTTCTTTATCTTCGGTTTTCTTTCCGGNCCACATTATTCCCACGCCNACGGCTATGAAGCCGAGAAAGGCAAGCGTCGGACCCACTACGATTCGTGTGGTGCTGAACACTTCGGGGTTAAACGAACCGTCGGCCGTCGCACCGCCCGATATGAGGATNAAACCAACNACTATCATGGCCAGAGCCATGGCGATGATTATGAAATTGANCTTGCCAAGCGGAAACCGATAGCTTTCGATTTGCTGCTTTTTTTCTTTTGATGATTTTTGCGGCATTGTTATCTATTATGGTAATGATTAGTGTTCGTAGATTTCGTCATAGTTTCTGCGCAGATATTTTGATGCTGCGGCCCATGTGGCGAGGGCGCTGAGAGCCGCTCCGGCCGCCATCAGTATAGCCGTTGCCACAGCCACATCGCNCCAGGGCAGATAGTTGNTCAATGTGGGGTATGAACGTGAAGCCCACATCGTGAGCATCGCCAGGACTATTCCGGCTATGATTCCGGCTATCGCTCCTCGGAGCAGACTCCTTATTATATAGGGACGCATGATGTAGGCGCGTGTGGCCCCCACATATTGCATCGTGTGGATCACGAGTCGCTGAGCGTAGACCTCAAGTCGGACGGTNTTGAGTATGAGTGCAAACGAGATGATAAGCATTATGCCTGCCACCACCAGCAGCACGGCCATCACGGTGTTGATCGTGCTGTTGACCGAGGCCACTTTCTGAGTATGCACCTCCGCATCGTAGACTGCCGAACTACCCTTAAGGCGGGTTGCTATAGCCTGAAGACTGTCGGCCGATCGCCACTCTTCCTTCACCTTTATGCTATATTCAGCCTGAAACGGATTGATCTCCGCCAGATCCTCGTCGCCTAACTCGCGGCGCATCTGCTCATTGATCTCTTCGGCTGATGTGTAGGTCATTGCTTCACACCATGGCGCGCCTGCGAGTGCATTTTTCAGCGAATCGGCTTGAGGTTGCGCCGCCTCGTCGGCCACGATTACCGTCACCTGTCCCATCTCGCCTCTTACGGCCTCGGTCACGCCCGTGGCCACACGTCCGATTAGTGCCACCAGTCCGGCCAGTGTGAGCACGAGAGCCACACTGATAGTGGTCAGCAGTCGCGTACCGCGGGCTCTTCTCCGGCTTTTTGNTTTCTGTTTCATGCTATTTTGCGTAATATCGTGCAAAAATAAGAAAAATAAGCCGTAATCCGTCCACTTTCACCAATTATTTCACATAACCCCATCGTAAACCCATCGATAAGCTCCTCGCAATCTCATCCGGATGCCATCTGTATTCCGGAGGGGAGTCGTTTGATAATTATTACATCGCGGCATTGCCATCTTGCTTGTGTTATGGAATCTTAATGGTTGTTTATGGGGCTGAAAAAGGATGNGATGTAACTAACTGATTACTTAAGCGTTACAAAGGTGTTACAAATTAATTTTTTTGATGATTTTAACATCGTTTAACTATAAAACTCTTGACAAGAGCTGAAATCCGTCTTAAATTTGCTCCCGAACAACACACCAAACCACTAATTCAAGTTCAAAATAACACACACAATTCAATCTGAATTTTNATTCCATACACAAAACATTATCAAGACTATGAAAACCTCTTCTCCCCAAAATCCGATTCCTTTTTNAAATGATGCAAACTGCAAAATTAGTGCATTTTGTTAATTAATTCCATTAANAATTCTGAATTAAGATTTATTAACAAAATAATGATTGCGCTTAATAAAAATTACTATAATTTTGCCCGACGCATCTCTTGTAAANACGTANATATCCAATCAATTAAATAAACCAATTNACAATTAACCATGAGAAAAATTTACTCAATTCTCCTCGCGGTGCTTCTTCTTCCCGCTCTGGCCATGGCTGCTGACAATATGGCTATCTCGAAGACTCTGCGCACCAGTGCAACAACCAAATCTGACAGTCGTGCTTATGTCGACCCCTCTATCCTTAAACCGGTGGCTCAGGGCGAAGCAGACTTTGCCTACACACTTGGCGCCTGGATCAATGTGAGCGGCTATCTCAACCAGTCCGGAACAAGCCCCGCCAATAATATGGTGCTCCTCGGTTATGGCGGTCGTGAACACTGTAACGACAATGGTTGCTGGAACCTTTGCCTCAACGCCAGCGGCAACTTCAATATCACCGGTTGGGGCGCACAGGGCGCTGCCGGAACGATTTCCGGAACTACAGTTTCCACCGGCGAATGGCACCACGTTGCTGTGGCTTACGATCCCGAAGCTCTCACCATGACAATTTTCCTCGACGGTAACACAGTGGCAACAAAATCGCTCAATGGCAAACACGAATGGTTCACCTCTGAAAATCCTGCAATCTACTTCGCTGCCTATGGCTTTGGCGGTCTCTTTGATGAAGCTCAGATCTGGAACAAGGCTCTGACCGAAGAAGAACTCGCAGTAGCTATGGTTTCTGCCAATCGTGTTGACGGCCTCGTAGGTCTCTACACTTTCGACGAAAACAACGGCACTGCCGGCACCTTCGCTAACCAGTCTACTCAGGATTGTGCTGCCGACAATGTAATGTACTTCGAAAATGTAACCGGTAGCGGTGCATGGGCCAACGGTCTTGTTTATGTTATCTCTCAAGGTACTTACACCACTGAAGACCCGACATTTGCTGAAGGTCGTGTAGTTTCCTACGATGTTACCCTCACCGTTCCTGCAGAAGTAGAAGGTGGTTCTCTCGTGGTTACTGTTAACGGTACTGCCGTTGAAGCAGGTGCAAATGTGATCAAAAACACTGACGAGGTTGTTGTGACTGCCACTCCCAATGCCGGCTGGGATCTCGTAAGCATCTACGCAGGCGAAAAAGAAATCACTTCCGGCGTTGCTTTCACTCTCGATGCTGATGCTGAAATCTCAGCTACTTTCTCTAACGTTGCTTACGCTCTCGCTCTCGTTAACGCTTGCGAACTTCCCTACACTCTGACTAACGCTGCCGGCGATGAAGTTGACCTCGCAGCTGTAGCTCCCGGTACTACTCTCCGCCTCGTCCTCACCGTTCCCGATACTCATATCCTCAACGCTGTTCGCCTTGGCGACACCGAGCTCACTCTCACTCGCGGCTACTACGAATTCACCATGCCCGAAGAAGATGCTACTCTCACCATCGACGCTCGNGCTAAAGCTCAGTNNACTGTNACTATCGATCAGCCCGAAGAAGGTGTGGTTACCGTATCAGCCAATGGCACTGAACTCACCTCCGGTGCTTCCATCCTCGAAGGCACTGAACTCACCCTCGCTGCTACTGCAAATGAAGGTTACGCTTTCGTAAACTTCATCGTTGACGGCAACGCTGTGAGCGACAACACTCTCACTCCCCAGGCCGACGTTACTATCTCAGCTCTCTTCGAAGAAGGTATCGAATACTGTGTGCCCACTCCCGTTGCCGGCCGCGCAAACGGATCCACAACTAATCGTACTGACCGTGGTATCACTTCAATCGCTGTGACCGACGGCACAAACTCTGTAACTATCGCCGGTGGCGGTTCTACTGCAGGCCGTGATGTTTACATCGATCGCACTAATCAGACTCTCGTAACTGAAGCCGGCAAGACAATTACTCTCACCGTTACAGGATCGGGTGAATGGATGAATACCTTCATCTACGCTGACTTCGATAAAAACGGCTTCCAGACTTCTGACAAGGTGTACAACAACTACACCGGTAACAATAACAAAGTAGCCGGCTCGTTCTCATTCACAGTTCCCGCTGATCAGGCTGCAGGTCTCTACCGCGTTCGCTATAAACTCGACTGGGAAGATCAGGATCCCTGTATCTTCGGTCAGACTTCTGACAANGGNGACGCTGTTATCGACTTTATGATCGAAATCCCCAGCCAGACTCTCGACGCTCCCCGCACAATCAAGGTTTCTGCTGCCGACGAAGCTTACGGTACTGCTGAAATCACNACCCCGAAAAACGGTGGCAACGAACTGACTACCGACGAAAAGAACGTGGTTCTCACCGCTACTCCNGCCGAAGGTCTCTCGTTCAAAAACTGGACTCGCAACGGTGAAGTCGTTTCAAACGATAACCCCTACACNTACTCTGGCGAAGAAGATGCTGAATTCGTAGCTAACTTCGGTTATGTAGTAAACTTCCAGGTTGCCAACGGTGGTAAACTCGAACTCGCTGCCAATGGCACAGTGATCGGCAATGGCTCGATCGTTGAACCCGGCGCTGAAATGACCGCTACCGTAACTGCTCCCGCAGGCAAAGAAATCGTAATGACTGTCAATGGTCAGCCCGTGGCTCTTGAAGGCAATGTCTACACCTTCACTCTCGAAAGCGCAATCGAAGGCAACATCGAATTCGTTGACAAAGTGGTTCACTACTATCAGATCGTGACCGGCAACGGTTCAGTAGAATGTTGGAGCGACGTTGTAGATGTTGAATCTGACGACAGCCCTGCAGGCTTCAAATATGAAAACGGCTCAGTGATCTCTGATCCCGACGCAACTCTCAATCTCTACTTCATGCCCGGCGAAGGTGCCGCTATCGCAAGCGCTATCGTTTCTTATGGCGAAGATGCTCACGAACTCACCTACGAATCTACCCCTGACGTTTACTACTACGGCGATCCTATCAACGAAGATCTCTTCAACGCCGGTGTAAAAGTATGGTGGACTCAGGACGCTCTCACCGANGACTTCACAGTGACTGTAGTATTCTCTGACGAAGCTCAGGGTATCGAAGAAATCGGCCTCGACGCAGCCAACGGTCCTGTTGAATACTACAACCTCCAGGGCATCCGCGTAGCCGCTGAAAACCTCACCTCAGGCTTCTACGTAGTTCGCCAGGGCGACAAAGCAGTGAAAGTTTTCATCGCAAAATAATCCAATAGGGTTTCAATAAATCAGAGGAGGGCATCCCGACCGGGATGCCCTCTTTGTTATTTAACTGATCTAACTGATCTATCTGCATGCGGGGGCAATAACGGGCGCATTGATTCGTTATCTCTANGTGGATGCTTATAAATTGCGCCGTTTCGGCAATCTGCTTTTTCTTGTTGCTTCGATCGTGGTGGTCGGAGTGTTTCTCTATGTGTCGAAACTTATCCTCGACGATCTGACCGTNCAGGAACGCGCCCGAATGCAGATATGGGCCGATGCTACAAANGAGATCGCTACTTCGGATTCGAATATGGATCTGCCGCTGAGCATCATCGAGGCCAACGATAATATTCCNCTNATCGTCACCGACGATCAGGGCAATATCATTGCACAGCGAAATTTTGATCTCCCCGATCCCGATATGTGGCTCGACTCGCCGCGCAATGTCGAATTCCTCCGCCGGCAGCTCCGCCAGATGCTCACNGGTGAGAATATCATAGATATCGATATCGCTCCGGGTGAGCAGCAGCATCTCTACTATGGCGACTCNACCCTGCTCAGNCGGCTCAGCTGGATCCCCTATATTCAGCTGCTCGTGATGGCGGCCTTTATATTCGTGGTCTACTATGCCGTCACTTCNTCCAAGCGGGCTGAGCAAAACAAAGTTTGGGTGGGCTTGTCGAAGGAAACGGCCCATCAGCTCGGCACACCCATATCCTCTCTCATGGCCTGGATTGAACTGATGCGCGATTCCGGAGCCGACCCTATGATGGTCAGTGAAATGGATAAAGATGTCCATCGGCTGGAGACCATTGCCTCTCGATTTTCGAAGATCGGATCGCAGCCTCAGATAGCTCCCGCACGGCTCGATCGCACCATTGCCGACGCCGTCGATTATATGCGCACCCGTATATCGCGCCGTATCGATCTGCAGCTCCGCGCTGANAGTGAGCCTCTCGANGTGGCCATGTCGGAGCCGCTGATCCAGTGGGTCATGGAAAATCTTATTAAGAACGCCGTCGACGCTATGGGTGAGGATGGCGGCAGGATTACCGTCAGTGTTCACCGCGACCGCTCTACNGCCNTTGTCGAAGTGGCCGACACCGGCAAGGGGATGACGCGGAAAATGCGAAAAGAGGTGTTTCGCCCCGGATTCACCACCAAGAAGCGCGGTTGGGGGCTCGGGCTGACTCTGGCGCGGCGCATAGTAGAGCAATATCATGGCGGCAGAATTTTCGTGAGCGAGTCCGAACNCGGGCTCGGTACGACATTCCAAATCCGTCTTCCCCTGATTGAATCAACCAACACCAGTAATACACACNATGAATGACTCCCGACTGTTTGTNACGGATCTTGACGGCACGCTGCTCAATCGAGAGAGCCGTGTCAGTCACGAATCGGCGGCTATTATTTCTGATCTGACNCGCAAGGGCGCCCTGATCACTTGCGCAACGGCGCGCACACCGGCNACGGTCGACTTGCTGCTGCGCGACGTCGTCACCTCGCCTCCGGCAATCGTTATGACCGGNGCNGCATTGTGGGATCGCCGACGGCGNGAATATCTCGACCCGGTGTTTTTTGCCGACGATGTGGCGCGTCGGGTNGTCGGCGAATGTGCCGCCCTGCAGATCACACCGCTCATCTACACGCTCGGTGNCGACGGCATTGTCCACTGTTATTTTCACGGGCGTCCTAACCGGAAGGANCAGAAATTTATCGACGAACGTTCTCATCTTCCACTCAAACGCATCCACGTGATCGAACGNCCGGCAGTGGAAATTTCGCCGGTCTATCCCCGCACCATCCTGATTTTNGCTCTCGGGCCGCTCGACAAGACCAACGCGCTTGCCGATGCTTTGCGTCGGGGAGGAGGAGTGGCCGTATCTGCCTATCCGGATATATTCAACCACAATCTGGGATATATCGAGGTGTTTGCCGAGGGGGTCGACAAGGCGGCAGCCGTGGTCCGCGTCAAAGAGATGACCGGCGCGAAACATCTCACGGTGTTCGGCGACAATCTCAATGATATCCCGATGATGGCCGTGGCTGATCTCGCCGTGGCCGTCGACAATGCTCTGCCCCAAGTGAAAGAGGCNGCCGATCTGGTGATCGGTCCAAACACCGACGATTCGGTGGCGCGTTTCATCCGCGCCGAACTTTCGCGTTAGAGTGTGTTTACTTTTAAACAGTTTCTTAGAATAGCTCGCGGAGCACGTCGATACTGTGAAGTCCCGAAAGTCCCACGTGATGGAGCGAATAATATTTGAGGATTTCATCGAGCAGGGCGTTGCGCTCGGTGCGTGTCATGCGGAAGAGGTGCATATTGGCCGGTGTCATTCGTGCAAGCGCAGCCACCGCAGCCGATTCCGTGGGCGAAAGATAGTGGCGGTGGAGGGGAGGTGAGATGCGAAACCNACCGTCGATCATATCAAACACCATCCCCGGGCGATATTCCGAGCTGTCAGGCTCGATCCCGAGGTAACGCCCGAGATTGTAGAGAAACCATATATGAAAATTTGCAATCCCGCGCGAGGGGAGGGTTTCGAGCATAGCCACNGATCNNGTGACGTAGCTGTAGAGAAGTTCATCCGGCGGTCCGTCGCGCAACACTGTTGCAAGAAGNTCGGCGATGAATAGCGCTATCGCCGACTTGACCGGACTCGATCGNAGTGCGGTCAGCGGGATCACGGTGCGCGGTTCNTGCATGATGTGGATGTCGCGCCCCGGCTTGATATCGGCCACACATTCCACCACGGATAGCGGCATCAGCAGCGCTCGNCGGCGCGANGCCTCGCGCCCCGCACCCGCCGGTATGGCAAATGCGATCCTCCCGGCTTCGAGCGAATAGGCTNTCAGGATCGAACTGCGGTCGGAGTGGCGGATAGTGCGAAGCGCTATTATGTGGAGGTGACTTTTCATATCGAATGCAAATTTACCAAATAGTATCAAGAATTCTTATATAATAATATGTAAAAACTCCCGACAGTGACGGTGGATCTCCATCGATTTTTCCGGCATGATTATTTCGCGTTTTGTCCCGATTTTGGATGCGAAAATCTAAAATAGTCGCTAAAAATTGAAGAAATGATGCTTTTTTAGTAAAAAAAATCGGAAAAGATTGTGGGAAATAAAAAAAGTGTGTATATTTGCACTCGCTTTTCCACGGGACCTCCCACTGAAAGCATGGCCCATTCGTCTATCGGCTAGGACGCAAGATTTTCATTCTTGAAAGAGGAGTTCGATTCTCCTATGGGCTACGAAAATAAAGAAAGAAAACTAAAAGAACTAACAAAAGCAATGGCAAACCATAAATCATCGCTTAAAAGAATCCGTCAGACTGCCTCTCGTCGCCTCCGCAACCGTTATTATGCTAAGACTGCACGCAACGCCGTTCGCAATCTTCGCAAAATGACCGACAAAGCTGAAGCACAGGTTGCTTTGGTGAAGGTGACTAAGATGCTTGACAAGTTGGCTGCTAAGAAAACCATTTCTAAAAACAAAGCTTCCAACCTTAAGAGCAAGCTCGCCCTCCACATCAACAAGCTCGGTGCTTAAGGCGCGCTTCAGTCCGGACAGGCCACAGTTGATCTTCTGATCGCAGGCCTTTAATCAAGACTTTTTTCGAGGCCCATTCGTCTATCGGCTAGGACGCAAGATTTTCATTCTTGAAAGAGGAGTTCGATTCTCCTATGGGCTACTGAAATAATCAGACACTGCAACCCCTTGCGGTGTCTTTTTTTATTTAGAAACTGTTTAAATTCAATCATACTCTTAATTTATTAATTTGGTTTAAACATAAACACTCCCTTAACCTATGGTTGATAATGATTTGAGATATTTGCTCGATTCCGAGGCTGCNCGTATTAACTCCACCGATTTNATTGCNCAGGATCCCGTTCAGTTTCCGCGTAGGTTCTCGTCGCTCCAGGACATTGAGATCGCTTCGCTGCTATGCTCGTCAATNGCCTGGGGTAATAGAAAAATGATTTGCCGNGACTGCGAGAAAATGCTTGCGCTCATGGGTTGTGATCCATATAACTATGTGATGGATNGCGCTTACGAAGATCTGCCCGACCAGAANATACACCGCACATTCTTCGCCTCGAATCTNCGCCATTTCCTGCGCGGTCTAAATCGGGTTTATTCAAAATACGGNTCGATTGATGCAATGGCCCTGCATCATGGCGTGGCGCANGATCCTTTTCCGGCATGGAAACTGGTTGAGCATCTCAATTCGGAGCTNGCGGCGGCCAACGAGGGCCGCGGCGACTCGCGTTGCCTTCCGCTCAATCTCGACAAGACTGCCCTCAAACGCGTCAACATGGCCCTTCGATGGCTCGTGCGTCGTGATGGGATCGTTGATATGGGTGTGTGGCGGTCGATCGATCCCTCGAAGCTGTTTATCCCTCTTGATGTTCATGTGGGCAACACAGCGCGTCAGCTCGGACTGATAACCCGTAAGGCCAACGATCGCCGCACCGTGGTCGATCTCACTGAAAAGTTGCGTCAGATGCGCCCCGAAGATCCTTGTTTCTATGACTACGCGCTGTTTGGTATAGGCATCGAAACTAAGAAACCGNCCGACGTAAAGATTTTTTAGTAAATCAGACGCTCTTTTCNTGGGCAAAATGCGTTATATTTGTAGCTAATATGAAATTTCACTTTTGATTATGAAACGCTATCTGATCACTCTGTTTGTGGCCCTCTCGGCTGTCGTAGGATTTGTCTGCATNGCTGCCGACTCAGGTGCCGGTATTCAATTCACATCGACTAAACATGATTTCGGCAATATCAAGGCCTCCGGTGGTAGAGTGACTGCCACTTATAAGTTTACGAATACCGGCAGCAAACCGCTGGTGATTATNTCGGTGACCAACGGNGGCTGTGGCTGCACCACTCCCTCCTATCCCAAAGAACCGATTGCTCCCGGCAAGTCGGGTGAGATCACTATCAAGTTTGATCCCACAGGACGTCGCGGAGAATTCAACCGCGANGTGAAAGTGAAGACAAATGCCTCTAAAAAGCGCGAATCNCTTCGTTTTTCAGGCGTGATAATTCCCTGACAGATATGAAAAAAAGAGCGCTGTTTCTCTCTGCCATGGCTGCTATGTGGATCGCATNGGCAGCTGCTCCCAAGCTTGTCTGGCTCAATCCGCGCCACGATTTCGGTGTGATCAACGAGGTAGACGGACCGGTAACGTGCACGTTTAAAGCTGTAAATGTCGGCGATGAACCTGCTGTCGTTGTCGATGCGCGGGCTAATTGCGGGTGTACCCAACCGCGCTATCCCCGGGAGCCGATTGCGCCCGGCGACACTCTGCGTCTGAGCGTCAGCTTTGATCCGTCGATGCGGCCCGGACGCTTCAGCAAGCAGGTGAAAGTGAGTAGCAACACCGGCACCACCGCCGTGCTTGGAATAAAAGGTACGGTTATTGGATCAGCCAAAACGCTGCAGTCGCGCTATCCGGAGCAGGTGGGCGATGTGCGCCTGAGCAACGTGATTGCTACATTCGGCGAAACCACCAAAGGCCACGTGCTTGCGGCAGCAGTCAATATCTACAACTCATCGCCCGACACTATCGCGCCAATCATTGAGGGGCTCCCGGCTTATATTAATGTGTTGATCCGCCCGGAGGCTATTCCGCCCGGTGAACAGGGTGCGGTTTCAATGACCGCTTACACTGACCGAACCAACGAATATGGACTGATCGAGGGGGCATTCACTCTTATTCCCGACAGGAATAAGTCCGATCAGCGCGCCGAGATACAGACCGTTATGACGGTTAAAGAGAATTTCTCCAAGTTGACTCCGAAAGAGCGTGAGGAAGCCCCGAAAGCTGATCTCTCCGAAAAGTCGGTTGATTTTGGACGGATCAGCCGCGGTGACTCACCGATGCAACGCACTTTTACCGTGACAAACAGCGGCCGCACAGCGCTGATGGTCCACAAAACAGCGTCGACCGATAAGGCGGTCAGTGCAAAGATCTCATCTTCTAAGATCAAGCCCGGAAAGAGTGCTGTAGTCACTGTGACGGTAGATCCTGCTCAGATCGAGGGCAATATGCTCAATTCCAATATCACACTCATAGCCAACGACCCCGACAATTCGATGCAGACCATAAGGGTGGTTGGTGAAATCATTTAACCTATATTTATCCCCGGAAATTCCTGCTTTATGTCTGATACGATCAATCATCCCGAAAACGATTCTCAATATATTGGCCTGACCGTCAATTCCGGTGTGGCCCAGCCCCCGTCGGTCAATCCTTATCTGACCCGTCGCCGTCGCCGCTCCCTTCCATCGGTCGGTGAACTTGTGGAGGGTATTCTCAAGGGCGACATCACGATGCTTTCCCGTGCGGTCACCATGGTGGAAAGTTTGTCGGCCGAACATCAGGCTATCGCTCAGGAAGTGATCGAAAAATGTCTGCCATATTCAGGCAAATCGCGCCGAATCGGCATCACCGGGGTGCCCGGAGCCGGTAAGTCGACCTCTATTGATGCGTTCGGACTCCACGTACTTAAAGATGGCGGAAAGTTAGCCGTGCTGGCTATCGACCCGTCAAGCGAGCGCACCAAAGGGAGTATTCTCGGCGACAAGACGCGAATGGAGCGTCTGGCCGTTCACCCGTCGGCGTTTGTGCGTCCCAGCCCGTCGGCAGGATCGCTCGGCGGAGTGGCGCGCAAGACCCGCGAAACGATAGTGCTTTGTGAGGCCGCCGGATTCAATAATATTTTTGTCGAGACCGTTGGTGTGGGGCAGAGCGAAACCGCCGTTCATTCGATGGTGGATTTCTTCCTCTTGCTTCAGCTTGCCGGCACGGGCGATGAACTCCAGGGAATCAAGCGCGGCATCATGGAGATGGCCGATGCTATAGTGATCAACAAGGCCGATGGCGACAATATCCCTCGCGCGCAGCTCGCCCAGGCTCAGTTCAGGAGCGCGCTGCATCTCTTTCCGCCGACGGCATCGGGATGGCAGCCGGAAGTGCTCACCTATTCCGGCTATTACGAGCTGGGCATCGCTGAAGTGTGGGAGATGATCGACCGCTATTTCGCTTTTGTGGAAGAGAATGGATATTTTGAACGCAAGCGTCTGGAGCAGGCGCGCTACTGGATGCGGGAGACTATCGACGAGCAGCTTCGCCGTCATTTCTATGAAGATCCCGACATCGCTGCGTTGCTTCAGCAGAAGGAGGAGCGCGTGCTCCACAATCTTCAGAGTTCGTTCACGGCCGCACGCGATGTGCTCGACGCCTATTTCCGTGANCGCAGATAATCTGTCAGAAAGTCNGTGATCGCTTTCAGCGCTTTNGGNGATATGGTCTGGCTGATCGCTGCATAGTTGAACGATTGGCTGCGTGAAGGCGCCTCCTGAAAGAGATGGTTCAGTCCGGCCAACTCCACGGTCTTGGCCGTGGCTACTCGGTCAGAAATAGCTTTTAGATTGGGAGCGGCTTCCACCTGAACATCCCACGTGCCGTTGATAGCCAGCATCGGACATTTGATCCTGTCGAGATAGACTGAGGGAGTGAGCCGTATGAACCGGCGATACCACGGAGTGAGAAGTCCTCTGACAGAGCCCGCTCTCATTGCAGGATCGCTCAGCGTNCGCGACATAATGGAGTCAATTTTTTCAGCAGCCTCNGCTTCNGGCATATCGGACGCTACGATGCGAAACGTAGCCTCCAGATCGGCGTGGAGCGCCGGATCTTCAGGAGCGCCGGCCAGTTCGAGCATCATCTCGTTTTGTCGGATCATCAGTTCGCTGCCATCCACGGCCATCCCTGCCATGGAGATTATAAAATCAATTGAATCAGGATACTGGGCTGCGTTGATCATGGCTATCGTGCCTCCCTCACTATGGCCGGCTATTCCAACCGGCAGTCCCGGAAAGCGCTTACGCACTGTGCTGACGGCTGCCATTGCATCCTGGGCAAAATCAAGCGTTGTGTCGGTAGGTTTTCCTCTCTCTGATCCGCCTGCGCCGCGATCATCGTAGCGCAACACGGCCCAGCCGCTGCGTGTGAGCTCATCAGCAATCACGGCAAACGGTTTATGGCCTGCAATTTCCTCGTCTCTTGTCTGAGCTCCCGATCCGCTCACCAGCACTATGGCTCCAAACGGACGTTGGTAGGGTGTGGTCAGCGTTCCGGCCAGAGTCAGATCGCCCGACGGAAAGGTCAGGTCTTCAACACTGTAGAAAAAGGGCGGCCGCGGAGTTTGCGGTCTGTAGAGGGAGGCATCGGCTGCCGAGGCCGGAAAAAACGTAAGCCGATAGTCGGACCCCTGATGCAGAGTGCCGGAAATTTTACNATCGCTGAACACCCCTGTGTAGGAGAGTCCGATCGCACCCACTTCGAAGTGCAGAGTGTCGCCTGTCATATCAAGCCGGCTCAGCGGAATTGAGTCGGCGGTCTGTGCGGGGCTGTAGAGACAGCCGCTATCGTTGCCAAGATGTACCACCAGCGGCATCTTCATCAGTTCGCCGCTCCACCATCCTTCGAGCGGAGCGACGGCAAGGGTGGCTGCCGTCGACACCAGCATTGCCGCAAGCGTTGTAGCGNTCCGAGTGTTCATACAATAGGCAATAATTATTTTTCGAGATCGGCGAGGATTGTGCGCAGTTCTTCATCGGTGGTGGTCAGGCGGCGGCGACACTCCTTGAGGAGTTCGGTGGCCCGACGGGTGTAGACCGTCAGCCGGTCGATGTCGCACGAATCGCTTTGCATAGTGCGGAGGATTGCATCAAGTTCGTTTACGGCTTCGGTATATGTCAGTTCGCTGACAGCTTTGAAATTCGACATNATATTGTATGTTTTTTTATTTTACTATTGAATTGAATGATCCGTTGGCCACGGTGGTTGTCACCTCGATGCCCGGCTGCAGTTCATCGGTGTTTCTCACGGCTTTACCATTGATGGTGGTGATAGAGTAGCCGCGGCGCAGTGTGGCCTGCGGCGAGAGCACTTCGATCATCTCGGCGCGCGATTTCAGTCGGTCGGACTCTCGGCTGATTCTGTTGGCCGTGGCCGACGATAGCGCTGCCTCTACNCCGCTCAGTCGGGTCAGTTCAGGCGCTATGCGTCGAGCGCCGGTTTCGGCGAGTGACATGGAGAATCGTTGCAATCGGGCCGCGCCACGCTCTATCGCTGTCGATGGCGCGAGCGCCAGAGTGCTTTCGGTGTAAGCCAGATGTTTGCGGGCCTCGCTGATGATATCATTGACGGTCAGCATGATCTCCGAACCTATCCGNCGCAGCCCTTCGAGAGCGGCCTCACCTCGGGCTATTAGCCATTCGGCAGCGGCCGTAGGGGTTTTGACACGCATATTGGCCACNTAGTCGAGCACCGTCGTGTCGCGTTCATGACCTATACCCACAATCACCGGAATCGGAAACTGCGCAATATTATAAGCGAGATTGTAGTCGTCGAAAGCAAGCAGATCGCTCGTGGCTCCTCCGCCACGAATTATTACCACGCAGTCAAACTCGTCGATTCGTTCGTGGATCTGATTGAGCGAAGCGATCACCGATGGGGCCGTGCGGTCGCCTTGCAGTATGGCTGTAAAAAGCTCCGAGTGGAAGCGGATGCGCGCCGGATTGGTGTAAAGCTGATTTATAAAATCGCCATAGCCNGCTGCACCGGCCGCTGAGATCACGGCAATATTGTGGGCCACAATGGGCCATTCGAGAGTGCGGTTGTCATTTACCACCCCCTCGCGGGTGAGGCGTTCGAGGATCTCACGTCGGCGTCGTTCGGCCTCGCCCATGGTGAATGATGGATCGATAGCTGAGATCACAAACGACATGCCGAAAGCTGAATGGAAATTGACCGATCCGCACACCATCACTTTAAGTCCGCTCACAAGACGCTGTCCGGTGGCGGCAAAAAATTCGGCGTTGAGTCGCGGATAAGTACTCGCCCAGATGACGGCGCGCAGTCGGGCGTTGACCGATCCTGTCCGTGCATCCTTCTCCATCAGCTCCATGTAGCAGTGGCCGTGGCTCACTCGCAGGTCGGATAACTCGGCTATCACCCATACATTCTGAAGCGGAGAGGCATTGAGCGCCTGGGCCACCCTACGGTTTAGTTGGCTGAGTGTCAATCCTTGTGTCATTGTTTTACAGCTTCGAATTTTTTACCGTTCCAACGATACTCCAGGGTTTCGATCATCATAGGCTTCAGATCCTCGTAGTCTTCGCGTGAGAGAATGGATGATGTGTTGTTGTGGAGTATGAGGCTCTGGGTGTCGGGGTTGTAGTCGTAGCTCACGAGCGTAAACGGCACCTGGATCTCAATCTCCTTAAGCATTTTGCGTCCTTCCGGCGTCAGCCAGTCTTTGAGCTGAGGTGTGCGGAAAAGCTTGTCGGTCAGCGTTTGCTGCCAGTCAGATGAATAGATTGTCAGCTTGCTGTCCTGCGCCGGGGTAGCTATGGTGGAAATCGTAGCGAAATATTCCTTGTTGGCAGCCGGGAGCACCATGATCTGAAGGGTGGATGCCGGAGTAAGATCGATTTTCATTGAGCGATCGGATAGTTCAACGATGCGCGACTTTCCGTTAATCAGATTGGACGTCGGGGTGTCAAGCCCGCTGTTGAAATAGTCGAGCATATCCAGACGTGCTGAGTTCTGAAGTAGGGGAATCAGTGTCTGAGGTGCTGATTTGAATGCGTCGACCACTGCCGGCTCGGCTGCGCTTGCAGCAAATGAATTGATTAACAATGCCAGAAGCAGGGCGGCTGCGGTAAATATTTTGCTTGGTTTTGTCATTTTGGTTTTTGTTTTCAACGGTTCGGGGCGCTTCGGGGATAAATGCGCGATAGTCAGCCGGCTCTTGGAGCTGACCAACTATCTGCAAAGATAAGATTTTATTTTCAAAAATCGTTTGTCGCCTGTCAGGTATCACCGCCGTTTTTTCGACGCTTTTGTCGTTTTCTTTGTTTTTCCGGCCGAGGTGCTGCGCGATTTCTTTCTAAAATATTCGAATGTGGTTTCTTCGGTGTCAGGATCGGTGTCTTTCGATTTGCGGCGCGATGCTTTGGCATAGTCTTTGTCGAGATCGGCCACCTCTGTGTAGACGCGTTTACCCATCCATTCGGCTCCGCGCAATCCTTCGATCACTCGGCGTGCATCGGGAGTGTGCACGTCAAATAGCGAATAGCCCGGCATGAGGTCGATCCTACCTATGTCGATCCGCTTTCCTTCTATACAGCTATTGAGCATGTCGATCAGATTTCCGGCATAGAAACCGTCGTTTTTGCCCACGTTGATATATATGCGTTCCATACCCTTTTCGGCTGTTCGGCGGTCCTTTTCGGCTTCTGTGGCCGGGCGTTGGCGTTCTTTTTTGTTTTTCGCCGGCTTTTCGTCGATGAAGTCGATTTTCGGTGCGTCGCGGTAGTAGTTGAGCAGTCGGTTGAATTCAAGTGCAATCACTCGCTTGAGCAGATCCTCACCTGAAAGCCATTCAAGCTTGCGTGTGATTCCGGGGAGATATTTGGCGATCTCTTCATCGTCGACTCTCGCCTTTTCGATTCGGTCGGCGAGATTGTAGAGCTGTTTCTCGATGATATGCTGCGGGGTGGGCACTTCCTTATGCTCGAATTTCTTGCCTATTTTCTTCTCGATCTCGCGCAATTTGCCCTTTTCGCGCGAGTGGATTATGGCAACGGAAACTCCCGTTTTACCTGCGCGACCCGTACGGCCTGAGCGGTGTGTGTAGACTGCCGGATCGTCGGGCAGCCCGAAATTGATCACGTGGGTCAGGTCGTCGACATCAAGACCTCTTGCAGCGACATCGGTGGCCACGAGCATCGTTATGACTCGGTCGCGGAACTTGCGCATCACCATGTCGCGCTGCTGCTGCGAGAGGTCGCCGTGGAGGGAGTCGGCGTTGTAGCCGTCGGCTATAAGCTTATCGGCAATCTCCTGGGTGTCGCGGCGCGTGCGGCAGAACACTATGCCGTAGATGTTGGGATTGTCGTCGGCAATTCGTTTTAGAGCGAGATATTTATCGCGCGCGTTGACCATATAGTAGATGTGTCGTACGTTGGCCGATCCTTCGTTGCGGTTGCCCACCACGAATTCTACCGGAGAGTGCATGTATTTTTTTGATATGCGGGCAATCTCGTCGGGCATCGTGGCCGAGAACATCAACATCTTTCGATCGTCGGGCACGTGGGCAAGGATCTGGTCTATGGATTCAAGGAATCCCATGTTGAGCATCTCGTCGGCTTCGTCGAGAATCACGGTGTGGACATCGTCGAGTTTTACCACTCCGCGTTTGATCAGGTCGATCAGACGGCCCGGCGTCGCCACGATCACCTGCACTCCCTCGCGGAGCGCACGGATCTGGCTCTCGATACTCGATCCGCCATAGACCGGAAGCACTTTTATGGCCGGCATATATTTGGAGAAGTCGGCGAGATCGCTGCCGATCTGCAGGCAGAGTTCGCGTGTGGGCGAGAGGATGAGGGCCTGCGGACGGCGAAGCTCCGGATCTATTCGTTGAAGCACCGGGAGCCCGAATGCTGCCGTTTTCCCCGTTCCGGTCTGCGCAAGCGCAACCACATCGCCATCCTGACTGAGCAGATGGGGGATCACTTTTTCCTGTACGGGCATTGGATTTTCAAACCCGAGTTCTTCTATCGCACGGCGAAGATCATCTCTAACGCCTAATTCTTCAAAAGTCATATTTCTTGTTTTTGGTTATAAGTAATACAAATATACAACAATCGTGCGGATAAAAAGTCGCATCGCCACAAAATAAGAGAGGCTGCATCGCAATCCATACGATGCAGCCTCTCGCGGTAGAGTGTTGCTGACTGTTGAGAGTCAGATTATTTTACGATAAATACTTTCACGGCTTTTTCGCCTTGACGGGCAATGTAGAATCCGGAAGTGAGGTTTTCGGCAGCTACGCGGATGCCCTGGAGGTTGTAGTATTCAACCGGGCCGTTTGCTGCGTCCAGACCGATCTGGTCAATACCCTGAGCTTCATCGCCGAACACAACGGTCATTGTGCAGTCGTTGTTGAGCTCTTCAGAAGTCCACCATACCTTGACGCCGGCATTGATGAGATCTTCATCGAAGGGATCGTAGTAACCGAACTGTTCGCTGCCTGTTTCGTCGTAGAAGAGTTCGTGAGCATCTTCGCCCATGGTCCAGATGACCGAGATCAGTGCTGAGCCTTCTTCGGGACGGAACCAGAAGTTGAGCGTGTTCATGTTGCCGTCTTCATCGAAGATTGCAGGCAGAATGTCGCCGTTTTCATATTTGATGCCGGCGGGAAGATCGGGATCAGATTCGTCGTAGGCCGACCAACATTCAACCGTACCGTTGCCGCTCACGAGTTCATAGTAGTGGTTTACGCGATCGGTGAAGTTGACATTGATATTAAGAAGAGATTCGAGAGTGGTGGTGTAGACATTGTCTTCGAGAGCGATGTCCTTGCCGTTGACGGTGAGGATAAATGCTTTACCGCTGTTAGGAGTTACGGTTACTTCCACTTCCGATCCCGGAGTGAAGATTGATCCGGGAGCAATGGATGTTCCGTTGACTTTAACTACTGCCGATCCGCCTTCGCCCACGGTGTAGTTGATCATGTAGCCGAAGTTGGCAGTGAGGTTGATGTCAGTTTCGCCATCGTAGATATAGGTGGCTTCTTTTGACACTTCTTCGCCTTCTTCGTTGGTCCAGTTGATGAACGAAACGCCGGCAGCGGGAGTGGCTGTAACGGTTACGCGCATTGCGTTGGTCGTTACGGTGAGGTCGTCGGTTTGGGGAGTTACGATTGAAACTGTGCCGAGATCATCGTTGGCAGAAGCAACGGTCACCGTGCGGTCGTTTTCGAGAGTTTTGGCGGCGACGGGGCGCTGGATTTCGGGAGTGACTGTTTCGAGATCGGGTGCAGCCTCTTCACGTTCAACGTCGGTAAGACCGCCCCATAGGGTGTTTGTGCCTGTAAGCTTGTAGTAGACAGCATCGTAGGCGCTTCTTTCGCTGATCATGTTGGAGAAATGACCGGTGGTTCCGGCTTTCTCTTCGTCGAAAGTGTACCAACCCACGAGATTGTTTACGAGTTCGGCATTGTTGTTGTAGAGCGTGAGCGCATCGTCATCGGAGATAGCGCCGTCCACGATGTGGATATCGTCCATGGCGCCGTTGCAGGTGAGCTGACCGAAGCCGAAGCCCCAGGGGGTATCATTCCAGTTGTTGGTATAAGCGTTTACACCGGCCTGGAAGTCGAAGGTCTTTATTCTTTCGCCATCGTAGTAGTAGCGCACCTGGCGTGATTCAAAGTCAACGGCCACAGCTACGTAGTGCCATTCGTTGAGAGGTAATGTCTTGCCGAGGTCGTTGAGGTTTGAACCAAGAAGAGTGTTCATACCGAAACCACCGAGATACATGCGTCCTTGGTTAGTGGTCATAAGAGTCATGAGACCGTTGGCGTTACAGTGGTTGAGACCTCCATACATGAGGATTACGTTACCGCCATTGGAGATGGTGCCTCCGCGTTTGGTCAGTCGAACCCAAGCGCCAAGAGAGACGCTGCGCTTTGCAAGGTCAGATTGTGTGCTTACGCCGGGAAGGATCGAGTGGTCCACGGATACGATATCTTCAGTGGTTGTTGAAGCAGCGGTGTTATCGATGAATGTGATCGAGCGGTTCCACTCTGCTTTTTCTGCGAAGATCGCTTTCACGGTGACATCTTCTTCGGGCATAGTGAAGGTTACGCCTGAGAGCTGAGTGTCGTTGACGTAGACGCCCTGAAGCATGTGGTCAGAATCGGCAGTGGCGCTGATCGTTACGATCTGGCCGGGGATCAGGCGGTCGCCATCGGTAAGTTCTTTGCCGTCGCAGCTCACTGTGAGTGTACCGCCGCCACGGTTTACGATGCTTACGGCGTAGGTTGTTTTCTTTTCAGCGTTGATGGTCAGCGTTGCGTCGGCTGAGGGCATGTCAAATACGTAGATGCCATCTTCGTTGGCTGTGAGAGTTTCTTCGCCAAGAGTCACTGATGAGATTACATAATCAAACGCCACGTTGAGAGTGAGATGGAGCGATGTGCCTTCAAGAATGTTGGTAAGGTCCACTTCGCCATTGGTGGCTGTGGTCAGGGTATAGGGCACTTCGTTTTCGTTAACCACTGTGAGAGCGTAGGCATTGGCAGCGGTTTTGATCACGATGTTTTCTTTCGAGAGCTCGTTTTCGATGGCAAATGATCCTCCGTTTTCAATGATTGTTCCATCGATGGAGATTTCGGAGATCTGATAGCCTGTGGCGGGAGTGACGTTGATGGTCACTTCTGTGCCCACGATGAGTGTGGCTTCTTCGCCGGCGGCAAGTGTTTCGCCGTTGGCTGTGAAGGTGAGCTCTTCGATGTTTTCGAAGTCGGTGGCTGAGGGAACAGCGAATTTAGCTTCGAGCACCGGAAGCACGCGGGCGGTTTCGGCGGTGATGGTGGTCAGGTCGGGCTCGGAATTTGAGAGGGCGCAGTTAACGATACCTGTTTCCTGAGCTGTGCCCTTGGCGGAATAGTAGATAGCATCTACATCGTTGCCTTCCACATTGTTGGCAAAAGCGGAGGTGGTGCCTTCCTTAACTTCGTCGAAAGTGTACCAGCCTTTGAGGCCTTCAACGTTTGCGGCGCGACCGGCAACCACTTTCTTGATGTCGTCGAGTTGGAGAGCGCGGTCAAACACGAATGAGTCGTCGAGAGCACCCATTGTTCCGAAGCCACCGAAAGAGAAGGCAGCGGGGGTGTCGTCAAACGAGCCGTGGCTCTTGGCCATTGCTTTTTCAAGCACCATTTCGTCGTCGACAAACACGCGGGCCATCATGTTTTCTTCATCAACAGAGATGGCAATGAAGTGCCATTCGCCGGTGTTGATGGTGACGGGGATTGCAGTGGCTTTGATGTCGCCCCAGCCGAAGCCTGCGAGATAGAGTGAGGCATCGGAGCGCTTGAGGCAGATGCCGATACAGCCGTTGCTGTTGGCATGGTTGAGGCCACGATAGCCCATGAGCCATGCGTCGGCAAATTGGTAGTTTGCAACCGAGTAGGAGGGGAGCTGCGATATGCGCATCCATGCTCCGATGGTAAACGAATGGTTGGTAAACGAAGCCGGAGTGGTTCCGGGTTCGATCACATCCATAGCGACACCTACCACGTCTTCTGTCTGAGTGTAGAAGTTTGTGCGGTCTTTGAATGTCAATGACCGGTTGAACTCCTGTCCAAAAGAAAGGACGGGTGTCAGTATCGCCACGAGAAGAAAGAGTAAATGTTTTCTCATGATGATAAATGATTGGTTGATAAAATTATAAATTGATTTGTGTTTATTCATATCGGTTATTGTGCCCGAAGGCGAAACGGCTTTCATGATTGGTTTTAGATCAAGGCTGATTGATTATATGTGCAAATTTACAAAAAAATATGTTTAAAATATAATTTCTGTGTATATAATTTTGATAAAATTTTGGTGCCACTATCCGAAACGTTTTGGATGTTTTTTTCGTGATAGTGACACCGGTAAGAGTTTTAGCGTTTGGTTTTGGAGGTGTTCTGCCGGATGAAATCGAGTAGTGTTTCAAGATCGACCATCCCTGTTAGAGATGCGTGTGTTTTCTTGTTGGAGAAGACAATGGTTTGGGGAACGGTTTTGATTTGATATTGTCGGATAAACGATCTTGCTTTCGGATTGTCAACGTCGACCATATAGAAATCTACTTTACCATCGAGTCGTTCGGCTGCTTCGTTGAATATCGGCGTGTAGCGGTGGCATGGTCCGCACCATGTGGCGTAGGCTTTGACCACGAAGGGCCTTCCGTTGTCGGGTATGTCGGCTAATGAGTTGATCTCTTTTACTTGTGCAAATGTGGCCGATGCGATCAGTAGCATCATGAGTGTGAGGATTTGTTTCATTTTATTGATGATTAGTTGATTAAATTTTATGTTCATGTTTCAAAATTAGTATCATTTAGGGTGTTACGAAAATTTATTGTGATCGTCTTTGACGAAATGTCGGGTTTGTATGACGAATCGTCGGATTTCGGTGGAAATATTTTATATATAACAAAAAGGAGGCCGCATCGGATTGATGCGGCCTCGCTTAAAGGGGGTTATCGGATTGCTTTGGATCGAATCAGTTTACTTCTTCAGCTTCGAT
Source organism: Barnesiella sp. (assembly GCA_014801065.1). Taxonomy (GTDB): domain Bacteria; phylum Bacteroidota; class Bacteroidia; order Bacteroidales; family Muribaculaceae; genus Paramuribaculum. The sequence continues at coordinate 59,794 of JAAVEX010000034.1, forward strand.
CGTTGCATCTGAGATCATGTGTGAGTCAAAACGTCCTTCGATATCGTCTTTCGAGCCGACAACGAGGCGGTTGTAGTCGCGCAGACCTGTACCGGCCGGGATCAGGTGGCCGCAGATGACGTTTTCTTTCATTCCTTCGAGGGTGTCGGTCTTGCCGTTGATAGCAGCTTCGTTGAGCACCTTTGTGGTTTCCTGGAATGAAGCGGCCGACATGAATGATCCTGTCTGTAGGGCAGCACGGGTGATACCCTGAAGGATTTGTTCGGAGGTTGCGGGGACTGCATCACGAACTACTATCGGACGAAGGTCGCGGCGCTTGAGGGCGGAGTTTTCGTCGCGGAGCTTGCGGGCGGTGATCACCATACCGGGTTTGATAGTTTCGCTATCGCCGGCATCGGTCACTACTTTTTTGCCCCAGATACGGTCGTTTTCGTCCATGAAAGCGCGTTTGTCGACGATCTGCGATTCGAGGAAGCAAGTGTCGCCCGGATCGAGGATGTTGACTTTGCGCATCATCTGGCGCACGATCACTTCGAAGTGTTTGTCGTTGATCTTCACACCCTGCATACGGTAGACGTCCTGAACTTCGTTGACGATGTATTCCTGCACGGCAGTCGGGCCCATGATGTTGAGGATGTCGGCGGGAGTGATCGCACCGTCGGAGAGGGGAGTGCCGGCACGAACGTAGTCGTTTTCCTGCACGAGGATCTGCTTCGACAGCGGAACGAGATATTTCTTGACTTCGCCCAGACGCGAGGTGACGGTGATTTCGCGGTTGCCACGTTTAACTTTACCGAAGTTGACTTCGCCGTCGATCTCGGCCACGATAGCGGGATTTGACGGGTTGCGCGCTTCGAAGAGCTCGGTGACGCGGGGGAGACCACCGGTGATGTCGCCGGCGTTGCCGCTGGCGCGCGGGATCTTGACGAAGATTTCACCCGGTTTTAGTTCTGCACCTTCGTCGACCATGAGGTGGGCGCCCACAGGGAGAGCGTAGGTTTTCACCACCTGGCCGTTGGCGTCGAGGATATTTGCTTCGGGCACTTTGCCGCGGTCTTTCGATTCGATGATGATCTTTTCTTTAAGACCGGTCTGTTCGTCGGCATCGACGCGATATGTGATGTTTTCTTCGAGGTTGACAAATTGGATTTTACCGCCGGCTTCGCTGACGATTACAGCGTTGAAGGGGTCCCATTCGCATATCACGTCGCCTTTGCCCACTTTAGATCCGTTGTCGAAATAGAGTTTCGAACCGTAGGGTATGTTGGCGTTGGTGAGCATCATCTTGGTGTTGGGGTCCATGATGCGCATTTCAGCCAGTCGACCGATCACTACTTCTACGTTGCGTCCGTTGGCATCGACTTCGTCGGTCTTGACCGTGCGGAGTTCGTCAATTTCAAGCACACCTTCGTAGCGTGAGGTCACCGAAGATACGGCAGCGATGTTGGATGCCACACCACCGACGTGGAACGTACGGAGTGTGAGCTGCGTACCCGGCTCGCCGATTGACTGGGCTGCGATCACGCCGACAGCTTCGCCTTTCTGAACCAGGCGGTTGTTGGCAAGGTTGCGACCGTAGCATTTTGCGCAAACGCCTTTCTTGGATTCGCAGGTGAGCACCGAACGGATTTCAACCGATTCGATCGGCGATTCGTTGATTCGATCGGCGGCGGCGTCGTTGATTTCTTCGCCGGCGGCAACGATGATTTCACCGGAAATCGGGTCGACGATATCGTGAACCGAAACGCGGCCAAGGATTCGTTCGCCGAGAGAAGCAACCACTTCGTCGTTGTTTTTGATCTCGGTGCAGACAAGTCCGCGAAGCGTTCCGCAGTCTTCTTCGTTGATGATGACATCGTGGGCCACATCGACGAGACGACGGGTAAGATAACCGGCGTCGGCTGTTTTCAATGCCGTATCCGCAAGACCTTTACGTGCACCGTGGGTTGAGATAAAGTATTCCAACACGGAGAGGCCTTCCTTAAAGTTGGCCAAGATCGGGTTTTCAATGATCTGACCGCCTTCGGCGCCGCTCTTCTGGGGTTTTGCCATAAGACCACGCATACCGGAAAGCTGACGGATCTGGTCTTTCGAACCACGGGCACCGGAGTCAAGCATCATATAGACGGGGTTGAAGCCCTGCTGGTCGGCTGAGATCTGTTTCATCAGGGTGTCGGCCAGACGTGCGTTGACGTGTGTCCAGATATCGATGATCTGATTGTAGCGTTCGTTGTTGGTGATGAAGCCCATAGAGTAGTTGTTCATCACTTCCTGAACCTGTTCGTAGCCTTCGCGCACATATTCTTCTTTTTCGGCGGGGATGATCACGTCGCCGAGGTTGAAGGAGAGGCCTCCCTTGAATGCCATGCGGTAGCCGAGGTTTTTGATGTCGTCGAGGAACTGTGCGGAGCGGGGAATACCGCATTTTTTGATCACCTTGGAGATGATGGTGCGGAGTGATTTCTTCGACAGGATCTCATTGACATAGCCTATTTCTTTCGGCACGTATTGGTTTACGAGGATTCGGCCTACGGAGGTGTTTTCCACCAGGTGAGTGATCGGATTGCCGTCCTTGTCAACATCTTCAACCACTACCGATACGGGGGCGTGGAGAGTCACACGGCCTTCGTTGTAGGCGATTTCCGCTTCTTCGGGGCCGTAGAATTTAAGACCTTCGCCTTTGTCGCCTTTGCGGAGCTTGGTGATATAATACAGACCGAGCACCATGTCCTGAGAGGGGACAGTGATAGGGGCGCCGTTGGCGGGGTTGAGAATGTTGTGGGCACCGAGCATGAGCATCTGTGCTTCGAGGATCGCTTCGTTGCCGAGCGGGAGGTGGACTGCCATCTGGTCGCCGTCGAAGTCGGCGTTGAATGCCGTACATGCGAGCGGGTGGAGCTGAATGGCTTTGCCTTCGATCATTTTGGGCTGGAATGCCTGGATACCGAGACGGTGGAGTGTCGGGGCTCGGTTGAGCAACACGGGATGGCCTTTCATCACGTATTCAAGGATGTCCCAAACCACCGGTTCCTTGCGGTCAACGATCTTTTTAGCTGATTTCACGGTCTTTACAATGCCGCGTTCGATGAGTTTGCGGATCACGAACGGTTTGTAGAGCTCGGCAGCCATATTTTTGGGAATACCACATTCGTGCATCTTCAGCTCGGGACCAACGACGATCACCGAACGAGCCGAATAGTCCACACGCTTACCGAGAAGGTTCTGACGGAAGCGTCCCTGCTTGCCCTTGAGCGAGTCGGAGAGGGATTTGAGCGGACGGTTGGCATCGGTCTTGACGGCCGACGATTTGCGTGAGTTGTCAAGAAGCGAGTCGACAGCTTCCTGGAGCATACGCTTTTCGTTGCGCAGGATCACTTCGGGAGCTTTGATCTCGATCAGGCGTTTGAGTCGGTTGTTGCGGATGATCACACGACGGTAGAGGTCGTTGAGGTCGGAAGTGGCGAAACGTCCGCCGTCGAGCGGCACGAGCGGGCGCAGTTCGGGCGGGATCACGGGAACGGCCTGAAGGATCATCCATTCGGGTTTGTTGCGGCCGCGCGACGCACGGAACGATTCAACAACCTGGAGGCGTTTGAGGGCCTCTGTCTTACGCTGCTGCGATCCATCGGTGTCGGCCTGATGGCGAAGCTCGTAGGAGAGGTTGTCGAGATCGATGCGCTGAAGTAGATCGTAGATAGCTTCAGCGCCCATTTTAGCTATGAATTTGTTGGGATCCGAATCGTCGAGAAGCTGATTTTCTTTGGGCAGATTGTCGATGATGTCGAAGTATTCTTCTTCGCTCAGAAGGTCGAGGGTTTTGATTCCTTCAACGGGTCCGGGCTGGATCACAACGTAGCGTTCGTAGTAGATCACGGCATCAAGCTTCTTGGAGGGGAGTCCGAGAAGATAGCCGATCTTGTTGGGAAGCGAACGGAAATACCAGATGTGGGCAACGGGAACAACGAGCTTGATGTGGCCCATGCGTTCGCGGCGCACTTTCTTTTCAGTCACTTCCACACCGCAACGGTCGCACACGATACCTTTATAACGGATGCGTTTGTATTTTCCGCAATGACATTCGTAGTCCTTTACCGGACCGAAGATGCGTTCGCAGAAAAGACCGTCGCGCTCGGGTTTGTATGTGCGATAGTTGATGGTTTCGGGTTTCAGCACCTCACCGCTCGACTTTTCGAGGATATCCTCGGGCGAAGCGAGACCGATGGTGATTTTTGAGAAACCGGTTTTTATTTTATTGTCTTTTCTAAAAGCCATATTCAGAGTTGACTATAGGATAGAGTTAAAGAAATGTGGTTGACGGCAGGAATGATCACTGTTCGAGGTTGATGCTCAAGCCGAGACCGCGAAGCTCGTGGAGAAGCACGTTGAGCGATTCGGGGATGCCGGGTTGGGGCATCGGATCGCCTTTGACGATTGCTTCGTAGGCTTTGCTGCGGCCGTTGACGTCGTCCGACTTGATGGTGAGGATCTCCTGGAGGATGTGGGCGGCGCCGAATGCTTCGAGCGCCCAAACTTCCATTTCACCGAATCGCTGACCACCGAACTGAGCTTTACCGCCCAGAGGTTGCTGGGTGATAAGAGAGTACGGGCCGATTGAGCGGGCGTGCATCTTGTCTTCAACCATGTGGCCGAGCTTAAGCATGTAGATCACACCCACGGTGGCGGGCTGGTCGAAACGTTCGCCTGTGCCGCCGTCGTAGAGGTAAGTCTTGCCGTAGCGGGGCACTCCTGCTTTGTCGGTCCATTCGTTGAGGTCGTCGAGCGTTGCGCCGTCGAAAATCGGAGTGGCGAATTTTTCGCCGAGTTCGCGTCCGGCCCATCCGAGCACGGTTTCGAAGATCTGACCGAGGTTCATACGCGAAGGCACACCAAGAGGGTTAAGAACGATGTCGACCGGCGTACCATCGGCAAGGAACGGCATATCTTCCTGGCGCACGATACGGCTCACGATACCTTTGTTACCGTGGCGGCCTGCCATCTTGTCGCCCACGCTGATCTTACGTTTCTTTGCCACATAGACCTTGGCCATCTGCATGATGCCTGAGGGGAGGTCGTCGCCGATCGAGATGTCGTTTTTCTTACGACGGAGTTCGGTTTCGATCTCTTTTTTCTTGCGCAGATAGTTGACGATGCAATCGCGGATCATTTCGTTTTTGTGTGCATCGGCAGTCCATTTGCTCAGGTTGAGAGTGTCGTAGTCGATGTCGCGTAGAATTGCGGGCGAGAATTTCGCTCCCTTGGGCACAATGTCGGTGCCGAGGAAGTCCTTGACGCCCTGCGATGTTTTGCCCGAAGTCAGCGTCATAAGCTTGTCGATGAGCACATCTTTGAGCTTTTCAAGGCGTTCTTCGTATTCTTCGTCGAGCTTGGGCAGAAGCGCGTTGGCGCTCTTGCTTTTCTTTTTCTTGGCAGCGCGCGAGAAGAGATTTGTGCCGATCACAACGCCTTTGAGCGAGGGCGAAGCTTTGAGCGAAGCGTCTTTGACATCGCCGGCTTTGTCGCCGAAGATCGCACGCAGGAGTTTTTCTTCCGGAGTGGGATCGCTTTCGCCTTTAGGAGTGATCTTACCGATCATGATATCGCCGGGCACAACGTGGGCACCGACGCGGATTATACCACGTTCGTCAAGATCCTTCGTAGCGTCTTCGCTGACGTTGGGAATGTCGGATGTGAGTTCTTCCATGCCTCGCTTGGTCTCACGCACTTCGAGAGAATATTCGTCGACATGAACGGAGGTGAGGATATCTTCGCGCACCACGCGTTCGTTGAGCACGATAGCATCCTCATAGTTATATCCCTTCCAGGGCATGAACGCTACTTTGAGGTTGCGTCCGAGGGCAAGCTCGCCGTTTTCGGTAGAGTATCCTTCGGTGAGGATCATTCCGGCCGACACGCGCTGTCCCTTTTCGCAGATCGGACGGAGGTCGATCGTGGTGCTCTGGTTGGTTTTGCGGAATTTGGGGATATTGTATTCTTTTACAGCATCTTCAAAGGCCACGAACTCTTCATCTTCGGTGCGGTCATAGCGAATGCGGATCACGTTGGCATCCACATATTCAATCGTGCCGTCGCCTTCAGCAGTGATCTGAGTGCGGCTGTCGCGGATGAGCTGACCTTCCAGNCCGGTTCCGACGATGGGAGCCTCGCTACGCAGCAGTGGCACTGCCTGGCGCATCATGTTAGANCCCATGAGTGCGCGGTTAGCATCGTCATGTTCAAGGAACGGGATGAGCGAAGCTGCAATCGAAGCGATCTGAGTGGGCGAAACGTCCATCAGTTCAACCTGATCGGGAGCCACGATAGGGAAGTCGGCATCCATACGAGCTTTGACACGATCACGCACAAACGATCCGTCGTCGTTGAGCGGAGCGTTGCCCTGGGCAATGATCTTGCCTTCTTCAATCTCAGCCGTGAGATAGATGATATCGTCGTTGTTGAGATTGACTTTCTGATCTTCCACTTTGCGATAGGGGGTCTCGATAAAACCGAGATCATTGATCTTCGCATAGACGCAAAGCGACGAAATCAGACCGATGTTCGGACCTTCAGGCGTTTCGATCGGGCAGAGACGGCCATAGTGAGTGTAGTGAACGTCACGCACCTCGAAGCCTGCNCGTTCGCGCGANAGACCGCCGGGGCCNAGGGCCGACATACGGCGCTTGTGGGTCATTTCGGCCAGCGGGTTGGTCTGGTCCATGAACTGCGAGAGCGCATTGGTGCCGAAGAAGGTGTTGATCACAGAAGATATTGTCTTGGCATTGATAAGGTCGATCGGAGTGAAGACCTCGTTGTCGCGCACGTTCATGCGCTCACGGATGGTGCGCGACATGCGGGCGAGACCAACGCCAAACTGGTTGTAGAGCTGCTCGCCGACGGTGCGAACGCGGCGGTTGCTCAAGTGGTCGATATCGTCAACATCGGTTTTCGAGTTGATAAGCTCGATAAGATATTTGATGATGGCGATGATATCTTCCTTGGTGAGGACCTTGACATCCATCGATGTGTGCAGGTCGAGTTTCTTATTGATACGGTAGCGTCCCACCTCGCCAAGATCATAACGCTTTTCAGAGAAGAAAAGGTTGGTTATGACTTCGCGTGCGCTGGCATCATCCGGCGGCTCGGCGTTACGCAGCTGTCTGTAGATATACTGGATAGCCTCTTTCTCGGAGTTGGAGGTATCTTTCTGAAGTGTATTGAAGATAATGGAATAGTCGGAAGTGTTGACATCTTCTTTGTGGAGAAGGATNGTCTGCGCTCCNGAGTCCAGAATTTCCTGGATATGGTGTTCTTCAATGACGGTTTCACGATCGATCAGCACTTCNTTGCGGTCGATCGTTGAAATTTCGCCGGTATCTTCATCGACGTAGTCTTCCACCCATGTNTTGAGCAGACGAGCGGCAAANTTACGNCCGATACATTTCTTAAGATTGGTTTTGTTGACTTTGACTTCTTCAGCCAGTCCGAAGATTTCAATGATGTCCTTGTCGCTTTCCAGACCGATGGCACGCAGCAGAGTCGTTACGGGCAACTTNTTCTTACGGTCAATGTAGGCATACATGACGTTGTTGATATCGGTGGCAAATTCGATCCACGAACCGCGGAACGGAATGATGCGGGCCGAATACAGTTTAGTGCCGTTGGCATGGGTGCTCTGTCCGAAGAATACGCCCGGCGAACGGTGTAGCTGCGATACAACGACGCGTTCGGCACCGTTTATGACAAACGTGCCTTTCTCGGTCATATAAGGAATAAGGCCGAGATAAACGTCCTGAATCACCGTAGCAAAGTCCTCGTGGTCAGGGTCGGTACAATAAAGTTTGAGTTTCGCTTTGAGGGGCACACTGTAGGTCATGCCGCGTTCGAGACATTCGTCGATTGTGTATCGCGGCGGATCGATATAGTAGTCGAGAAATTCCAATACGAAATTGTTTCTTGTATCGGCAATCGGGAANTTCTCGGCAAAAACTTTATAGAGGCCCTCGTTATTGCGTTTTTCCGGGGGAGTGTCAAGCTGCAGGAAATCCTTGAACGATTTGAGCTGCACTTCCAGAAAGTCGGGATAAGGTAGCGGATTCTTAACCGACGCAAAATTTACACGGGGTTTTTTTTCTGTTACTGACATCTAAAAATCTTACTAAGGTTAAAGAACTCAAATTAAATATTAACACAAAAAGGTTAAGTACACACCTTATCGGTGATACTTAACCTATGTACCTGATTAACAGGCGTTATTATTTAAGTTCGACTTCAGCGCCGGCTGCTTCGAGTTCTTTCTTGAGGCCTTCAGCGTCAGCTTTGGGAAGACCTTCTTTAACTACAGCGGGAGCGCCGTCAACGAGTTCTTTAGCTTCTTTGAGGCCGAGACCGGTCTGAGCTTTAACTACTTTTACAACGTCGAGTTTCTTGGCACCGGCTGATTTGAGAAGAACGTCAAATGAAGTTTTTTCTTCAGCGGCGGGAGCACCGGCAGCAGGACCGGCAGCAACTGCAACAGCAGCAGCAGCGGGTTCGATGCCGTATTCTTCCTTAAGGATCTGAGCAAGTTCGTTTACTTCTTTTACTGAGAGGTTAACTAATTGTTCTGCAAATTCTTTTAATTCTGCCATTTTTGTATGATTTTATTTGTTTATTGACTAAGTGTGAGTTTTATTTATGCTTCTTCTTTTTTTGATAAAGTCTCAAGGATGCCATGAAGCTTGGTGCCACCCGAGGTTAAAGCCGATACAACGTTCTTTGCAGGGCTCTGGAGAAGGGCCACAACGTCGGCGATGAGTTCGTTCTTGCTCTTGATAGTAGCGAGAGTGTCGAGCTGATCAGCGCCAAGATATACGGTCTCTTCTACATAAGCTGCTTTGAGCGCGGGGAGTACATCGTCCTTCTTCACGAAGTCTTTGATGAGCTTGGCAGGGGCGTTGGCCACCTGAGTGCACATCAGTGAAGTAGGACCTGCGAGCACGGGATAGAGTTCGGTGAAATCGCCTTCAAGCTGCTCAAGAGCTTTGTGGAGAAGGGTGTTCTTCACAACCATGAGTTTCACTTCGGCCTTAGCGCATGCACGACGAAGATCGCTGGTCTTTTCAGCGTTAAGTCCTGCTGTTTCTACGAGGTAGAAGTTGGGATACTCCTTGAGTGTTTCAACGATTTTTGCGATTGCTATAGATTTATCTTCCTTTCTCATTGTTCGTTTGTTTTAAGTCGATTAGTCATCGATCGTTTTGGAGTCAACCTTAACGCCCGGCGACATCGTTGATGAAAGATAAATGCTCTTGATATAAGTACCCTTGGCGGTAGCGGGTTTGAGTTTGATCAGAGTGTTGATAAACTCGCGCGCGTTGTCCTTCATCTGTTCGGGGGTGAAGCTCACCTTGCCAATCGAAGAGTGTACAATGCCGTTCTTGTCAACCTTGAAGTCGATCTTACCTTTCTTAACCTCTTCAACAGCCTTGGCAACATCATTTGTCACTGTGCCGCTTTTGGGGTTAGGCATGAGTCCGCGGGGTCCGAGTACTCGGCCGAGTGCGCCGATCTTACCCATGATTGCGGGCTGTGTGATGATCACGTCAACGTCGGTCCAGCCGCCTTTGATCTTTTCAATATATTCGTCGAGTCCAACGTAGTCAGCACCTGCTGCTTTGGCGGCTGCCTCAGCGTCAGGATTGCAGAGCACGAGTACACGAACTTGTTTGCCGGTGCCGTGGGGAAGTGTTACAACACCACGTACCATTTGGTTAGCCTTACGGGGGTCTACGCCGAGACGCACGTCAATATCGAGTGAAGCGTCAAATTTGGTGAAAGTGATTTCTTTTACCTTTTCAGTCGCTTCAGCAAGTGAGTAGGTCTTCCCAGCTTCAATCTTCTCGAGGGCCAACTTTTGATTTTTTGTCAGTTTACTCATCTTTGTTCAATTGAAGAATTAGTTATTTTCAGGGAATGTGCCTTTAACGGTGATACCCATACTTCTGGCTGTACCAGCAACCATACGCATTGCCGATTCTACGGTGAAGCAGTTCAAGTCAGGCATCTTGTCTTCTGCGATCGCTTTTACCTGGTCCCAGGTCACTTCGCCAACTTTATTACGGTTGGGCTGTGCGGAACCGCTCTTGAGCTTGGTAGCTTCAAGGAGCTGGATGGCAACCGGAGGAGTCTTGACAACAAAGTCAAAGCTCTTGTCTGTGTAATACGTGATTACTACAGGCAGAACCTTGCCGGCCTTGTCCTGAGTGCGGGCATTGAACTGCTTGCAGAATTCCATGATGTTGATGCCCTTAGAACCCAGCGCGGGACCTACTGGCGGTGATGGATTTGCTGCTCCACCCTTAATCTGCAATTTGATTTGTCCAGCAATTTCTTTAGCCATTTTAATCTTAAATTTTAGATATTGGTGTTCAATGTGCGGGTTAAACATCGAAACCGGCGCCAGTGCGTAACCAGAGGCGTCGATTCAAAAACTTAAACTCGCTCTACTTGCGAATTTTCCAACTCGAGTGGCGTTTCACGGCCAAATATCTTGACCATTACCTTCAGTTTCTTCTTATCGCGGTCAACTTCTTCGATTTTGCCGGTGAAGCCGTTGAACGGTCCGGAAGTCACTTTGACAGATTCNCCAACGAGGAAGTCGTTGATAGAGTCNACGGTGACATCGGCCATCTCATCTGCCATGCCNAGCATGCGTTGAACTTCGCTCTGACGAAGGATTTCGGGTTTNGCNCCCTTTCCTTTGCCTCGCAGAAAGTCGATCACGTTCGTGGTGTTGCGGAGCTCATACTCAACCTCGCCATGAAGTGATGCCTCGATAAAAACGTAGCCGCTGTAAAGGTTTTTCTCTTTGATCACCTTTTTGCCGCTACGAACGGTAAGCACTTTCTCTGTCGGAATCAATACTTGGAAAACGTATTTGCCAAGATCAGTGTTGCGCATTTGTGCTTCCAACACTTCTTTAACCTTAGCTTCTTTACCGGAAATGGCACGCAGCACGTACCATTGCTTCTTTTCGTCGGACATTGATCTTAAAATTAAAAGTGATTACGTTGCCACATCTGCCTGCTGTTAGAACAGCGAGGGCAATGTGGTATAAATGAAGTTCATTACCAATTCCACCACCCAGTCCATCACCCAGATTATCGCGGCGATTATAACGGAAGCGATCAGCACGATAATGGCGCTCTTGACCAGCTGGTCTCGTGTAGGCCAAGAAGTCTTATACCGCAGTTCGGCATAGGACTCCTCGATATTCGTAAATAGTTTTAATTTTTTCATTTCTTTTTCCTTTGCACAGGAAGAGAGGCTCGAACTCCCGACACCTGGTTTTGGAGACCAGTGCTCTACCAACTGAGCTATTCCTGTATGTTAAATAAAAGCATCCGGGTCGATGGNTGATCCGGTCAATCCGGATGCTTTTATATTTTGATTTTCATTGTGGAGCTTATTAAACTCCGCTGATGAAAATATTAGTCGAGGATTTCAGTGATCTGACCTGAACCTACGGTGCGGCCACCTTCGCGGATTGCGAAACGCAGACCCTNNTCGCANGCNACNGGGTTGATGAGNTCAACGTTGATTTCNACGTGGTCACCGGGCATTACCATTTCTACGCCTTCNGGAAGAGTGATCTCACCNGTNACGTCNAGNGTACGGATGTAGAACTGAGGACGATAGTGGTTGTGGAACGGAGTGTGACGGCCACCTTCTTCTTTCTTAAGGATGTAGACAGAAGCTTTGAATTTGCTGTGGGGTTTAACAACACCCGGGTGGCAGATTACCATACCGCGTTTGATATCTTTCTTGTCGATACCGCGGAGGAGGAGACCAACGTTGTCGCCTGCTTCGCCCTGATCGAGGAGCTTGCGGAACATTTCAACACCGGTAACAACCGATTTCATGTCAGCACCAAGACCCATGATCTGAACTTCGTCACCTACCTTAACAATACCGGTTTCGATACGGCCGGTAGCTACAGTACCACGACCGGTGATCGAGAATACGTCTTCAACAGGCATGAGGAAGGGTTTGTCGATATCGCGGGGAGGCAGGGGAATCCAGTTATCAACAGCTTCCATGAGTTCGAGAACTTTCTGTTCCCATTCGGGTTCGCCGTTGAGTGCGCCGAGAGCTGAGCCACGGATGATGGGAGTTTCGTCGCCATCGTAGTCGTAAGACGAAAGAAGATCGCGCATTTCCATTTCAACGAGTTCGAACATTTCTTCGTCGTCAACCATGTCACACTTGTTCAGGAATACAACGATACGGGGAACGTTCACCTGACGAGCGAGAAGGATGTGTTCGCGAGTCTGGGGCATCGGACCGTCAGTAGCGGCAACTACGATGATTGCACCGTCCATCTGAGCAGCACCGGTAACCATGTTCTTAACGTAGTCAGCGTGGCCCGGGCAGTCTACGTGAGCGTAGTGACGGTTAGCTGTTTCGTATTCAACGTGTGCGGTGTTGATGGTAATACCACGTTCTTTTTCTTCGGGAGCNTTGTCGATCTGGTCGAATGATTTTACTTCAGAAAGACCTGCTTTAGCAAGTACGGTGGTGATAGCGGCAGTCAGGGTAGTTTTGCCGTGGTCAACGTGACCGATAGTGCCGATGTTAACATGCGGTTTGGTTCTTTCGAATTTCTCTTTAGCCATAACTTTTGCTGGTTTATTGTTGTAAAAATGATTTCTGATTTCTATTGACAACGCCACGATAATGAAGGCATTATCGGGGCTGTCGTCGGTTGGTTTTGAGCCGATGGCGGGATTTGAACCCGCGACCTCTTCCTTACCAAGGAAGTGCTCTACCCCTGAGCTACATAGGCGAAAAAATAAGAGCGGAAGACGAGGCTCAAACTCGCGACCCTCAGCTTGGAAGGCTGATGCTCTATCAACTGAGCTACTTCCGCATTTCTTCACACCGCTACGGATGAGAAGTGGTGGGCGCGGATGGATTCGAACCACCGAAGGTGAAAACCAGCAGATTTACAGTCTGCCCCATTTGGCCACTCTGGAACACGCCCAAAAACCAGTATTTTTCATATTTTCGCCGGACTCTTTCCGGCTACTTGAGCCTCTTGTCGGATTCGAACCAACGACCCCGAGATTACAAATCACGTGCTCTGGCCAACTGAGCTAAAGAGGCGGGTCTTGCTGTTTTTAATCGCCGTGCGATCTCAAAAGCGATGCAAAGGTAGGACAAAATTTTTATTCCACCAAATATTTTCGGGATGATATTGCATTTTTTTTGAAAAATCTGCGCTTTTTTTGTTTTATCATTCTGTTTTCGCTCTTTTCTTGCAGGATTTAGACTTGTGGTGTTGGTTTCGGTGTTGTGCAGTATTTTTCTGAAAAAATCATTTAAAAGTGGATTGACTCTGAAAATAAATGAGTATTTTTGCACATGTTCGCGTGCGCGTATATTTATTATAGTATGTTTTAATCGTGATATATGAGCTGATGCGGACCGAAGTTAATTATTAAATGTTACTAAAATTCTATTTATGAAAGAAGATATTTCTGCTCGTTTAGACCTTTTGCGTCAAGATATGCGCAAAGAGGGTGTTGATGCAGTGATCATCCCTCAGACCGACCCGCATCAGGGTGAGTATCTGGCAAGTCACTGGCAGGTACGTCGTTGGATTTCCGGTTTTACCGGTTCGGCCGGCGATCTGCTTGTTGCTGCCGACGGCGGTGCATGGCTTTGGGCCGACTCGCGCTATTGGCTTCAGGCTGCTCAACAGCTTGAGAATACTGGAATTGACGTGATGGAAGACGGTAAGCCGTCAACGCCTTCAATGATCGCTTTCATCTGCGCTACGTTCAAGCCCGGATCGGTGGTGGGTATAGATGGAATGCTTTTTTCTATCAATGCCACAAAATCGCTGCAGCAGGGACTTGAAAAGATTGGAATCAAACTTAAAGTCGATTATGCCCCGGCCGACAGGATCTGGACAGATCGTCCGGCCTTGCCTCAGTTTGAAGTGTTTGTTCACACCGACGATCTTGCCGGCGAATCGATCAGCTCGAAAATAGAACGTGTTCTCGCGCAATTGAGTGAGATGGGTGCCGACAGTGTGTTTATATCCGATCTTGCCGAAATTGCATGGGTGCTGAATATCCGTTCGTCCGATGTGTCATGCAACCCGGTAGTGACATCGTTTCTTTATATCGGACCCGGCGGAGGAGTTCTTTTCGTGGATCCGGCTAAGATCACTCCCGAAGTTGCGGCCCATCTTGCCACAGGCGGCATAAGCTGCCGTCCTTACACGGAGGCTATTGAATATCTGTCGCAACTCCCCATTGATAGCAAAGTTCTCGTAAGTTCAGCGCAAAGCGCTGGAGCACTTCTCACTGCGCTTGGCGAGCGTGCCGTAGAGGGCGGATCGGCTGTTTCGATGCTGAAGGCGGTAAAGAATAATGTGCAGCTCGAAGGTGTGCGCAACGCGATGGTGCGCGATGGCGTGGCCATGGTCAGATCGCTCATCGAGATAGAGCGCACGGTGAATGAAGGCCGCCCTCTCACTGAGATCGGCGTGGCTGATATATTATTACGCCATCGCAAGGCAGGCGATCGCTTTTTCGACCTCAGTTTCGACACTATTGCCGGCTACGGCCCACACGGTGCTATCGTTCACTACTCAGCCACGAAAGAGTCTGATGCCGATGTGACGCTTGGCAATCTGCTGCTCATAGATTCCGGTGCGAATTATCTCGACGGGACGACTGATATTACCCGTACGATCTCGCTCGGAAAGCCGTCTGATGCTCAACGCCACGATTTTACGCTTGTCATGAAAGGCCACATCGCTATCGCAACGGCCATCTATCCCGAAGGCACCACCGGCCATCAGCTCGATGTGCTTGCCCGCATCAATCTCTGGAAAGAAGGCTTGAGCTATCTGCATGGCACCGGCCACGGGGTGGGGCATTTCCTGAATGTCCATGAAGGACCGCAGAGCATCCGCCTCAACGACACTCATGCTCCTCTGATCCCCGGCATGATCACATCCAATGAACCCGGACTCTATCGCGCCGGCAAATATGGTATCAGATGCGAAAACCTCGTGTTGACAACCGACGCTTTCACCACTGACTTCGGCCACTTCCTAAAGTTTGAAACGCTTACGCTTTGTCCATTCGATCTGACTCTCTTCGACACTTCGATCATGTCAGATTCCGAGATCGAATGGGTCAACAACTATCACGCCATGGTGTGCGATCGTCTTCTCCCTCATCTCAACGCCGACGAACAGGAATGGCTGCTTGAAAAAACCAAACCACTTACAAAGTAAATATGGCTCTTATAAAACCTTTGCGCGGATTCACTCCGAAGATAGGCCGCGACTGTTTTCTGGCCGACAATGCTACGATCATCGGCGACGTCACGATGGGCGATGGATGTTCGGTCTGGTTCAACACCGTGCTCCGCGGCGACGTGAACACCATCACCATCGGCGATCGTGTCAACATTCAGGATGGCACGGTCCTTCATACGCTTTATCAGAAGTCAACAATCGAGATAGGCAACGATGTTTCGATAGGCCATAACGTCACGCTCCACGGTTGCAAGATCCACGACCTTGCGCTGGTAGGAATGGGCGCAGTCGTGATGGATGATGCCGTTGTCGGTGAGGGCGCTCTCGTGGCGGCCGGTTCGGTAGTGTTGTCACGCACTCAGATCGGCGCTAACGAGCTTTGGGGAGGCGCGCCCGCCAAGTTTATCAAAATGGTTGATCCCGCAACCGCACGCGAACTCAATCAGAAGATAGCCCGTAACTATCTGATGTATTCTAAGTGGTACGACGAAACGCCGGAATAACCAGCGTATAAATAATTTAACCGACGGTATGGTCCTGATCTTTGATCAGTCCATGCCGTCGGCTATTTGTTGGGAGAGGTCGCGCCGAATATTTAAGAGAGGCTGTCTAACAAGTTTAGGCGGCCTTTTTTCATAAATTAAGCTCTAAAAAATCAAGGCTTTCATGCTGAAATTCAGCGCGAAAGCCTTTGTCATGTCATAGATTTTCAGTAAAT
>JAAVEX010000035.1 GCA_014801065.1 Barnesiella sp.
CAAAGATGGTTGTGGAACTAATGTTTTTGGACCATGATCTATTCCGGTATTTATGAATGGGATTCCCATAACTCTTAAAATCAGATTCTCTGTTCTAATGGCTTCTATATGCTGAAAATTCTCTTGGAATCCTACGGACCATGATCGCCCATGCCCTAATATCTCATGTCCGGTAGTTACTGGTCTTCCATTGAGATGAATATCGTCAATTACAACCACTGAATGAGAGCCATTTTTTGTATGTACCGTCGCACCCGAACCACCATCTGTCATTATTAGCCATAAGGGTAGTCCTCCATTACGTTCCATTATTTGTGACATATGGCCCGAAATTTCTCCTTTCATATAACCAGGTAAGAATGCTTTTTCCCCTTTGCTTGAAAGAACTCCTTCAGAACTCTGGTATTCTATCATATGCACATCATCTGAGTTAATGGTATTAACAACCATATCAACTAATGCATGTTGATCTTCGTTTAATAAGATTCCATTAAGGGTGCCGATAAGTTCGTCTTGAGATATCGTAGCAAATGATTTTCCATTTTGTTTCTTCCCGGATTGAACAATAAGATTCCTGAAGTTAGCGAACTCGTCTCCGGGAAACATGGCTCTAAAATCTTCAACTGCCATTGCCGCATCCTTTTTGGTTACACCTTCAACCCTACACCCTGTAGGATCTACACAATTCAAAGGATCTCCACCGCAATATGAGTATGGCGATAAATGGGAATACGCATTACTACTTAGGGGGTAAAGAAGCACAATTAATATTAGATGTAAATATTTCATCTTGACTGAATTTTTTCCTTGATATACTTTTGAGCCTCTATCGCTTCTTGTTTTCGTCGTTCTCGGATTTCTTCGGTTTCCTCTGTCATATAGGTTTTGTCATAGCATAGTTTCGTTTCATCCATTTGACGTATAAGATATGCTACATAATCGTCGACAATACCTCCAGTTCTTGTGAGACACTCTTGAATGATTCGCTCCAACGATTTTCCTCGTATTATCCACGCATTTGGATTCATTGGATAGAATTCTAATGATCTACTTGCACAGTAGTAAGTAAATTCATCATACCGTTTAAACTTTTCTCTATATCCAAAAGCAAGATCAGCCATTTGACATGCTACAGTCTGAATATCCGTTAACGGAGTCATGTATGTGCCGACAATCAAAGCTGAATCACTTATCTCAAAATCCTCCTTTATCCACCACTTCGGTTGCATTTGATTGGTAGTCAATTCAAGATTTATCCACTCTTCCAGTGTAATATTATCCTCATCCTTATACATGATATAACAGTGGCGTGGTGCATGAGCCAAAGCCGCTTCGGCATTTAATTCATTTGCGAGTATTTTATACATCCATGGAAGCGATCGACACTGGCCTTTGTGTGTTTTTAAAGTTCTGCTTACAAATTGACGCTCCCAAGATTCTTCATCCATTGAGATGGGGTCAAAGTCATAGGTATATGGTGTATAATTATTTCCTGAATAGGGGCTGAGTATATATGAGCTTATAGCCATCTGCATGCCGGTTTTATATTTTTCAAGCTTGTTTACTGCGTAGATGGAGTGAATAAATCTCGCTATTCTATCTATCTCATCGCAAAAATCAGTTTTATAATCCAATTTACCCTCATAATATGCCCATTCCGCAAGAAAGACGGCTATCTTTATTGACAGACTGTCTCGTCCGGCAAGCATATCTGACATCTCATTAAAAGCCGAGACATAATAATCTTCAGCTGTCTTTGCCCGAGCATGGAGTGACAACAGAATTAATAGGAATAACATATATGACCCTATTCTTTTCATTTTCACAAAATTAGTTTTTAATCTTGAATAATTTCAAAATTCCTAATATGTTTTACAACATATTGGTGATCGCACTCCAAGAAACTGTTTAAATATATGAAAATNTTTGATCAACGTTAAATAAAGTAGATAAAAGAAGAAGCCGCATCCGGAAGGGATACGGCCTCATTTACTTTGATTTAGGCACACGTTATCAAACGCCGTGCCATCGGTTTAGCATACTTCGCTACAACAAGTCTCTTTAACGGATGGTATTTGCAAACTCAAGATCGTTCTTTGCTTTTTCAGCAAGCGTAGGATCGAGTTTGATTGCCTTCTGAAGATTGTCGTTGACCATCGATGAATTGTTAGTGCGCGCACCAACCACTGCCATCAGATAGTAGGTAGTGGCATCGGGATTAGCCACAGCTGAGAGAGTGTTTTTGGCTGAAGCGTAGTCCTTGGTCAGGATCTGTGCGAGAGCAGCGTTGTTGGTTTTGCTTGAACCAAATGCTTTCACCGCAGCAGCATTATCGCCGGTGGTCAGATAGTAGACGCCAAGCGCATCGCCGAGGCCGTCAAGACCGGCAGCAGAAGCAAATGATCGGTTGGCCGACGAAAGATCGTTGTTCACGAGCGAGAGCAGGCCCTGGTTCATGCTTGCTTCTTTGCTGTTGGGATTGAGCTGTGCCGCTTTTTTGAAGTTAGAGAGAGCAGTAGTGTAGTCCTGCTTCTGATACTGCAGCTTGCCGAGGTTGTTATATCCGCGATAGTCGTTGGGATAAAGCTCGGTCACGGTCTTATAGATGCTTTCCTGACGTTTGGGATCATCGGTGATAGTGGCGGCATAGAGGAGCTCTTCAACGGAGAGCTTTGAGGGATCGGTGTCAATAAGATTGTTGATCTCGTCGTCGCTCTTTCCGATCACTTTGACCGATGCGGTCAGGCGTGAGTAACGCAGCTGAGGAAGGATTTCCTGAGCAAGCACATCAAACACGCTTGAGAGATTGCGAATCTCGCGTTCGCGCACTTCGGGATCTTTAAACTGATCGAGCACACTGAGGATCAGATCTTTGTCCTGAATATCGCTTGCTGCAACGAGTTTCTGGAAGCCTTCCCAGTCCTCAGCAGTGAAGTCGGCGGTCAGTTCGCCAAACTCTGTGATATTATCTTTTTTCATCTGATCGTTGAAATACGCTTTGGTGCTCTTCTCGCGGTTTTCTGCAAGGCGAGCATTGAAGTCCAGCGATCCTTCAGGCGAAGCGTATGATTTGATGTTCACTTCTTCGATCACGAGCTTGTCGTCGTCATTCGCACGACGAAGCTGTTCGTTGAATGTCTTCATCTCAATTGTGTTGAGCTGATTGTCACGAACAATAGCCTGATTGATAAGGAAGCGGATGTCGGCCGAGTATTTCTCCATGATTTCGCGCTGGAAAGCATCAGCTGCAATAGCGGGCGTAACGGTTGCGGCATCGGCAAGTGTTGCTGTTGCAATAACTCCATCAGCCACTTTCACTCGAGGAAGAACATACTTTTTAGATCCCTGCTCAACACTGAAGTCGAGGAATAGCTCGCTGTTGAGCATCTGAGGATCATACACATAGTTTGCGGGAATAGTCACGGCGCCACCCTGTGTGTAGCTTACCACTGGTGCATTTCCGCGAACTTTCTCACCTTGAAGCTGTAAAGGAGCTGACGAGGTTTCGCCGGTGGCATACACGAGCACCGGAGTGATAAGAACAGACGCATTTTTCTTAAAGAATTTTGCCGGAATATTAGCAGTTACAACTGCAGGGACTTCCTGACCCACTACCTCAAGGGGATTAGGATTAGTGGAAAAATACTCCTGTTTGAATTGTGCCATCTTACTGTTACATCCCGAAAGAGCCACAAGTCCGCCAAGAGCCAGCGAATAGCATACGGTTTTGTTCATAATGTGATATTAATAATAATAATAGGTTGAATCGTGATGCAAATATACTTTTATTATTTGAATTTGCCGAATTTTTCAGGACCAAAAAATTCCGAAGCCTGTCGACACGGTTACTTATAAACTCTCCACCTCCTTAAGCCACAATGCTGATGAAGCATCCGACGGCATACGCCAGTCGCCACGCGGCGACAGGCAGACACTGCCCACTTTTGGACCATCGGGGAGACAGGATCGCTTAAATTGCTGGTTGAAAAATCTGCGATAGAACGTTCGCATCCAGTGAAGTATNACGCTGCGATCGTACGACTCGCCAAAGGCTTTCAACGCAAGCAGAAGCACTCTGCGCGGTGAGAAACCGAATCGCAGCATATAGTAAAGGAAGAAGTCGTGGAGCTCGTAGGGCCCCACAAGCTCCTCGGTTTTTTGCTTGATCTGCCCATTGTCGTCGGCCGGTGTCAGTTCCGGACTGATTGGAGTGTCAACGATATCAAGCAGCGTTGCCCGCAATTGAGGATTTTCGGCTTTGAGGGCATACCATCTGACAAGATATTTAACAAGGGTCTTGGGCACTCCGGCATTCACACCATACATCGACATGTGATCGCCATTGTAAGTGGCCCATCCGAGTGCCAGCTCCGAAAGGTCGCCGGTGCCAAGCACGAGAGCCCCCGTCTGGTTAGCGATATCCATCAATATCTGAGTGCGCTCGCGTGCCTGCGAATTTTCATAGGTCACATCATGANCCTTCGGATCATGGTCTATATCCTTGAAATGCTGCATGANAGCATCNGCGATCGGAATCTCNCGCACCGTCACTNCNAGCATTTTCATTAACGCTATGGCATTATCGTAGGTGCGGTCAGTGGTGCCGAATCCGGGCATAGTCACTCCTATGATCTCTGAAGNATCTCCACCGAGNGTTTTCAGCGTATCAACAGCCACNAGCAGTGCAAGCGTGGAATCCAATCCTCCCGATATTCCGACAACAAGACGGTTGCTGCCNACGGCTTTAAGTCGACGGGCCAGACCACACTGCTGAATGGTGGCAATCTCTCGACAGCGGTCGTCGAGAATGGTGCCGTTGGCCGGAACGAATGGCATCGGACTCACGTAGCGGTAGTCCGGCCGAAAAGCATCGTCCCATTTATTTTCTGCAACTTGATCAGCATCATCGGTGAGCATCCCGTTAAGGCGGCNACAATCAGAGAAGGTGGTCTGATGCATCCTGTCGCGNTCGATAGCCTCGATGTCAACNTCGGCAATCACATACGGGTTTGACAGATAGTCNTCTCTATCATTCTCCACCATTATAGCGCCNCGTTCGGCTATNATCGTTTTGGGNAGGAATACAAGATCAGNTGTCGACTCGCCAAATCCTGCCGAAGAGTAAGCATANCCGCAGAGACACCGACCGGACTGCTGCTCGATGAGATCCACCAGATAGCTATGCTTGCCTATAAGATCATCGGAAGCAGAAAGATTAAACACCACTTGCGCNCCGCGCATGGCGCTCCCACACGAAGGCGGAACGGGAACCCACAGATCTTCACATATCTCTATGGCGATCTTCACACCGTGGCAATTAAACACCCGGTCATTGCGCTCGACCGACGGCGTGAACCACCGGCGTTCATAGAATTCATTATAAGANGGAAGATAGGTTTTCTCTACAATCTCCACGTCGCCACGATTCACCAATGCCGCACAATTATAGATCCCGGCACCGCCGCGTCGCATAGGCAATCCCACAATCGGACAAATANCAAGACTCTTTGAAGCCTCGGCTATGCGATTGAGACCGGCCANTGCAGCATCGAGAAGCGTTGCATTATGAAANAGATCTCCNCAGGTGTAACCGGTGATCGACAGCTCCGGATAGACAGCGATCTCGACACCAAGCCGATCAAGCTCATTCATTGACTTGATTATACACTCAACATTATATTCCACATCAGCAACCCTATGNGCAGGCGCCACAGATGCTATTCGCAGAAATCCATTTGTCATAACAGCCGAATTATTTTTCTACAAAATTAATATTTATTTATTTTTTTCGAACACAATCCACTACTTTTGCGTTAAATTTTCGATCAAGAATATAATTCGATAACAAATTCATCACAACCACCCATAATTATGAAAAGATTTATCTACGCCGTTATCGCTGTCTGCTTTATTGCAGTTGCATCCGCCCAGACTTGCACTGCCGCCGACTTCAATTCCAAAGGACAAAAAAGCGTAGGCCTGCGCGCGGGGTTCACTTCGCGCAACACCACCGCAACGGCCGGTCTATATTTCTCTTATCGATTCACAGACCATTTCCGATTCTCACCGAAAGTTGACTACGCATTCCGCCACGATCGCGTAGACGCATTCTCTTTCAACTTCGACGCAGAAATGCCGATCTCTTTATGCCCGGCCACAAACCGCGTCAACTTCTACCCTATCGCCGGCCTAAACTATACCACTGCCACAAGCCATGCNGCAGCAACCGAAATCGAATCTCGTTCATCTGACGATTCGTCACAACGCATCAACCGCTTCGGCCTCAATCTTGGTGCCGGCATCGAATATTTCGCCACCCCCACNCTGCGCCTCGCTTTTGAAGCAAAAGCACAACTTCTCAAACAGCAGACAGGAGCATGGCTCACAGCATCGATCGGCTACGTGTTCTAATCCCCCATCACTTTACATATACGATAAATGCGGCGTGTCACACAGACGGTTGACACGCCGCAACTTGTTTCATAAACCGTTATGCAATATTAATCGATNTCGATCTCNGCCTTTGCCATCTCAGCGTATGCCTCCCAGTCGGGATCATTCTCACAATACACCGTCAGCGGCAATAGCGGCATNGACTCAAGGGCCTCATTTAGCTTGCGCCCGAATATGTGATGACTCAACGTGTAGAACACCCACTCCCGGCAATCATCNCCGGTAGTGATACCCGTGAGCACNGCCACAGGATCNTTCAAAAACGCCGACTGCAAAGCCGACTGAGCCTCGTCCATCANTTCTGAAGTGGCCGGATCCGGCATACCCGAAGCGTCTCCGTCATACGGCCATTTCAACTCCACTCTAATCGAGAATCGAGGGTTACTTCTGAATTTTTCGACATCCTTCCTGCATGTCACCATGATCAACCGTCCCGATTCACTCTCTGCCGGTGCGGTCCACCATTCGCCTTCTTTACTCATATCTGTTTCTTCAAAAAAAAATTCACTCTGCAAAGCTACTCATTTCAACGATATAATCCCAACTCAAAATATATTTTCAAAAAAATATCCCAAAATATTTGGCAGTATCGAAAAAAACGCATAACTTTGCACCCGAAATCAAACGAAAACAACGACAAGAGAGTCAAACCAAAAACAACTTCGTTTCGATTAAAATTGCCTTGTGGTGTAATGGTAGCACGTCGGATTCTGGTTCCGCCTGTGAGGGTTCGAATCCTTCCAAGGCAACACTCCCAAAGAGCTGAGTCATTTTTGACCCGGCTCTTTTTTTACATCCAAAAAACACCTCAAATCACCATATAGCCATCTGACTGTCGGCGGTCGATTTTCACTATGACCTACCGCGACGGAGTCGATCGCGCAGCCGCTTCCAACCCTCTTTCCCGAGAATCAGTAGCGCCGAATACTGGGCTGCCTTTGCAAGACCGAAAAATATAGCCCACAAAATACCCTTCATTTCCAAAGAGATCGGCAGTAGCATCTGAGCAAACGACACTGCATAACACAGCACACAAAATATCGCCACACCGACCCCCACTCGGAAGCCAAGCCCCGACAGCCACTGCTTAAATCGAACAAGNCATCTCATGATCACAAAAATAATAATTTATTCCATCACCCGCAACTCCCGACGCATCCTTATAAACTGTTTAAATTTATGTGCGAATCCAAACACTCTCTTAGAATTTTTTTATCTTTGCAGAAACAAAAATTTATTTCCACAAAAGCTCAACCATATATCATGAAAATCAGCAACCGCGTAAAACGAAACATATCTTGTGCTCTTACCATATTAGGATGCGTAATCATAGTAGCTCAGACAGTCACTCCCATTATGAATAAAGCTATGACCCGACAAGATTGGTTGAACATCATCGGCGCATTGGTAATTACTTATTGTGCATTTGACAACTTCAAAATATATCGCAAAAGAGTTCGTGACGGAATAATATTTGGAAGTAAGCCCGCTTAAATAAACCGATCCCCATAGCTCGATTAACCTTATTTAACATTGGAGTACAAAAACACAACACATCGAGGAGACTACTTTTGCAATCGAGGACCATATTAGCCCTCCTCGAAACTTCAAAATCTTTCGTTATATGTCATTACTCCTTGCGCTCCTGATACTACCCGCCTGGCTTCTGCAAGCCCTCAAAGACGGAGGTAACATAAAGTAAAACCACCACCCCATCACCTGCCCGCCCCGATCGTGCCGTTTTACTAAAAAGTCATTTGGGATAGAACTAAGAAACTGTTTAAATTTAAGAGAGTGTTTGAATTTAAACCAAATTAATTATTAAAGAATGGGATTTCAATTTTTGATTTCATCACAAAGCTCTTTTGGTCGCTTTTTCAAAGCTTTCATCAGTCGCAATGCCCGCATTGCTCCTTCTTCAATTTTGAAAAATCACTCCAAAATCTCTCTTTGTGCTAAAATCATTTAAATCCAAACACTCTCTAAGATATTTAGCTTATGGGGTTCTGGAATATGCTCGGATTTATTTGTCTTGTTGACACAATCTTTGGAAATAGTAATCATGACTCCGGATATCACAATGCTCCGGATTATGACCCTGAAAGAAAAGCAGAACTGGACGATAGGTATGACCGATTGTCTGAACGCATAGATGAATTGGAACGCAGACTCGATGATGTCGACCCGGATTCCGACCTGTATGATGATCTCGAAGACGATATTGAACTTCTTCGTGACGAACTTGACGATATAGAAGACGAAAGGGACTATTTCGACCGCTATTGATCATAAAATATGGAAGAATTAATAGCGATAATATCAACAAAATTCCGCAACCGCACCATCTTCCGCCTCAACAACATCCCTGCTATTCCTTTTATTTTTCGCTTATCATCCGTAACTTTGCATAAAATCTAACTCTAAACATACATGTTACGAAGAATCCTTTTATATGCTTTTATCTGCATTATATCTCTGAGCGGAAATTCGCAGTCAATCAACGATAAGATTCTCAATGCGATAAATCATTCTGATTGGTTTGGCCTTGATTCGATCTACAATTCAGTGGCTAAAGACTCAATTCATCCCTATCTCGAAATAGCCTCTCGCGGTTTTATTGGACACAATTT
>JAAVEX010000036.1:0-4319 GCA_014801065.1 Barnesiella sp.
TTCATCCTGCTGCTCACAGCTCTTGCCTCATCGCTTTGCTCTGTCAATGCTGAGGTCAACATCATTCCGAAGCCTCAGCATCTGGTAGAGACCAAGGGGCATTTCAAACAAACGTCAACCGCTCTGACCTATGCCGTCAAGGGATCATCATCCACCATGATCGACACCGCCATGAACGCCATCGGAGCAATACCGACACATTGGAACAAAGCCGAAGTGCAGATCACCGTGGGCAATGGTCCGGCCACCGACGAGTCATACACTCTCAACGTTGATAAAAAACGAATCACAATCCACTCGCCGGCAGCTGTCGGATCTTTTTATGCAATCCAGAGCCTGCGACAGCTCATCGACGCTTCAACCGACGGCACCATTCCCTGCCTGACCATAAAAGACTCCCCTCGCTTCCCCTATCGCGGGATGCACTTTGACGTGAGCCGCCATTTCCGACCCATTGAGTTCATCTATAAGCAGGCCGACGCAATGGCCCGGCTGAAACTCAACCGCATGCATCTCCACCTTACTGATGGAGCCGGATGGCGCATTCAGATCGACAGCTTTCCGAGACTTACCGACTATGCCGCATGGCGACCGCAACGCCGATGGACCGACTGGACCGCTGAGGGCTCGACCTACTGCGACAGCTCGACCCCCAATGCCTACGGCGGCTACTACACCCGCCGTCAGCTTCTCGATCTGATCGACTATGCCACCCGGAGAGGTATCACCGTGATCCCCGAAATTGAAATGCCCGGCCACAGCGAAGAGGTGATAGCCGCCTACCCATGGCTCGGATGCACCGGCGCCGGACACACCACAGATTTCTGTCCCGGCAAGGAATCGACTTTTGAATTCCTGCAGGCAGTGCTCGATGAAGTTATCGACATTTTCCCCTCGCAGCTCATCCACATTGGCGGCGACGAAGCCTCCAAAGATGCCTGGAAAACATGTCCCGACTGCCGTCGACGCATGGAGCAGGAAGGTCTTAAAGATGTCGATGAACTCCAGAGCTATCTGATCAAGCGCATCGAACGCTACGTCAATTCTCGTGGCCGCCGCATAATCGGTTGGGACGAAATCCTTCAGGGCGGAGTGGCTCCTGATGCCACCGTAATGTCATGGCGCGGCACTGAAGGAGGACTCAAAGCGATGAGCGAGGGGCACGATGTGATCATGACACCCGGTGAATTCTGCTATCTCGACTACTCTCAGGACGCTCCTTTCCGCGAGCCGAATTCAATAGGAGGCTACACTCCGCTCGACAAAGTGTATGCCTACGAACCTATCGAATCTTCAATCGACCCCGAAAAGGAGAAACACCTCCTCGGGGTGCAGGGCAATCTCTGGACAGAATATGTCACCACCGATTCACACGCCGAACACATGTACTATCCGCGCATCTATGCAATAGCCGAAATCGGATGGAGCCCGAAGGAGAAAAACTACGCCGATTTCCGCCGTCGCGCTCTCGCCTTCAACAGCAAGCTTGCAGCCGATGGCTACACCCCCTTTGATCTTGCAAACGAATACGGTCAGCGCCGCGAAAGCCTCGACACACTGTCGCACGCCGCACGCGGAGCACGCGTTATCTACAACACCCCCTATAGCGAAAAATATCCTGCAGCAGGAAACACGACCCTGACCGACGGCATCCAGGGTGGCTGGACCTACGGCGACCGCCGCTGGCAGGGATGGTCGACCGACATGGATGTGACCGTAGACCTCGGCAAACCAACAGCGCTCCACGCCGTCAACACAAATTTCATGCACAGCGAAGGCGCTTGGGTACATCTTCCGGAAGAGGTCACCTACCTCATCAGCACCGACGGAGAAAACTTCACCGAGGCAGGCACACTCTATACCGATGTTGATCCCACCTACCCCAAGATCATGTTCCGCTCATATTTTATGCCGCTCAACGCCACAGCCCGCTATCTCCGGATCAAAGCCAAAGCCAATCCCCGTCCGGGAGCGTGGCTCTTCGTCGACGAAATTGCAATCAATTAACGAAATCAGATTGCCANAATCGAATCTNCGATTTTGNTCAACATTTGNTGGACTACTTTTAGAGACAGNAGTTGTGAAATTCAATATAATTTTGTAAATTTGCAACAAATTAATCCAAATCTACAACAAAATAGTAGTTTTACTCCCATTTTTATCAACAAATGAAAGCATCAGAAGTATTAGCCGATCTGCAACGCCGGTTTCCCAACGAACCTGAATATCTGCAGGCTGTGGAAGAAGTGATCTCATCGATTGAAGANGTCTACAACCAGTATCCTGAATTTGAACGCTACAACCTGATCGAGCGTCTCTGTATCCCTGACCGTATATTCTCGTTCAGAGTATCGTGGGTTGACGATAGCGGCAAAGTGCAGAACAACATGGGCTACCGCATCCAGCACTCCAACGCCATCGGCCCCTACAAAGGCGGTATCCGCTTCCACTCATCGGTCAATCCTTCCATCCTCAAATTTCTCGCTTTCGAACAAACATTTAAAAACTCGCTGACCACACTNGCCATGGGTGGTGCGAAAGGCGGTAGCGACTTCTCGCCCCGTGGCAAAAGCGACATGGAAGTGATGCGCTTCTGCCAGGCCTTCATCACAGAGCTGTGGCGACAGATCGGTGCCGATACCGACGTACCGGCCGGCGACATTGGTGTGGGCGGACGCGAAGTGGGCTACATGTATGGCATGTACAAGAAACTCGCACGCGAAAACACCGGCACATTTACCGGCAAAGGACGCGAGTTTGGAGGTTCGCTCATTAGGCCCGAAGCCACCGGCTACGGTAACGTCTATTTCCTTCTCTCAATGCTCGCCACACGCGGCATCGATATTAAAGGAAAGCGCGTGGCCATATCCGGATCGGGCAACGTGGCCACATACACTGCCGAAAAACTCCTTCAACTCGGAGCCAAAGTGGTATCTATGAGCGATAGCGACGGATCGATCATCGTGCCCGACGGNNTCACCCGGGAGCAGCTCGACTATATCTTCAAACTCAAAAACATCTACCGAGGCCGCATCCGTGAATTTGCCGAAGAGTTTGANGGCTGCTGCACNTATCTTCCCGGCGAACGTCCGTGGCACCACGTTAAATGNGATATAGCAATGCCCTCGGCCACCCAGAATGAGATCGACGGCGACGATGCGCGTGCACTTCTTGCCGGAGGATGTATAGCCGTCAGCGAAGGCGCTAACATGCCCTCTACACCCGAGGCCATCAAGGAGTTTCTCGCTGCTCGCATCCTTTATGCACCCGGAAAGGCAGCCAATGCCGGTGGTGTTTCAGTATCCGGTCTGGAAATGGCTCAGAACTCCCAGAAACTCTCCTGGTCGGCTGAAGAGGTCGATGCCAAGCTCAAGGAGATCATGTCGGAGATCCACCATCAGTGTGAACTCTTCGGCAAAGAGCCCGATGGATTCATCAATTATGTAAAAGGTGCTAACGTGGCCGGCTTCATGAAAGTGGCCCGCGCCATGATGGCTCAGGGCATACTCTGATCCCGCACAAAATAATATTTTGGAGACCGTGAGGCGCTTACTCGCGGTCTCCATTTTTTTAGAAACTGTTTAAATTTATGCGAAATAATTTTAAACAGTTTCTAACTTTTTTCTAACTTTGCAACGCAGACCGCAATCAGAAGCCCCGGTCCGGGGAGTGAGGGTTGGGTCAGCAGACATATTACAAAAGCGTTTATCCGCGCTGATTCTTGACACCTTGAAATTCTCGCAAAATTTCCAACCGAAATCAAGAATTGAGCAACGGTAGATGCCCGTGGTTTATATGATTGACAGCCAGCGGTGTGTCCTCTCCAGAGCGGCAGTACCGGTGGTAATATCGCATATAAATAGGCGTGGGCTTCTGCGTTGCCGTCTTATTTCGGGTTAGGCAATGCGAGAAGCCTCAAGGTGTGGGACGGCAACAGATACAGATTCCTGCGCTTTTCTTTTTTACAAATTATTTATCGCCAACGAGGGGATGACCGCGGCAACATTTAATCTATTAAACAATGAGAAAAACATTAATGCTCATGCTTGCATCTGCATTGTCGCTCGGTTCGGCGAATGCAGCCGTTGGTGACACTTTCAAAATCGGAGGATTCACCTACACAATCACATCGGAAACCGAACCACAGGTCGCCGTAAAAGCCACTTCTCAAACAAGCCTGTCAGGCGATGTGGAAATCCCCTCAACCGTAACCAACAATGACGTGNACTATACCGTGACTTCGATTGCCNCGANCGGCTTTTNTAAGNGTTTTNGANATTACATCCGTTTCATTTCCNAAAACACTGACATCTATTGGA
>JAAVEX010000036.1:4324-25693 GCA_014801065.1 Barnesiella sp.
CGCATTTNAANATTGCNNCGNATTGACAAAGGTTGAAATTCCNAGNACNANAACCGAAATAGGACGAGGCCCTTTCACCAACTGCNNGTCGTTAACCGAAATAGTCGTTGATACTGAAAATCAAAATTTCACATCCGTAAACGGCATTCTTTTCAGCAAATCNNAAAAATCTCTCATCCAGTTTCCGGCCGGAAAAGATGTCACGTCCTATACAATCCCCGCCAACGTCGATTCGCTTAACGCCTATTCATTTATGGATTGCCATAAACTGACTTCGATAACTATTCCTGAGGGAGTTAAATATATCGGAGATTGTGCGATCTACAGTTGCTACGGCCTTTCTACCATCTCTATTCCAGCTTCGGTTAGTGAAATCNNCGGNGCNGGTNCCGGCGGAAGATGTATCAACCTCTCAGAAATCAACGTCGATGATGCGAACATGAACTATTGTTCNGTTGACGGNATATTGTTCAACAAACAGAAAAATGCAATTATCATATTCCCTGCCGGAAAGAATATCGAGGANTACACAGTTCCGGAAACCGTCGATTCTATTGCGCCCTACGGTTTTTCTACCTGTCAGCATCTTTCAGCGATAACTATTCCCGCCGGGNTGAAATCTTTCNCCACATNCACATTTTNCTCATGCACGAANTNAAAGAGATTCATNGATCTAAATCCCGTTCCTCAGATGTTACGGAATACAAATGTATTCAATAACGTCCCAACATCAATGACCCTGTATGTACCCAAAGGAAGCAAAGAAGCATACGCTTCCGCCACAACATGGANGAGATTCACTGACATCCGCGAGATCGGAGCGATCATGGTATCACTCAACACCCGCTATGTCACTCTCAGCATAGGAGAGACGGTAGAGCTCAANGCGGATATTGATAAACGCGATGAAGTCGACGTTGATTCGGAAAAGTGGGAAAGTTCCAATCCGGAAGTGGCCACNGTCNCCGCGGATGGCGTTGTGACTGCCGTGACCGATGGCACTACAACAATCACTGTNACNGTTACCGACAGCAATGGCGATACATACAACGATGTATGCGACATTACCGTCGACTCCACATCAGGCATAAGCATCATATCTGCCGACAGCAAATGGTCNATCGACTATTCTGCGCCATATAATATNTATAATCTCAATGGGACTTCGATTGGCGGTCGCNTCGAATCGCTTNCCCCGGGCCTCTACATAATCCGCCAGGGAACAGCCTCAGCAAAAATCCTTGTCAGATAGCCGGACGAAAAGCCATCTGATCTTTTATGGACTGCGATGCAACAGAAAGTTTGCATCGCAGTCCTATTCTATATTTAACCATTACCACACCAGTTTAAGAGCCTAAGGCAACGAGCTGTTTCACTAAAAATTTTTTTTGGAAGAAAATTTGCTGTTTGGAAAAATTGTTGTAGCTTTGCAGTGTTGTACATCTCTACAACACCATAACGACAAATTCTAAACTATTATTATATGAATCGCAAATCACTACTTCTATTGCTTTCTGCCATCTGCACTCTGGCAGCCAATGCCCAGATCTTCTGGAAAGTCACACCACCCGACGCCAATGCACGTCCGTCGTACTTATTTGGCACTCACCACGGCGCTCCCGCCGCCGTGGCCGATCGGTTTGCCCTGTCGGACTATTATGCGCTGGTCGATACCGTGTATGGCGAAGTGTCGCCCGATGAGCTCACCACTCCCGATGCATCGTTAACACAACTCATGGTTACTCCGGCCGACAGCACATTGGACAAGCTCTATACTCCCGACGAACTTGGCGAAATAGACCGGGCACTCACCGACATCACAGGTCAACCGGGACTCCTGCCCATGATCAATGCGATGAAACCGGCAGTGATCTCAACCATGCTCTTACAGCATCTTCTACCAAAAGCCCTCCCCGATTTCGACATAAACCAACAGCTCGACCTGACGATTCTTGCCAAAGCCAAAGAGGCAGGAAAACCGGTAAGAGGTCTTGAATCCGTGGGCCGTCAGATGCAGGCTCTTTTCAACACTCCCGTAGCTTATCAAGCCAAAGAATTGCTTGAAGAGCTGCGTCAAGAGGGCTATGGCGTAAACAAACTGCGCAGTCTCACGGACGCTTATATGGCCAATGATCTCACCCATCTTCAGCAGATAATGGAGGCTGAACTGCCCGATGGCGATCCGCAGCATGTCGAAATGATCGAAAAGCGCAATGCCGAATGGGTTAATTTCCTTATCGGTTTTCTTCCAACCACATCTGCTCTCATAGTAGTTGGTGCAGGTCATCTGCCCGGCAACGCAGGTTTGCTCGACGCGTTTCGTAGCGCCGGATATAATGTAGAACCAATCGCCCCTAAAAATTAACCGTATGATCACACTCAACCACCTCTCTTACCGCTATCCGTCGGGGATGTGGGCCCTCACCGACATCAATGCCGAGATTGGCCCCGGACTGCATCTGCTCGTGGGCGAAAACGGTTCCGGCAAAACCACCCTGCTCCACATAATGGCCGGTCTGCGCACCGCCGTGCCTGCCGACGCATGTATGATCAACAATATGCCCACCGCCCAGCGTAACCCTCGATTGCTTGAGGAGCTTTTTATCCTCACCGACGAAATGATGTTTCCCTACAGGACCATCAACGAAATGACACGCCGCCACGCCATCTTCTATCCCTCCTTTTCGCCGCAACTCCTGGGCGATACGCTCCATCGCTTCGGAATGACGGGCAACGAACCGATCGACTTCTTCTCGCTCGGCAATCGAAAGAAGGCGCAACTGGCCTACGTCATTGCGCTCCGACCAAAAGTGTTGCTGCTCGACGAACCTCTCAACGGGCTCGACATCACCGCCCGCAGCGAATTTATCAAAATACTTGCCGAAAACATCTCGGAAGATCAAACCGTCATCATCTCCTCCCACACAGTGCTTGATTTCCGCAATCTGATCGATGGTCTGATCGTGATCTCCGGCGGACAGCTCATCCTCTCTATGCCCACATGGAAGATTGCTGAGCGCATAGCTTTTGTCAATACTTCCAATCCACCCACAGATGCGATCTTCCTACAGCAATCTTTCGGTCAGTTCAGCTCGATCATTCCCAACCCGGGCGGTGAGCTCACCACCGATATCGATCTCATTCTATTCTACAACGCCATCGTCAGCGATGCGCGACAATCACTCCTTTCACACCTCAACAAACAATAATCACCAATGACACACGAAATATCCACTCCCGACATCGACCGCTTTTCATGGAGCCGTGTGCGCATGATCGCCTCCTATTATTATCCATCGCTGCGGCTACAGATAATCTTCTATCCACTGCTCTCCGTTTTGTTTGGCATCATCATAGCTATCGGGCAGCCTTCCATGATAAGCTTCNTGACCGACATACAATCAAATCATCCAACCTCCATTGGGATGATCTCCACTCTGGCCATCGGGCTCTCGGCCACGGTCTGCTCATTCATGTTTTATTTCGCACCGATAGTGTTTTCTCGCCGTTCGCGCGACATAGATGTGATCCTCCCGGCGCTATGGAAAGAGAAAGCTTTATTTGTNGTCCTCTATCTGTTTGTGTTCATTCCGACAGCCATCTACGCTCCGATGTTTCTGATCCGGATGGNCAGCGAGATGATATGGTCTGCGGAGTTCCAGACCGGAGTATATGAAACGGGCATCACGCTTGGAAGCCAGAGCATAGGGCTCGAAAGCATCGTTAACTTCCTTCCGATGTCGGTGTTTGGCTACATTATCATATCGCGTCCGAAAGCCACATTCGGCCGCGCGGCAGCCTTTGCCATNCTTACCCTCGTGGCCATGGGCTTGATATCGGCAGCGCTATATTGCATAGTATTCTATGGAGCGATCGATTCAGCTGCAGACGCGATCACTAATACAAAATCAGCTGATGTTGTGCTTAATTCATTTTCTTTCTNAATGGTGAGATATATTCAGTCAGGATTATGCATAGCGGCTACGGGGCTCATGCTATGGCTCACCATCAGATCAATCAAGAAAATCCAGCTTTAGAGAGAGTACTAAATGAATTTCAACGACAACAAACCGATCTACCGACAGATAATNGACTACTGCTTCGGATGCATACTTTCCGGACAGTGGCTGCCCGACCACCGCATCCCGTCGGTGCGCGAAATGGCGCAGCAGCTGGCCGTAAACACCCACACCGTGCTGAAAGCGTTCGAATATCTCCAGGGAGCCGATATCATACTACCCCGACGCGGCATGGGCTATTTCCTTGCCGCAGATGCCCCTGACAGGGTCATGTCTGCCCGCCGTCAGGAATTTTTCGACGAGACTCTTCCCGATATATTCCGCCAGATGCAACTTCTCGGTATCTCTATCGACGACGTTGCCGCCCGATTTCCCGGAAGCAACGCCGGAAAAGCCATCGAATAGACCAACCCTATAGATACTTTAAGGGCTGATTCCTGCACAAATGGGAATCAGCCCTTAAAGTATCTATTTGTTAACGGGACTTACTTTGCGAGACCACGGAAACGGAGCAGTGCGTCGGCTTTCGGCTCATGGCCACGGAAACGGACATACAGTTCCATCGGATCGGCCGTNCCNCCGGCTTCAAGCACATTGGTGCGGAAGCTATCAGCTGTGGCGGGATCAAAGATGCCGCGTTCTTTAAACAACTCGAATCCGTCGCAGTCGAGCACCTGTGCCCACAGATAGGTATAATAGCCGGAAGCATATCCGTCGCTACCGAAGATGTGGCGGAAATAAGGACTTCGATAGCGGAACTGTACCTGACGGGGCATGTTCAAACGCTGAGCCACATTGCGTTCGAAAGCGGCAATATCTATCGAATCGGTCACATTCTGCTTGCCATANTGGAGATCGAGCAGAGCGGCGCCAACGAGCTCAGTGGTCATGAANCCCTGATTGTGGGTCGACGCTGCGTTGAGTTTCTCGATCAGCGAATCGGGGATCACCTCACCCGTCTTATAGTGGCGAGCGTATGTTTTGAGCAATTCCGGCTCCATGGCCCAGTGTTCATGGATCTGTGAGGGTAGCTCAACAAAATCGCGGTCAACGTTTGTGCCGGCCTGGCTGCGGAGCTGTGCGCGTGTCAACATTCCGTGCAGACCGTGACCGAACTCATGGAACATCGTTTCAACTTCGTCGAGTGTCAGCAGCGAGGGAGTGTCGGCGGTAGGCTTCGAGAAGTTGCCGACGTTGTAAACGATAGGACGCTGCGAAGTGCCGTCGGGATCAACAAACGCGCCCTGGAACTCGCTCATCCATGCACCCTGACGCTTCGAAGCGCGAGGGAAATAGTCGGTCATGAAAACAGCCACATGTTCGCCATCGGCATTTTTCACTTCATACACCTTCACTTCAGGGTTATATTTGGGCGCGTCAGGAAGTTCAGTGAATGTCACACCATAAAGGCGTTTGGCCATATTGAAAATACCGTCGCGCACGTTTTCAAGCGGGAAGTAGGCTCTCACCTCATCTTCATCGAGAGCATATTTGTCGCGGCGCACCTTTTCGGCATAATAGTAATAGTCCCACGGTTCGATGATCAGGTTGGCACCCTCGCGGTCGGCAAGCGTCTGCATGTCGATCACTTCGGCAGCTACCTGCTGAATGGCGGGTGTCCATATCTGCATGAGCAGGTTTTCGGCGTTTTGAGGATTCTTGGCCATGACATTGGCAGTCATGTAGGACGCGAAATCAGGATAACCCAGAAGGGTCGCCTTCTCGGTGCGGGCTTTGAGAATATCGTTGATCACCGGGAGGTTATTGTATTCGCCTGATGAAGCAAGCGAGGTGTAGCCTTCATACATCCGGCGGCGCAGGTCGCGGTTGTCGGCATACTGGAGCAGGGGCAGACGGCTCGGAGCGTGGAGCGTAAACACCCACTGGCCCTTTTTTCCACGCGCAGCAGCTTCCTCGGCAGCCACAGCCACCGACGATGCGGGCAGTCCGGCAAGCATCGTGGAGTCAGTCACAACAAGTTCGAAAGCATTTGTGGCGTTAAGCAGGTTCTTGTTAAATTTGAGGTAGAGGTCGGTCAGACGGGTGTTGAGAGTTTTCAGACGCTCCTTCTGCTGATCGGTCAGCAGTGCACCGTTGCGCACAAACTGTTTGTAGGCCAGCTCAACGGCACGAAGTTGCGGAGCGGTCAGATTGAGCTTGTCGCGCTTGTCGTAGACAGCCTTGACGCGCTTGAACAGCTTCGGATCCATCATCACCTCATCCATCACCTGAGAATACATCGGATAGGCTTTTTCGCTGATTGCAGTCATTTCGTCGGACGATTCGGTCTCATCAAGCGATGAGAACACCATCATCACGCGGTTAAGCAAACGGCCTGCCTTCTCCATAGCCAGGATAGTGTTGTTGAAATCGGGCTTAGCCTTATTGTTGACTATCTTTTTGATATCGGCCTTATATTCCGCAATTCCCTGTTCGAACGCCGGAAGATAGTCGGCATAGGTGATTTTTTCAAACGGAGGAATGTCAAACGGCGTATTGTAGGCCGTTGTCAGCGGGTTGGTTCGATCTGCAGCCATAATCGTTGCTTGGTGTGAGGCAAGGGGCAGCATTATGCCGGCCACTGCCGTCAGAAGAATTTTTTTCATTGATCGTTACGTTACTTATTTGGTTAATTATCTCATTTATTATCAGGTTGGTCAATTCGATAAATCCCTATCAGCGGATAGTGATCGCTATGCATACATTCGCCGCGCCACACTCTCAATGCCTCTATCGGTCCGCGATAGAACATGTGGTCGATACGGAAAAAGAATCTATCGGCATGATACGTGATCGATGGGCCTAATCCGGCATGGGAATATGCGTCGGTCATATCATCTGATTCTATCACACGCGCCGTATAGCTGCCGGGGATATCATTAAAGTCGCCACAAAGCAACACCATTCCATCCACCATATCAAGTGCGTTTCTCACATCCTGAGCCTGAAAGGCACGAAGCTTAAACGCTTTGGCGAGCTTTGAGAGCAATGTCATTCTGATCTTGTCCATCCCTATCGAAGTCGATCCTTCGGTGAGATTGCGGTAGAGTGCCTTATCGTCGGAGTTTAGCCCGATCGATTGCATGTGGGCACTGAACAGATGCAGCGTGCGTCCGTCGATATCCACGTCGTAGCGATACAGATCGAGTTGGTTAGGATCCGCCACACACACCGGCACTCTTTTGAATGGATATTTCGATAAAATGGCCATGCCCCGACGGGTCACATTTTTATAAGGATAGCGCTCATCCAATAGTCTGAGCTGCTCCGCTGTCACACCATGAAGACCCGGCCGACCAAGATCTTCAGCCTCCTGACAGACCGCTATATCAACATTCTGATCGAGAAGATATTGAAGCGCAGGGTTGCCGGCAGAGTCTGATTCCCATTGAGATNCGATGGGTGTGTATCGCTCGAAATTAAGTATATTATAGGTCATGACCGTGATCACTCTTTCGCCGGATCGTTCAATCGACTCTACTGACGGGCGGAATAAATTNAGCGGGCAGAGAGTGAGAATCGGGCCTATACAAGCAATGATCGAGAGGCTATTGATTATTGCCTGCTTGCGAAACCATATAAGATTGATCAGCGTAACCACCCCTGTAATCATCAGGAATCCGGGAAAGAGCATAGCTGCTATCGCCCCTATAGCCGTCAACTCCGGATCGATCATTCCACCGTAGGCTGAGAATATTGTCAGCATGGCCAGCGCCAGATTGCCCACCACGCCGATCCAGTGTAACGCACTCATTATTTTTCGTTTGTTAGCCGGATTCATTGCTCTTTATCTTTTAAAGTGGACGAAATTTTGAATAGACGCTCCCGCTCGGTGGCTGTGAGTGAGCCATAACCCGAATGACGGATCTTGTCGAGCAGTGTGTCCAGATCCGGTTCTGTTTGATCCACACGTTGGCCGTCGCTGCGCGATGGTCCATTCCCGCTCTCGCCACCGACCATGAAGGTGTGAATAATCGGACGCGCTTTCTTGCCACGGAATTTAAGCCAAAAGCCGAGTCCGAGTCCGAAGAGCAGACCGCCGGCATGAGCGGCATGAGGGCCATAGTCATGAAAAGGGGTTACGACGATAAGTATCGCCAATGCGATAAGTCCGGTGGTAAGTAGCGTGGTTTTTCCCAACACAAAGAGGCGAAATGTGACCCGCGGACGCAACACCATTGTAGCGCCCATGACCGAAAGCACGGCTGCCGAAGCGCCTACCAGTCCGCCTCCCGCACCTTGCGGAAGCAAATAGGCCGACAAAAGATAGGCCGCGCCACCAATCGCACCACCCCCAACGTAGATGACCCATAGCCTGCCGGGACCTGCCGCCGATGTGAGAACCGATGCAAAAAGCCAAAGCCACAGCATATTTATCATCAGATGAGCCGGCTCATATTGCACGAACATGTATGAAAACAGCGTCCATGGCCGCGCAATCAGATCTGCTACCGATGGCGATAACATCAGATTGTCGACCACGATATCGGGCAATGGACGCGCAGGATCGATAAAACCATCGACAACTGCCAGCAACAACAGCACCACGAAGATGATGGCATTGATAGCCACCATCCACACAGCCGGCTGCAATCTGCGGCCAAATTCTATAATTTTCTTAATAGCCGCCACCGAATCCGCCACTTATCTTACCGGTTTTCTTCCAATAATATATGAGCATGAATCCGAATATCATTCCGCCGAGATGTGCAAAGTGAGCTATACCATCGCGGGCAGTGCTCAGCCCAAGCAGCAATTCAAGCGCTATCCACACCATAGCCATATATTTGGCTTTGACAGGCACAGGGATAAACATAAAATANAGCGGACGATNGGGATAGAGCATAGCGAAAGCAAGCAGCACACCGTAAATGGCTCCTGACGCACCTACAGTGGTGAAAACATTGAGCTGCTGACTCAACAATTCCGGACGATAAATCAACGCCTTTTGTATGTCAAAAACACTGACGTCATTGGCCTGTGCAAGATATTTTATCGCCATATCGGGCAACGTAAATGACCATACTGCCTCCTGTATCAGGGCCGCGCCTACCCCACATACCATATAGAACAGCAGGAAGCGTTTCGACCCGAGAGTATATTCAAGCGTTATGCCAAACATAAACAGTGTGAACATATTGAAAAGCAGATGTGTGAACCCGCCATGAACAAACATGTAGGTCACCAGCTGCNCCACGTTGAAATCCGTCGCCTCATAATAGTGAAGCGCNCCATAATGGTCTACGCCATTTGACACTCCGGGCACAAGCGCCATCATTANAAAAACAAGCACATTGACCGCTATCAGATTTTTAGTGACAGGCGGCATGGATTTTAGTATTTGTTGAAAACTACTCATATAGTCGCTATCTTATGATGAAAAGTTCAAATCAGATTGATTGTCGAACCGTCTATTATTATCATATTTAGCTACAAAATTACAAAAATAGGACTCAATTACCCCCTATTATAGTCCAAATTTTAAAAATTTGTGTTTTTTTTCATGTTTTATTGTGAAGTTTAAGTTTTTACGATTATATTTGTGGCAAATAATTCTAATTCAAATCAATCATTATGAACAAAACAGAGCTTATCAACGCTATTGCTGAAAAAGCCGGACTCACCAAAGTGCAGGCTAAAGCAGCCCTCGAAGCAGCAGTTAACACCGTCAGCGAACAACTCGCAAAAGGCGACAAAGTAGCCCTCATCGGTTTCGGCACATTCTCTGTTGCTGAAAAAACTGCACGCAAAGGCATCAATCCCCGCACAAAAGAAACCATTGAGATCCCCGCACGCAAGGCTGTTAAATTCAAAGCCGGCGCTGAACTCAATGACGTTCTCAAATAATTAGACTGAAAGTATTTCCCCTACGCATATATTCCACAGTCAAAGTTTCAAAAACGTCATATCAGGGGCCGTGTCGATTACACATTGACACGGCCCCTTTTTTCTTATATCAGACTCACTTCATCAGATCCAGGAAGTGTTGGCGAGCCTCCGACCAGGGGACATAGATTTCCGCCTTACCCCCTACAGTCACAGCAACGGGGCGCTCATTGAGATCAACCCGCAGATAATAGCGGCCTGTAGCGCTGCGGAACAGAATCATCTGCAGATTGGCAGCCATCGGTACAATATCGAAATCGCGCCACGAAGCCGCCACATCCTGCAAATCATCCGTGAGGAAGTAACATCCGGGCAAGCGCATGAGCGAAAACAGCGGCATAAGCGTCTCGGCATGGCCAAATCGCAACATCACCGGCACTGACCCTTCCGGATCGGCAATGTAGCGATCGGTCGAATTGATCAGATCTGCAAGCAGTGGCCGAGCAATGTCGGCCGGCACGGAGGTAAGCTCGGAGGCTGTGCGTGTGAGATACTGCTTGAGATTGAACGCACTCCACAAAGCGTTATACTCTTCCGATGTCAGATAACAGCTCACATCCTCTTCAACGCCGATCGCACTGAGTCCGGCCAGAAAAGAATATTCCGCCATGGCCACCTTTATAGAATCTTTGTCAAAGCGATAGTTGAGGCCGACTGCCCGGCGCAGAGCCGTCATATCCACGTTTTTTTTCTCAAATTTCTTGATAGCATCCTTCACAGCATCAGACGATACGGCCGCCTCATATTCGGCGTTGTCCTGAAAAAAACGGAGCAACTGATTGTTCTGAGGACCCGACATATCGGAGATAACAAGCTGCGGGCGCTCAACAGCGAGTGCATGAGTAAACTCATACATACTCATCACGCAGCGAGGCACGTAGCTTGCCCGCGCTGTCACACCGGAGTGAAACAGTTCGGGATATGCCCGATACATGCGTGTGGCAATTCCGGCCTGCTCCGCCATCCCAAGCGAATCGAGCCGGCCCCAGCGCCCCTCGCTCATCGATATGACACGTTTCACCAATCCCTGCAGCCTACGGCCAACGGGCGTAATAGTGTTCTGAACGCAAGCATCGTCGAGCGCTTTCAACAGAGTGCGCGCATGGGAATCCGACGCGGCGTAGCGAGCCCCATGACGTCCGACATGATTGATCATCACTGCCCGTAGCGAATCGGGATGACCTACACACTCCTCGGGCTCCGGATATGGTTTGGCGCTCCCCTGACAATCAGACCAGCTATAGCTTTGGGCGCTTAAGGCGGCAAGAGATGAAGCTATCACCGAAAATGTTGCCGTAAATATTGATCTGAGTTTAAACATTGGCCGAAAAATTATATGTAACTTTGTGGTGAATAATCAAAACGTGTCAGCAATCCCGAATCAGATGAATAGAATCGACACTATTTTAAAAGAGAACACTCCGGAGCAGGCTATGGTTCTGTTATCCAAAATAATCGCAGAAAACCCACAGGATGCGGCAGCTCTGTTTGCCCGCGGAAAACTATACTGGAAAGAGGGAAACCGCGCCAAAGCCACTTCCGACTATGCGGCAGCAGCCGCGATCGATCCCGACAGCCCCGCCGTCATGGCTCTCGAACAAGCACGCGAAATCGAAAACTTCTTCAACCCCGACNTATTGAACCCCTGACACACACATTCANATTATGAGTCAACAATCGTATAGNGGGCTGTCTCCCCNGGAAGTAGAGGAGAGCCGCGCCAAATATGGAGTCAACATACTGACTCCACCCAAAAAGAAATCCGTCCTTACTCTTTTTCTCGCCAAATTCCGCGATCCGCTGATCATCATTCTNCTGATTGCCGGCGCTCTCTCCATCGGCATTTCGATGTATGAGTATTATGGACTTGGCAAAGGATATGACGTATTCATCGAGCCAATAGGAATATTCGCTGCGATTATTCTCGCCACAGGCCTCGGNTTTTACTTTGAATATCGCGCGGAGAAGGAATTTGCTGTGCTCAATCGCATGACCGACGACGAACCGGTGCAAGCCATCCGCTCAGGCAACCCGACCACGGTGGCCCGCAAGGATATCGTAGTCGGCGACATCATCATGCTTCAGACNGGTGAAGAANTTCCGGCCGATGCACGCCTTCTGNAATCGACAAGACTGAGCGTCGACGAATCGACTCTTACCGGCGAACCGATGTGTCATAAAAATGCTGATCCGGCAATGGCCGACAAAGATGCTACATTCCCNACCGACATGGTGATGCGAGGAACGAAAGTGATCGAAGGCCACGGCATAGCTCAGGTGANGGCCGTGGGCGACAGCACCGAGAGCGGAAAAGTGTTTGAAGCCTCGCGCATCGACAACAGCGTGCGNACTCCGCTCGACGAACAGCTCGACCGCCTTGGATCCTTCATTACCCGGGCGAGCTATCTGATTGGNGCCTTAGTGATCGCAGGCCGGTTGACCATGTATTTCACCGCCAACGGATCCNTNGCTGACTGGATGGACTTCACAGCCTATCTGCTCCAGAGCGTGATGNTGGCCGTCACACTGATAGTGTGCAGCGTGCCCGAAGGTCTGCCGATGGCCGTGACCCTTGCTTTGGCCTACAGCATGCGCCGCATGATCCGCACCGACAACCTCGTGCGCAAAATGCACGCCTGCGAAACCATGGGTGCCGTGACTGTGATATGTACAGACAAGACGGGCACTCTGACAGCCAACAGGATGCAAGTGCAACAACTGGAATTTCTATCGTCGATTTCCCCTCAGATGGCNATGATCGACATGGCTCTCAATTCCACCGCCGAGCTTGATATGACCGATCGTGACAATCCCTCCGCACTCGGAAANCCCACNGAGGGNGCGCTTCTGCTTTGGATCAACTCCCGCGGCGAGGACTACAGGATGATTCGATCGCAGTGGCAACGCGAATCGGAACTCCCCTTCACCACCGAGCGAAAATATATGGCAACGGTGATCACCGATGCCAACGGCCACCGCCGGCTCATTGTTAAAGGAGCCCCTGAGATAGTCTANGGAATGTGCAACCACTCAGCCGANAAATTCACCGGTGATCAACTCACNCAGCTGCTGCGAGGCTATCAGCTCAAAGCCATGCGCACTCTCGGATTCGCTTCGTGCGACCTCAATGCCGATCAGCACNCCATTGGCGACGACACCATAAAATGTCAGCAACTGCAATTCGACATGGTGGCAGCCATCAGCGATCCCGTCCGTGAGGATGTGCCGCAAGCCGTGAGAGACTGCCTCGACGCGGGNATAAAAATCAAAGTGGTCACAGGCGACACTCCGGCCACAGCCACAGAAATATCCCGTCAGATCGGCCTATGGGTTGATGGCGACGACACNGACNACAATATCACCACCGGCGACGCAATCGCCGCGATGACCGACGATGAACTGCGACGCAATGCCCCGAAATGGAAAATCATTGCGCGTGCTCGTCCGATGGATAAGCGACGGCTCGTAGANGCTCTCCAAAGCCGGGGAGAAGTAGTGGCCGTGACCGGCGACGGCACTAACGACGCGCCCGCGCTCAAGGCCGCTCACGTCGGACTGTCGATGGGCGACGGCACTGCTGTTGCAAAGGAAGCGAGCGATATCACTATTCTCAACAATTCATTTTCCGGAATCACCAACGCCGTGGTGTGGGGGCGCTCCCTCTATCTCAACATTCAGCGTTTCATTCTCTTCCAGCTCACTGTCAATCTCGCCGCATGTCTTACGGTGTTGATCGGATCNTTCATGGGCACGGAGAGCCCGCTCACTGTCACCCAAATGCTATGGATCAACCTTATCATGGACACATTTGCAGCCATGGCTCTCGCTTCGCTCCCCCCCTCCAGATCTGTGCTCAACCAACCGCCACGCGATCGCCACAACTTCATCATCTCCCCTGCCATGGGTCGGTTCGTAGCTATCGTCGGCACATTGTTCGGCCTTGTGATGCTTACAACGCTCTACATTATGGAACACTC
The DNA here is from genome assembly GCA_014801065.1 of Barnesiella sp. GTDB lineage: Bacteria > Bacteroidota > Bacteroidia > Bacteroidales > Muribaculaceae > Paramuribaculum. The sequence continues at coordinate 18,207 of JAAVEX010000036.1, forward strand.
TTCCATCAGCCACCCGCTCGAAATACTCACTCCCGCCATTGAAGGCTCGCGCCATCTCTCCACCTATGAACTCTCCATATTCTTCACCTTATTTATAATGCTTCAGATGTGGAATCTCTTCAATGCACGTGCATTCGGATCCGGCCGCTCAGCGTTTCATCTGGCCCACTGCTCGGAATTTATAGTGATTCTGCTAACCATTTTCATCGGCCAGGTGGCCATAGTGAGCATCGGAGGTGAATTTTTCAATGTTTCCCCGATCAGTGCAAGGGATTGGCTCGTGATCATCGTAGCCACATCGCCGGTGGTACTTATCGGAGAACTGATAAGAGCCATTGGCAGATACCGTCGGGTTAAAGAGATTAAAACCAAGGGTTAAAACGACAAAATATTTGTAAACAGCGATCAGTCAATCGCGTGGCCTCTCAGCTGATGGTCACGCGATTGACTTTTTTCATGTTAAAAAACGGCTTCTGATACGCTATGGCATTTCACCATTATTAAGTTAAGGAATGAAATCGACAAAAACAGCTATTGCACAGGCCTTCAATATGTTGTAACTTTGCAGTGCAAAACCGAAAAACGCCGGCGGCACCAAGTCGTGACGACTCCGCCCCGGCACAATACTTTGAAACGACACTAAACTTATTTATTACTATGATAAAATTTGCGGCTATCGCACTTTTCACTGCGACTATATTTTCAGTCTCAGCAACCAAAACCAACAATATTATTCAAACTACTCCGACTTTTCCTGAACCGACCACCGAGTTTCTGACCGTGGCAGTTGATTCAGCCGACACTATGCCAATCCACATCGAGGATCTTCAGGAAGCCGACATCGACTCAACTGACGAAACCATCGCCAATCTCACCGAATTTGCCTCCACTCTGCTCGGACGCAAATATGTGTGGGGAGCCGTTGGACCGAAAACATTCGATTGCTCGGGATTCACCAGCTATGTGTTTCGCAACCAAGGGATAGAACTCCCGCGCACCTCGCGGATGCAATACACCCAAGGTCAAAGAGTTGACCGCAACGATCTCCGCCCAGGCGACCTGATGTTCTTCTCCAGTCCGCGCACCAGCAAAGGCGTTGTCGGACACGTAGGAATGGTTGTATCGGTCGACGACTCAAACGGGAGCGTCACTTTCATCCACGCATCAACGAAAAAGGGTATCACCTATCAGAAATTTCCCGACGGCGGATATTACAGCCGCTGCTTCATCGGAGCCAAACGAATAGTTGGCAACAGCGAAGCCTGATAAATATCCATTATCTCCATAAGAAACAGTGATTTCATAATATATATTAGTTAGAAAGGGAGAATCCCGCAGCAGAAATAAAATCAATGCTGCGGGATTCATTTTTTTACTTTATCTTTGTCTGAAAATCACCTATTGTTATGATGAAGCGAATTATCAACAGCCGATTTGTAGAGCCCGAAATCTCCAACTTGTTTAACCGTNGGGCCGATTATCTCTACTCGAAAATTGACTTCAACATGCCCCAGAGCCAAATTCACGCCTATGCCCACACCGAACGAGTACTGCTCCACGCTCTCTCGATCGGCAAGTCAATGTTTGTCGATGATAATGAGGCACTCGACATCCTGGCCCACGCGGCGCTCTTCCACGACACTCGCCGGCAGGACGACTATCTCGACACCGGCCATGGCGCGCGAGCGGCAGTGAACTATGCTGATTTTTGTCGCCATCATCCCGAACTGACATTCCATCCCGAGTCGCAATATCTGATGCGCTATCACGATCTGGACGATAATGTAGGGATCGATGCGATCCGCCGTGACTTCTCCGGACCCGCTGCCGATCGACTNATCAAGCTCTATCAGATCTTTAAAGATGCCGATGCTCTCGATCGCTGGAGACTCGGCGACAGAGGGCTCGACCCACGATATCTGCGCACGGACAAAGCCAGATCACTGGTGGAGTTCTCACGCGAATTNGTCAAGANCAGCATGGACCCGAAGTTGCTCCACCATATCGACATGCTCGTCAAAAGTTCTCTATCGCACAAGATCCTCATCNTAGTCGATCCGCAAATCGATTTCATCAACGGCTCGCTGCCGGTGCCGTGCGCCGAAGCTGCCATGAACAGCCTTAGCCGCTATGTGGTTGACAAGGATGGAGAATACCATTTCAAGATCGTGACCGCCGACCGCCATCCGTGGGATCATTCCTCATTCACCGATTGCGGAGGTCAATGGCCGCGCCATTGCACCGCCGATAGCGTCGGAGCCGCCATCTGGCCACCCCTGCTCGAAGCCCTGCANTCNACNGCCGGAGAGACATACATGTTCCACAAAGGCGAAAACGCGGCCCGCGACGAATACTCAATTTTCGCCAACGNCGATGCCGCTCAACAGATCTTGNANCTCATAAGNCNACACAAAATCAACAAGATNGATNTGTGTGGTCTCGCAGGCGACTATTGCGTCCGCGCCACNTTCACCGATCTCANCGAGCTATTGCCGAAACTCCGTGTCAATCTGATTGATCAATTCTCTCCGAAAATCAATGATGATTAGCGGCGTAGCTCTCATCGTAGAGGGAGTTGAGCAGATGAGCCAGACGCAGTCCGCCGCGCAGAAGCTGCAGCTCAATNGTCGGGGTCCAATAGGCCACCTCGTTNTACGACAGGCGCGATCCCGCCGGAGTCATTCTNTAGACCTGACCNGCAATCGCCATCGTCTCCTTTGCCCAATCGTCGACCGTTCCTGACACTATCGATTCTATCTCCTCNTCAGTAGCGCGATCTATCTGATCCTGCCATTCGGNGTAGCTCCATTTATGGCCTGATTCAAGAATATTTCCATCCCAAACGGCATGAAGATTGTTGTCGCGTCCGAAAAACTGCACCTTTATGCGGTTGCCNCCCAAATCGGTAGCATGNCCCATGTGCATAGGTTGGTGNAGGTCGCCAACCACGTGGACCAGAATCTTCATTGCCAACCCTCGGTCTTCGGCCGATGCCGACGGATCGGATAGAGTTTCGATCTGAGCTTTGATGGCCGTCACAGCGTCGCCGGCAGGATTGGCCGGAGCCTCCTCATATCTCACTCCTTCATCCACATTTTTATAGTGCCACGACTTCGTATANGCATAGTCAGGCGTATGACTTGNATTGTCGAGCCANTTCGCCCAATAGACCATAGATCGGCCCTCTAAAATAGAATCAACCGCAGCCTTAGCCTTGGGAGTAAGATGTTGCTGAGCGATAAAAGCAGTNGTATCATGGCCCTTTTGGCCCCAGCCCATGGCACATAGCGCCGTAAGCGCCATCAGAGGAAANAGAAATAATCGTTTCATAAAGCAAAATTTTTCAATTGGCATTACAATCAATGGCCCGCGAATCTGCTCGCAAGCAGGGCGCCACTGATCACGAATGTTTTCTGCAAAATTAATGATTTCCCGACAAATCAGCTTGCATTTACAAACTATTGTTGTTAATTTTGTAAAAATAAACCCACAGCAACACCTATCGTCCTATGCAGAAAGTCAAACCCAAGAAAGCGCTCGGACAGCATTTTCTCACAGATCTGTCAGTGGCACGGCGAATTGCAGCCACATTGAGCGAGTATCGCAACCTCCCGGTTGTTGAAGTAGGCCCCGGCATGGGGGTGCTGACGCAATTTCTCATTTCCGAAGGCCACGATCTTAAAGTGGCCGAGATCGATGGTGAAAGCGTGGAATATCTGCGTGAAAACTATCCCGAACTCGCTGNCGAGGGGCGAATAATCGAAGGCGATTTCCTGAAAATGGACCTCGCGGAGCTATTTCCGGGTCATGACAAATTTTGTGTGATAGGCAACTACCCCTACAACATCTCATCGCAGATCTTTTTCCACGTGCTTGACTATAAGGACAGCGTTGAATGTTGCTCGGGAATGTTGCAGCGCGAAGTGGCCGAACGTCTCGCTGCCCCGGCCGGAACTAAGGCGCGCGGCATACTGAGCGTGCTTCTGCAAGCGTGGTACGATGTGGACTATCTCTTCACCGTCGATGAGCATGTGTTCAATCCGCCACCCAAAGTAAAAAGTGGAGTGATCCGCATGGTTCGCAATAAAGTGACCGATCTCGGTTGCGACGAACGTCTTTTCAAAACAGTGGTCAAAACCACCTTCGGCCAGCGACGCAAAACCATCCGCAATTCAGTCAGAGGCCTTCTGCCCGCCGGACTGACGGTGGCCGATTCTCCACTTATGGCCATGCGCCCNGAACAGCTCTCCGTGGAGCAGTTCATCTCACTGACCAATCTCATTTCCGACCTACGCGATAAATCCGGTGTCAACCAATGAAAGAATACACTCCCGAATATCTGGAAAATATCCGCAAAATCATCGGCGAGCATAACGATGAAGCGGCTCGCCGCGAACTCGACGAGCTTCATCCCGCCGACATCGCTGAGCTTTATCAGGAACTTGACCTCGACGAAGCGGAATATCTCTATAAACTGCTCGACGACGATGTGGCCGCCGACGTGCTTATGGAACTTGACGAGGACGACCGCCGTAAGCTCCTCTCCACCATGCCGGCCGAAGAAATCGCCAAGCAGTTTATTGACCATCTCGACACCGACGATGCCGTAGACATCATTCAGGAACTCGACGAAGAAGACCGCGACGNGATTCTATCCNACATCGACGATGTGGAGCAGGCCGGCGACATTATCGATCTTCTCAAATACGATGAGGACACTGCCGGCGGTCTTATGGGCACGGAAATGATCGTGGTCAACGAAAACTGGTCGATGCCCGAGTGCATCAAGCAGATGCGTATGCAAGCCGAGGAGATCGACGAGATTTACTATGTATATGTGGTCGACAATGACTATAAGCTGCGAGGAGTGCTTTCGCTCAAACGATTGATCACCGATCCCTCCGTTTCGAAAATCAAACATGTGATGGAGGCCGATCCGGTGGCTGTCAAAGCCGATACGCCTATCGATGATGTNGCCCTCGACTTTGAGAAATACGACCTCGTGGCCATGCCCGTGGTTGACTCCATAGGCCGTCTGCTCGGACGGATCACCGTCGACGACGTAATGGATCAGGTCCGCGAATCCCAGGAACGTGACTATCANCTCGCTTCAGGTCTGTCGAGCGACGTTGAATCCGACGATACACTCCTCACTCAGACCAANGCTCGACTCCCCTGGCTTCTNATCGGTATGATCGGCGGCATCGGAAACTCTCTGATCCTGCGNAATTTCGAATCCAAACTGGCCATGGACACAGCGCTTGCCCTGTTCATNCCGCTTATTGGNGGCACNGGCGGAAACGTCGGAACGCAATCGTCGGCCATCGTGGTNCAGGGTCTTGCCAACGGCTCAATGGACATACGCGACTCCATCAGTCAGCTCGGTAAGGAACTCGGCGTTGGNCTCATAAACGGATGCATAATATCGATGCTCGTATTTGCCTACAATTATTTCCTCGGAGGAATATCCATGGCCACAACTCTGTCAGTCTCNCTATCGCTTATGGCCGTAGTGATCTTCGCCTCAGTGTTTGGNACTTTCGTCCCNCTGACNCTTGAACGTTTCAAAATAGACCCTGCACTTGCCACCGGTCCGTTTATCTCGATCACAAACGACATTATCGGCATGGTCATCTACATGTCCATCTCAACGCTGCTTCTCTCTCATTTCTCCGGATAACGCCCTATCCCCACTCACCTTGTCAAATTGTCAATTNCAATAATAGCTATCGNAGCTTGACGACAAAAANCNGCCGNGCTGATGGTGCCCGGCCGATAATGATTTCTTCAATATGTCAGGAGCTTTATGGAGCCCAGTCGAAGTTTACGGTCAGGCCTTTAGTGTAGAACGAACCCAAACCATCCCTAATATTATTGTATCTCGTCGGCGACCAGTCGGACTGTTCATAGGCGCCACTCTGAAGCGCTGTAGCAATAAACTGATTGAGAGTCTCCTTGTTGGGGAANACAATCTTTTCTACCTGCTCATTTCTTATCAATGTCACTTTAATNCCCTCGAATCCGTAGGTAACGGTCGANACCGTTTGATATGTTTCGGGGNNCGTTCCCGTCAATTCCTTAGATTTTCCTTTTTTTAAGACAGTGAAGCCTGCATTGAGCAGATTTTTAGCCGCATCTTCACGATACGAATAACATTCCCAATCGCTTCTATAGCCGATTAATGATGTGAGTCCGAATNCGTCAGGAAGTTGAGTAGTCACTTTTGCAGGCGTAGTTNCCNCTGCAGCAGGACGTTTGGCTGAGGNNTTCCGCGCAGGNTTCGCGGCGTCAACAGCCACTGCGCCGAAAGCCATTATCCCTGCCAAAAGAGCGGTTAAAATAGTTTTCTTTTTCATGATTATAATGGTTGGTTCGATGCAAAGATAATTCTTATATCAAAATCAACAAAGCGCCCGCCGGTCCTATTTAGTCCTAAACATCATTTACGAGTTGGGAAGAAACGGCAGTGGTAAAGAGGGCCCGGGGTTAGGAAACCAAAAACCAAAACAAACCTAAAATCAAAATCACCACCATCACGATTACCATCGCTCCGCCGAGCCGGCCATAACTATCACCCCGGCGGGCCAAACGTTTAATCTCGTCGTCCGTCAATCGGTCAGGCTGATAATTGCGTCTGACCGGGTCGTTTCTTCGAGGAGGTTCATCATCACCATAGAAATAATCCCAGCGTTCGAAGTCTTCAAAGTCATCAAAATCCATAGCTTTCAGGAATTTAGCTTCAGCTCTCGATCGATTCTCATTTCAGGCCTGTTGGATAGCGTAAAGCTGACAGCCATGGCCGTAGGTTCACTGTTATAGCGGAAATGATAACGTTCCTTGCCGAGGAAATCGAGCGTAAACAAGGCCGTATCAACACGTTCGCCACCCGAGGCTCCGCGATGAATCCTCTCTTCTACCGTAACGTCAAATCCCACAACCGTGATAGCCAGACTAACAGCATCGACCTCTGTCAGTCCGTCAAGCCCATAACGAGTGAGGAGAATATCGCCATTTTCAAGACACTCTATCGCCACACCCTGCCCGCGCACGCCCTGATCTCCACGAAGTTCATAGGCATCTTTTTCAGGCCTGCACAATATCCCTTCAAGCAGATATTCACGGGCCTGGCCACGCGACGACGGACGCACACACAACGCCACCACTGCCGCCGCAACAAGCGTTGCTATCACATAGATCTCGACCGAGGATATTAAAAAAAGAGTTATCATCACTGCAAAAATAACATAATAATCCGGTCAAATGCAAACATTTCAACAGGAAATTCGTAAATTTGCAGCTAATAAACACTTAAGTAAGTATTCATAATTCTTTATACTATATGCGAGCTTATTTTTTAGAATATTTTGATGCGGAGAGAAGGAGCATAGCGAGCTATGCGACTGAACGACAAGTCAAAAGAGCAAAAAAGAAGCCGCAGATAGTATAAAAGATAAATGATTTACTTACTATCGTTTAATTTTGAATAC
>JAAVEX010000037.1 GCA_014801065.1 Barnesiella sp.
TGATCGCCACCGTAGCCGCCGCCGACCTCGACTCAGCCTCACTCCCCGCCGGCATCTACATCCTCCGCCACACCCTCAGCAACGGCACCACCACCACCGCCAAAAAAGCAATCCGCTAAGAAATGAAAATATAAAGAAATAGAAATACCGTAATACTAACTATTAAAAACAAACACCTTAATCCAAAATCGACGAAACGTCGAAAAGTAAAAAAGTTCTCTTCCCCTTTAATCCTTTTTCAAATCTCCTCTCTCCTCCCATTTTTCCCTCACGGGAAACCTCGCTCCCCCATCCCTCCCACTCCGGGCTGTCCGCGGAACAGCCGCCCATCATCGACTTAACAGACAGTGCTAACCAAAATTGAAACGTTATAAGAGAAAGTATAAGATAAAAAGTTAGATAATAGTTGATTCCTTTGTTGCCGCCCGCCCGGATCTCCTTTGCCATGATAGATCCGCGGGCGGCAACCCATTTGCCTATTTGCGAAACCGTTTAAGTTTGATTCAATATAATTAAAATAGTCCCCAAGAATCTAATAAAAATAACAAGAACAGTCTTATCCACCACCCGCTTCACCCCCCCCCCAAAAAAAAACATCAGCCGNNNGTCGGGTCCATCGGCCGTGNTCGGCCGATCCAAACAAACCAACAAATCCCCATCCACGCCCCCCCCCCCATTTCCATATTATCTTTGCCGCNTACNTCTNATAAACNGTNTAAATTCATGCGNGAATNATTTTGAGCTATTTNANTNNGAATTTNGCAAGTTNAAGAGAGAGCGATGNGNGCATCGTGACCGATAAAACTTGGCAAAAATCGCCTGAAAGATCATNAAAATCAGANCATAATAAAAATTTCGACATAAATTTTAACAGTTTCTTATAAAAATGAGCTACCTTTGCAGTCCCAAAAAAGTCATACCGGTTATCTCACATTTCATATCAATCAATGACACGCATANTTACTGCTATTGTATTATCTATCAGTNTTATATTNTCTATCGGGGCTGCTGCCCAATCCAAAACCGATGCAAATNTCGTGGGCCACGTCGTNGAGCTTGGCACCGACGACCATCTCCCCGGAATCACCATTGCCATTGAAGGCACCGCTTTCGGCGCAACCACTGATGCTTCAGGCCATTATGCGATCCGCAATCTCCCTCCCGGCACGTACACCGTCCAGGCTCGATGCNTAGGCTATCTCACTNCCACCGAGCGGGTGACAGTCAACCGCAACCAGACCGTGGAACTNAACTTCACCATTACCCCCGATGCTTTCAATCTCGACCAGGTGGTGGTCACCGGCAATCGCTCCGAAGTGCGCCGACGCGAGAGCTCCTCGCTCATCGGTGTGGTCGGTGCGCCNACGTTTGAACTCGTCAGCGCCAATTCGCTTGCCGACGGTCTCTGCTTTCAGCCGGGTGTCAGAGTGGAAAATGATTGTCAGAACTGCGGTTTCACGCAGGTGAGAATCAACGGCCTTGACGGTCACTACTCCCAGATACTCATGAACTCCCGACCCGTGTTCTCAGCCCTGACCGGTGTCTATGGTCTNGAACAGATCCCTGCCAACATGATCGAGCGTGTCGAAGTGATGCGCGGCGGCGGATCAGCGCTTTTCGGATCGTCGGCCATCGGCGGCACAATCAATATCATTACCAAGGACCCGCTCAANAACTGCGCCGAAGCTTCCCACACTCTCACATCCATAGGCATCACCGGCGCTCTCGACAATAACACCACCGTCAGCGCCTCGGTAGTAGGCGAAAACGACCGCATCGGCATGTTTGTGTTCGGCCAGAATCGCGTCCGCGACGGCTATGACCACGANGGCGACGGNTTCACCGAAATCGCTCAGCTCAAAACGCAGACGCTCGGGTTCCGCACCTTCTTCCGCCCTTCANCTCTCTCNCGCCTTACTCTCGAATATCACGGCACGCATGAATACCGTCGCGGCGGCGACAACCTCGATGATCAGCCCCACAACGCCTGGGTGGCCGAACAGACCGACCATAATATTCATGCCGTCGACCTCCAGGCTCAGTTCTGGAACGCTTCGCGCAGCAACAGATACTCGGTGTTCGCTTCCACGCAAAACACTCGTCGCCGCAGCTACTACGGTAGCGAGATGGACCCCGATGCCTACGGACGCACCCACGATCTCGTGGCGGTGGCCGGCGCGCAATATATCCATGCNTTCGACCGCCTCTGGTTCATGCCCTCCGAACTGACCGCCGGACTTGAATATAACTACAACTATCTCCGCGATGTGACACTCGGCTACAACCACAATGCGTTCCAGCTGACCAACATCTACTCCGGCTATCTCCAGAACGAATGGCGCACCGAGCGATGGGGCTTCCTCNTCGGGGNTCGCGTCGACAAACATTCGCTCATTTCCCACCCCATCATCTCGCCGCGTGCCAACGTCCGATACAACCCCAACGAAAACATNAACTTCCGCCTGTCATACTCCACCGGTTTCCGCTCTCCCCAGGCCTACGATGAAGACTTCCACGTTGCCATTGTCGGCGGTGAGCGTGTGGTGACGATCCTCGCTCCCAATCTCAAACAGGAATCAAGCCAGAGCGTCAGCGGATCTGTTGATTTCTATCGCACGTTCGGGGCCGTGCAGACCAACTTCACCCTCGAAGCCTTCTTTACCGATCTCAGCGATGTTTTCGTGCTCCGTCGCCTTGAGCAGACCGATGCCGAGGGAAATGCCATTCTCGAACGCTTCAACGGCAGCGGCGCCCGAGTGTTNGGNGCCAGCCTGGAGGCGCGTGTCGCCTTCCCGTTCAATCTCCAGTTTCAGGCGGGTGCTACTCTGCAGCGCTCTCGCTATAAAACGCTCGAACACTGGAGTGAAAACCCCGACGTTGCCCCGGTGCGTAAAATGTTCCGAACCCCCGACCTCTACGGCTATCTGACTGCATCTTACTCCCCCATCAAGCCTCTGCAGATCGCCCTTTCCGGGACCTACACCGGGCGTATGCTCGTTCAACACCTCGAAGGCTCGGGCACTCCGGTCGATATTGCCGTCAACACTCCGATCTTCTTCGACATGAACCTCAAGATTGCCTACGACTTCAAGATCTTCAACCACGCATCCCTCCAGGTCAACGCAGGCATTCAAAACATCTTCAACGCCTACCAGAGCGACTTCGACCANGGCTATCTCCGCGACTCCGGCTACATCTACGGCCCGACCCAGCCCCGTTCTCTCTTCGCCGGCATCAAACTACACATCTGATCCCCACGGCCATAAAAAACGCCCCGGGCTTAGCGGGGCTTAGAGTGTCTTTACTTTTATTTGGTTTAAATTCAAACGCTCTTTAAATTCAAACACTCTCTTAGAGCGATTTCCTATAGGAGATATCATCCTTAAGAAACATCCGCAGGATAAAATGCAATTTCATTCGCGCCGTGATCACCAATATCTTTGACTTCAGATTCATGCAGTCTCTGAGTTTCAGATCAGGCCATAGGCTCCTCCATCTCTCCNNATCGTAGATCTCCTTATATCTCAGCGTCATGTTTCTTATTCTGAACAGCTGGCGATAGAGTGCCGACACCACCTCTTGATCCATCGGACGTGAGTCGACATATTTTTTCACATAGCTCCACATCGCCACGGCATCATTATAATCCCTCTCGGAGGTGAGAATGGTGATCGACCCCGGATTCGTTCGGTTGTAATGATAGAGCGGACGGCCTACATAGCCCACTTGTGAGCTCAGCGAATGGGCCACGAATGAAACGGGAAAGTCTTCGTCGCGGGTGATATCAGGGATATCCATCCCGAATGTCTTATAAAATGACCGGCGAAACATCCTTAGCCACAACACCGGGCGAAATTCTCCTTCAAGCATATCGATCAGTCTGTTGCGCTCGGTGTCTTTGAAATCCTGTTTAATCGTTTCTGCGTGGTCCTCATATTCGATTATGTAGTCGCAACCGACTATGTCGGCGTCAGTGCGTTTCGCCTCTTCATACATAAGCCTGTACATATCCGGCTCGGCCCAGTCATCGCTGTCGCAGTGAACTATATACTCGCCGCGTGCCTTCCTTACGCCGGTCTTGCGTGCGGCCGCCAGCCCCTTTCGTTCAGGGTGTGTCAGTATGCTGACCTGCTCCCGGCGTTCCGGATATTCTCTAATGGTGTTCTGCAGGATCTCGATGCTTCTGTCGGGCGTGCTGTCATTCACGAATATAAATTCGATGTCGTTCTGCATGCTCTGCTCCAAGAGCGAGCGGGCACATCTTTCTATATACCGTTCTACGCCGTAAATAGGAATGATAACCGATACTTTAATTTCTGCCATAGGGTTTTACCTCTGATAAATCGCATAGCCATGTCTCGGCAAACGATGATAGTTTTCCATAGTTATTGTCGATAAATTCCACCGGTTTATGCAGCAATACCGACAGAATCATAGTGTGCAGGCGGGTGGTGATGATGCGCGAGAAGGGTTCCAGGAATTCACACCCCTTTCTCGTCAGTGAATCCCTCACGAATCTGTTGGCGTAAATCTCTATCGCGCGGTCAGCCNNTGCCGANCCGNCGCCGTGGCGTCGCAGCCATGCCGAGATTCTCCTCGCTCTCATCAGATTTCTTATTGTGTGTTCAAATCGCTCGGGTCGTGGCCAGTCTGTTGTGACATCTGCCTCATGCCGAGCCGACGGCGCGTCCTCCGGCAGCTCTTTGTCGCCTCGGAGCAGAAACAGGCTTTTGCCTTCTTCGCGGCCCCGGTGGCGCGACAGCATGCCGGGATCGATCCAAAACGCCATGTCCGGCGCAAGGTGTATATGATTGCGGCTGAAATGAGCCGACATTATGCTGTAGCTCGCCCGATCGCGCGCAAAGAGATGAAGGTCGGAGTGGCGNCCCATCAGCTCAGAATCCTTTTCTAATAGNCTTTTGTCTTGATAATGCACCGATTGNGGAAGCATCACGATTCTATTTTCGGGGAAGCGGTCTATAATTTCGAGTCTGACCTCCTGCAGGTCTCTCCANAGATCTCCGAAGTTGCCCCCTCCGGTCAATATGATNGTTACATCCTTACCCGGATCCGGAAATGGGAAGTAGCCCGCCCCATAGCTTCGCAGCAATTTGACGCTGTTTTCTCGCAGAAAGTCCGTTGTNCCGCGCCAGATGAGCGAATCGCCTATATTTTCGTAGTGGGGCGCGTCGGCAATGATAGCCTTCGTCTGCAAGAGCGGCTTGACNTTGTCGGCTATTATCCGTCGAAGCTGCGGGATCTTATCCTCAANGTCCATCATTTCAAAACTCTCGCCAATCGCATCGTTTTGCTGAGCAGTCCGCTTGCTCGGGTTTTCCATATCGCCCGCCGGCGGCCGGCAGCCGACAGCAAGTCGTTGCTTTCCGACAGTTTTTGGGACAGGAACCGGCGCATATCCTCGCCCACCCAGTGCCGCCCATCCGGCGTGACGCGATCGCGCATTTCCAGGTATGTCGGAGTGACGAGTTCGGGAATCATCCCGAGTGTCAGCCACGAATGGCCGTTATAGCAGTGGGCTGTGCCACACTTCCCTATCGCGCAAAATTTGATCGGATCCNCCGGGTGTTCGAATATTTGCCNNGGTTTTAAGCCNTAGCATTGAGCCATGGTGCCGTTCTTCAGATTTATAACGCCGCCCCACAATCCGTTGTAGCAAAACTCCTTACGCGGCTCGCNGTATATCTTCATCTTGAAGTCAAACAGCGGTGAGTNAAACTGCCCCCACGTCTTGATGTACTCCTCGCGTGAGAGCGCTGTCAGTATCGGAATCTCCGGTTTGCTATCGTCGCGCGCCACAGTGACATGGCAGAGCGCCCCGAGATTTTTCAGACACTCTTCCTTGATCTCATCGATATAGGGAATCTCNTCGTCGGATGGGGTCAGCTCAACCGTAAACGAGATCCCGCTTCGTTCGACCAGACGAATATTTGCGAAATATTTTTCCAGAAGGCNTCTCGACNTCAGCTCCATAAAATGAAACGAAATCTTGAGCATCAGATGCTTCCTTAGCTCTGCCGGAATATTCTCGGCAAGCTCCCTCATGCGTTTCGCAGGCAAGCCGTTCGTNACCAGCATCACGTAGTGGCCCTCTTCAAGCATTTCACGCGTAAGTTCCACTATATATGGCGCCAGAAGCGTCTCGCCCGCCCCGCAGAAATTGAGCAGNCATGCCCCACCCAAGCGATCATNCGATAGCGCTCTGCGAATATGTCCTAAGCTATAGTCAAGCGGCGCGATCTCAGCCGTGTTGAGATGCTGCAGCGCCACATAGCAGTAGCTGCATTGCAGATTGCACGCGCTCACCGGCACTAATATGTCGAAATATCTATTCAAGAAATGAAAATTTATATCCGGCCTTGTCGAGCCATCCTACCGTCATTTCAAATAATTCCCGATTGATGCGCTCTGATGTCCACGCCTTGANTCTTCCCGCTGCGCTCCGCCCGATAGCCTTTTCNGGNTNNTTCCATATCTTCCACNCGTGAGCGAACACNACCAGCGTGTNAGATCCCTNAAGNCCTCTCANCCTGCCTACGCCCCGANTGTTATCATCAATTCTAAAATCGGTTTTTCTATACGAAACGCCGTTTTTCACTATCCCTCTCCCGGCNNTCACTCTCGTGGCTTCGGGCTCAGTCAGATCATACGACGGGCTGCCGCCGTCTCTGTCAGCGCAAAGAAGTGTCCCTACACCCTGCAAGGCGCTTAAAATCGAATCCGGCGCAAAGAAATAATGAAATCTCAGNGTTGAAGCAATCATTGTCGAATCGGCAAACCGTGCTATCGCTGAATTCACGTTGTTGTATGAGTTTCGAAATTCATCCACCGTAATAAGACTGTCAAAGTCAGCGCTCCTGCTGTGATAACCTATCCTNAGCCAATCAGATGCTTCCTTAAAATCATTTTTNAATTTCAGNGGCATATCTTCGAGNNTCAGGCTGTCATTNCCCGGATATTCGTATGTGTAGAGCGTGACAGCTAAACCATACTTACTGTGAAGCTCTTTTAAATAGCCGAAGAATGGATGCTGAAAAAGCGAATCGTAATCATTCCGGTGTCTTATCAAATCCCCGAACACCTCGACATCGTCAATGCTCACATGTGCCACTCTTCGCTCTATCCTATCGCTCCCGTCAGCCCTTCTGCATGAGCTGCACGCTGCGGCGAAAAGCAAAATNGNGACTATGGTCGAAGTTATTAATCGCACAGGCATTACACTACTTCTACATTGATTTTCTCAATATTCAATCGGGCAGCCCCTCTGATGCCAACCGCTACGGCCAGCTCTATATTATTGTCTGTACAGCTCAAAATCTCTCCCATCAATCCCATTAAAGGCCCTCTGACCACTCTGACTTTATCCTTGATCCTCAGCAGATCCGGATCGAATGAAACGGGATATTCCGACTGCCCCAATATAAATTTTAGCTGTGCGATCTGACTATCCGGAATCTTAGCGATCTCCTTGCTCCCCGGAAGCGTGAACGCTCTTATCACCAGGGGGTGAGTGAGTATATTCGGACTGTATGGATTTTCAACTGATGCAAAAATCACCATCGGGATCACCACTGTTTCAACCAGCTTACGTCTGTCCGACCACTGCCGTAACTGATTTTGAACCGGAAGATAATTCTCTACGCCGATGCTGTCAAGATAAGCCCTTACTTTCTTCTCGCTCCTCGGTCGCGTATACAGTGCTACCCACGATTTTTGACGCGCTTCGCGGGCGTCAGTCCCATTGACCGACGCGCCACATTCAGGCTTAATCGACTTAATCATGCCCTGTCTCTATATCGGAATTNGTTGTCCGNCAAGATGCTGTCTNAATTCTTATGCGAATGATTCTGAGCTGTTTCAGGATAAGTTTTTGCAAGTTGAAGATGGAGCGATGCAGGCATCGTNACCNATAAAACTTNTCAAAAAATCGCCTGAAAGATCACCGAAGTCAGAGCATAAAAAATTATCCTCGTAACTTTAAGAAACTGTTTNACTTTATGTGCGAATGATTTTGAGCTGTTTCAGGATGAGTTTTGCAAGTTGAAGATGGAGCGATGCGGGCATCGTGACCTATAAAACTTGTCAAAAAATCGCCTGAAAGATCATCAAAATCAGAGAATAAAAACTATTCTCATAAATTTTTAACCGCTTCTAAACAGTTTCCAAAGCGACCACAACAATTCCAATGCAAATATAACGCTAATTTAATTACCAAACAACCCCAATCCCCCTNCCCAAACCNCCTCCCCCTCCGCCCATTGATAGTTTTCTTGGACCAAAATGGATTTCAAAATAGAAATAATCCCATCCAAAACACAATTATCTTGAAACCATTTCTCNCACCAACATCCTATAAAAACCATAGAATAGGTTCTAAAGAACAGAGGCTGTATCATTTTCTGACACAGCCTCTATAAGATTAGAGTTTATAATCGATTCGCTTTCAATTTTTACTTTTAAGAAAATTATCTATCACGTGTTCTGTATTTGACGGTAGATCTGTGTCGGCCATTACAAATTTACCATTTGTTATCCCCATTCCCTCAAACCAGTTTTTTAGTTTTTCTTCAATCAAATCCCTTTGCTTATCCTCGTATGGATTAACCTCAAGGACCATTACTTCAAGGTCTGTCAATCCGTTTCGCTTTACAAGAAGCGAAGAATTTGGATTGGCCAGTGTTTGAGGAAGAATATACGAATATGCATCGCCTTCCTTCTGCTTGTTGTTCTGATGGAAGATATAACCGTCAGTTAGGATTATTATTATGTTGCGATAGCCTTTTCGTATGCAATATTCATCTACCTTTTTATTGCTAAAAAAGCCCCAGATGTCGCTTCCTTCCCAATTACCGGCCTGCAGGGCTTCATTGTAAATTGCGGAGATTCCTTTTTCAACATTGTTTTTCATATCTATCATCATTCTTTTTTTATCCTTTTTGTCGACATTGCTAAAATCAAAATGAAGATTTTTTGCTATTGTTGAAATAGACGTGATGTTTGGAGTTGGATAGAAGAATATCTGAAAGTTATCTTTACATTTTACTATTTTCAAATCCTGGGCATGTTCTATAATCTTGTCTACTATATGATTTATAATTGCTGTGTCACGATCGCTTTGGTTTGGTCCATTAAGTGGTCGGGTCAGTCGATCAGACAGATCAAGATAAACTGAAATATTGAGAGGAAGATCCTCTTGATTCTGCTTTTGGATAGAGTCTTTAATTTTGGTAGAATCCGTACCCCTTTCACCATCTGTTCCACAACCGGTGCCGAGGCATAAAAGTGATATGATAGTTACTAATGCAATAGCTACACTATAATCAATTCGTTTCATGTTTAGTTATTATTAAATAGTTGATTGATTGTTTGATTATATACTTCCTGACATTCAAGCTGTTCATTATTTGTTCTTCCCAGTGGGTCCATCATGGCTATCCATCCGGCAAAAAAGTCACTGATAGCTGTGCGGATCACATTATCGTCCCAAATATAGGTGTTTTGATTCAAACGATTTTCAAGATTGGTTTTTTTAGACTCAAACTCAACTTTTTGTGTGCGTAATCTTGTTAATTCCGCGATGATTTCTCGTTTTGCTTCTTCATTATGTTTGATCTCATTTTCGATTCTGGAGATCTCCTTTTTATTTGTTTTAAGTTCTTCGTAAGCCGACATTGTAAGATCAAACACAAAGCCCCATATCATATAAGTGATAAAACCGCAAAATATCACGGCCCATACATTTATGTCGGTGATCGCCATTGAAATGCTAAAAGGAGGGAATTCGCCCAACCGTGTCATTATATCTATATCATAGATCTTCTTAGCGATAAGATATGCAAGTATGCAGTCAAAAATAAATGTTATTGCCACAGTGACTCCAATTTTTAAGTATTTTGCATTACCTTTTTCAACGGAATAAAAATGCAATAGGTAACCAAGTCCCATGAATATTATTGGAGCAGTGCAGACAAACATCAGGCAACCCAATCCATTTGCCAGTGCCATGGGTAGTGCTTTAGAGTCAAACATCGCTTGTGCAAGGAGATTATCCCCGATCTCATCGAAATCTTTGAAAAATGCTGAGAAAAAAGTTGAGCTATAAAATATAAATAAGTAAACAGTGAGTATGGCCAGAATCAATAGCCCAATGGTCATCTTAACGCGGGCCATTTTGTTGGCTTCTCCAATATTGCCCTTAGCTTCATCAAGTTCGTTTCTGAGTGCTACGATTTGATCTTCCTTATCTCTTTTCTTTTGCTCGGCGTGATCCTGTTCTATCTGATTTGAATCAATCGAACGATTCAGCTCGACTATTTCTTCTCTTAATCTCTGACGATGCGATTGTTGCAGTCGCTCATCATCGCTCTGACGCTGACGCTCATGAAGAAACACTCGTTGCATAAGTGGATTTAACACATGTATAGACGCATTGACTCTGCCACACATACGTCGACCATAGGCAACATACGTCTCGTTATCTCTGATGTTGTCGGGATTATTCACTGTCGGAGCTACGGCAGTTTGAACCGGCTGAGTGAACTTAAATAGATTTTTCAAATTCATGACTGTTCTTTTGATCTGCTGCTATTCATCTATCTTTTTGATCACTTCTTCAACGGTCACTTTATCCTTGACCTCGTTTAGCATAAAGTTTGCTATCGCTTTTGAATTTGATTCTTCAAATCCCATGTTGACGATGTATTTTTCAAGAAGTCGTAACTCTGAATTATCAATGCTTCCATCTGCCCACGCTATCTCAGCGAGTTCATAAAGAAATCTGACCTTATCCTCAAGAGTGTCCGGATATGAAATTGATGTATCGGTATCTCTTATCAGTTCGTTGATTTGATTGGACGTGATACCATAATTTTCTTGTCCGATTCTGAACAATGTCTCCATCTCAGCTGCATCAATGATGCCATCCGCGAGCACCATCTGATAAAGTGAGAGGAATCGTGATCTCATGATTGAATCCATAGTTTATTTTCTCATGTCTCTTAGGACCCTTTTCAGAGACTCGGTGATATAAAACAAAAGCGCAGGACCCATACAAATCACTCGTCCTGCAAACCTTAGGCATCTGGCATAGCCGTCACATCGTAGAACGAGTAACGCAGAGCCTACGCCGTATGATATATACCATTATTCTTACGCCCGCATGTTCTCACATCTCAGGCATAATACTATGACTACACATACACGGAGACATCTACCGTTACTTCATTCTTGACGATGTTTCGAAACTGCCAGATTTCAAGGTTTGCCAAGAATCAAGCGAAAGTAAACGCTTAATAATTATGTCGCCCAATCAGAAAGTCGACTGAGCACTGCAAATATAGCAAGAAAAATAGTTTCTGCAATAAATATCTTCAATTTGTAGTCCAACCATTGATTATTTTGGACCAAAATGGATTTTTACGCCCTCATGTTTTTTGTCTACTTTTGTTTTTGTGTAATATATCTTTCACTCTCTATCATTCATTCTCTATCAAACATTCTCAATCAATCGCTATTAATTATTCTCTATCAATCAATCTTTTGAAATGAAGAAGCTTATATGTTCTTTTTGTGCTTTGCTTATCGCCGCTTCGGGATTCGCATTCAATTTTGTCGGTAAAACATTTCGTGGATCTGCTGTGTTGGACGACGGCTCAACCGTCACTGTCACCTATGTGTTTAAGGCAAACGGGAGATTAAGCTGTTCGTTTACTCAAACCGGAAAACGGACCAATTCTTCCAACGGCCTTTTGTGGGAAGTTTCCGGTGACTATATCAACGTTTACGAACCGGCCACCGGCGATTTTACTTATCTGCGCATTGAAGAGGACTGCGACGATGATGGCGATTGCGATGGCGTGATCCTTGTTGGCTTTGATTCGATGGGAAATGAGGCTATGTATTTTGATCAGGTCAAGAGCGCTCCCAAAAGCAACAAAGCAAAGAAATCAACCAAGAAATCAAAAAAGAAATAATCCCCTCCAAATCGTTTGTTGATCGTTTGTTGAACGTCGGTAGAATTGTTGTTGACAACTGCGCTATTGATTATCAAAACTATAAATCCTCATCCTTTTATTTGAGTTGATTTAAAAATAGCTTAAAAGTTCATACCGACAGCTTCCCTAAAAAATGAAGTGCACTTCAAAAATCAGACCGAATACTTTTGGGGTGCACTTCATTTCTTTTGGCGGGTATAATTGTTGGGGGCGCCATTGCCATCATCGGCCTCGAAGGGGTCGGCGGATTTGTCGGGATTGGAAAAGAAAAGCGGCGGAAAGAGATTTGCTCTTTCCGCCGCCGAACCATTTTATGTAGTGTTGTTATAGCTTTCGCTTATTTTTTGACAACTGCCTTGTTGTTGCGACGTTTGTCAATGAGGTAAGCAACAGGGGCTGCTACGAAGATTGATGCGAGTGTACCGATCACCACACCGAAGATCATTGCAAATGTGAACGAGCGGATTGCGTCGCCACCGAGAATGAAGATGCAGAGAAGCACGAGCAGTGTCGATGCCGAAGTCATCACCGTACGTCCAAGTGTTGAGTTGAGCGAGGTGTTGATCGTAGTGCCGAAGTCCTGTTTCGGGTAAAGTGTGACGTTTTCACGAACACGGTCGAATACCACCACGGTATCGTTGATCTGATAGCCGATCACCGTAAGGATAGCTGCGATAAACGACTGGTCGATTTCCATAGCGAAGGGGAACGCTCCGTAGAATATCGAGTAGAAACCTACGATAGAGAACGCTGTGAACGCTACGGCTGCAAGAGCGCCAAACGAGAAGGCGATGTTGCGGAATCGAATAAGAATGTAGAGGAACATGGCGAGCAGCGACAGGCCCACGGCGATGTAGGCATCAGCGCGCATATCGTTTGCTACGGTCGGTCCTACCTTCTGTGCGGAGATGATACCGGTCGATTCGTCGGATGCNGAGAATTGTTCNGGAGTNATGCTGCNGAGTTCGGGTTTGAGCGATTCATAGAGCTTCACGGTGATGATGCTGTCAACGTTGAGTTTCTCTTCGTCGATCATATAGTTGGTCGAGACGCGCACTTTTGTCGGGTCGTCGATGTTGATCACGGTCGGTTTGTTGCCATCGAATGCCGGTGTCAGTTTATCCTGCAGGGCAACAGTGTTAACGGGGTGGTCAAACTGGATCACATAGTTGCGGCCACCCGAGAAGTCGATACCGAGCGAGAGCTGACGCACGCAGAGCGAGCCAATGAACACGGCGATCAGCGCAAACATTACTCCGAAGGCCACTTTACGTTTGCCAAGGAAGTTGATGTGGGTGTTGTTAAACATCTTGCGCGAGAGCGGAGTCGAGAAAGTCAGNTTGCTGAACAGTTTGGTCTTGTCGAAGGCAATGAACACCAGACGGGTCAGATATACTGCTGTGAAGAATGAGCAGACGATACCGATGATCAGCGTGGTGGCGAAGCCCTTGATCGGACCTGTTCCGAAGAGAAGGAGGATCACACCGGTGATCACCGAAGTGAGGTTAGAGTCGAANATNGCAGAGAAGGCGTTGCCGTAACCGTCGGCCACTGCGTTGCGCAGATTCTTGCCGGCGCGAAGCTCTTCCTTGGTGCGTTCGAAGATGAGCACGTTGGCATCGACAGCCATACCGAGCGCGAGCACGATACCGGCGATACCCGACANCGTGAGTACTGCCTGGAACGAGGCCAGAATACCAAATGTGAAGAAGATGTTGAAGATCAGACCGAGGTTGGCGATAAGGCCGGGGATGAGTCCGTAGAACGCACACATGAAGATCATCAGAAGGATGAGTGCGAACACGAATGACCACATACCGTCGTGGATAGCCTGCTGGCCGAGCGACGGACCGATCTTGGTAGAGCTGATGATGTTGATTTCGCCGGCCATCTTACCCGATTTCAACACGTTGGCAAGGTCCTTGCCTTCGTCGGGGGTGAAGTTACCGGTGATTTGTGAGCGACCGCCTGTGATAGCGTCGTTGACGCGCGGAGCTGAATATACGTGGTTGTCGAGAACGATGGCGATGTTGTTGCCTTTGTTCTGTGCTGTGATGCTGGCCCAGCGATTGGCTGCTTCGCCGTTCATGTCCATTGACACGTAGGTGCCGCCGGCCTGCTTGTCGAAGTCCATGTGGGCTTCTTTGACAACGTCGCCGCTGAGCGCAGGTTCGCCGCCATCGGTTTTCAGTGAGTAGAGATAGTAGAGGTCNCCTTCTTCNGTNTTCTGTTCAGGCTTAACGCTCCATGCAAATTTCACGTCATAGAATTTGCGGGCATCCTGAGCTTCTTTAAGAAGGGAATCGATCACAGCCATTTCAGTCTTTTTGGCCGCACCGACCACTCCGGGATAGGGCGAACCCATGGCGAAGTGTTCCATAAGGCCCTTGCCGTCGCGGGCTTTCACTTCTGCGTCATACTGAGTNAATTCGGCCTGATAGTTCTGAACCGGCTGAACAACGAAAAATTCGAGGTTGGCCGAGGCTTTCAGAAGTTCTTCCATTCGTTCGTGGTCGGTCACGCCCGGAAGTTCGAGAAGGATCTGTCCATCCTTTTCAAGCTCCTGGATGTTGGGGGCTACCACACCAAACTGGTCGATACGCTGACGAAGCACGTTGGCCGAGCTGCTGACGCGGTCTTTCACTTCCTGCTTGAGGATCGATTCATATTGCGAGGCCGGAGTGCCTTGCTTGATGACGTCGCGGAACATTACGGCGATGTCGAGTTTCGGATTCACTTTCTGCGACTCGGCGATAAATGTCCCAACGTAGTCATTGCTCTTTGTCTTGGCAATAACCGAGTCGGTTGCGTTNATCACTTTTGTCAGNGTGGCGTTGGCGTTTTCGCCGGCCATCGATTTCAGAATGTCGGGGATCGACAGCTGAAGAGTCACGTTCATACCGCCTTTGAGGTCAAGACCCAGACCGATGCTCAGCTTCTGAGCTTCCTTCTGTGTGTAGCCCAGCCACACGGGCTTGTTGGCGATCGAGTCGAAGTAGAATTTGTAGGCGTCACGGTAGTTCTGCGAGCTCTGATTCTTATCGCCGGATTTCTTCACTGCATATTCTACTGCTTTGTCCTCATGGCTGTTAGACACGTAGGTAAAGCTCAGATAGAAAAGGCAGATCAAAACCAAGAAGATAGCCAGAATGCCGGCCACTACGCTTCCTAATTTACCTTTTTGCATTGTGAGTTAATAGATGATATTGGGTTATTAAATTTGTTTTTCGCTGTCTATAACGCAGTTTCAGCCCGCAAATATAGCTATTTTTTTAATCGCATCCAAACTTTTTTCGCGCAATTCATGCTCTTNGGATGTGGGTCGCCCTCGGGTCGGCCTGTGGGGTCAGTGGAGAGGGATCAGGGTGGGGGCGGTGGCGCGGTAGTTGGGGGCGGTGGCGCCGGGTGAGGCATAGAAGTAGGTNGGATCACACACTGTGTAGCNGTGTGAGCTGCCGCGGGCTGTGACGCAGTCGCCCCGGGATGAGCCGTCGGTTATCGCAACTGCGGCGGCTATGTGGCCGGGATAGTGGAGCAGGGCGGTTTCGAGGCCGAGAATGTCTCTNACCATGCGTGTGAAGTTGATCGCATGGTCTTCGCAGTCNCTGTAGGGNTAATTCCAGCTTTCATCCATGAAGAAGATGCGTTCNCGTCCCCAGATCTTGTCGTCGTAGCCATAAGGGAAGCTTTGGGCCACTTTGAGCAGAAGTGCCACGGCCTGATATTGGTTTTTCCCTTCTACGGCTTTNCGCAGAGCCGGATAGACCTCGCGGACTATCTGCGGACTGGCGGGGGTCTGTGCGTAGGTGGTCCACCGCGACATGACATCGCGCGCCGCCCCGGCTTCGGGNTAGTCGGCGAGCAGTTCGATCAGATTGCGGTTGGGGGTCACGCTCAGTGTCAGCGAGGGATAGCCATGAACGCTGACGGTCCGCTTTTCGGCCGGCGCGAAGGCGAGCGAGGGCGATCGGTCGATGGCAAGGCTCATCGGTTGAGTGCCCGGCATGGCGATGTCACACATCGTGATCGTTGCTGACCGGTCGGTGTTGTAGGGATAGTACCACTGATCTCCGGAGTGGTAACGCGACAGGCCGTAGATGGTGCCGGTGGTGCTGAAGAGCATCCGCAGTGAGCNGGTCTCCGTTTCGACGGCAAACCGGATGTCGTAGCCNGCTTGGCTCAGTATGTAGCCGGTGAGAAGCGTTGCAAGATTGGTGTCCTTTCCGGCAATTCGGGAAGANATGCGGTCAACGGCTCTGAAAAAGTGCCAGTCGGANAGACCGAGCTTTTGGCGNGTGTCAATACAGGAGGCTATCAGCGGGTCGAGTCGGTTGGCGGAGAGTTTTCGCCATGCCGATGCGAAATCTTTCGGTTTGCTGCCGGCGAGCTTTATGTCGGAAAGATCGACAGCGGGATATTCCACCGGGGTGCCGTAAAAGTTAAGGGTGGCTNTGGCNATGGTGCGGTCGATCGGTGAGCGGTCGATCGGTCCGATCGGTTGCGGCCGNGTATCGGGNGCCGAATAGGGGCGGGGTGTGTCGGCCTTGATCGGATCGGTGGAGGGGCGTGGAGCGGGGTCGTCGTCCTTNGCAATCGCGGGACCCGGTTTCGGNTCTGCGGGCCGNCGGAGAGGCTCGGAGGGGCGAGCCTCTTTCCATGGGCGCTCCATGAAGTCGGCATACTCGCTGTTGACTCGCTCACGAAACGTAGAGAAGCTTTTGTTGACCTCGCCCGAAAACTCATCATATTCCTGCTCGATACGGCGTCGGAACTCTTCGGGGTCTTCCGCACGCGATGGCGCGAAAGTGGCCGCAGCGNCAAGCGCTGCCGCGGCTATGCGTACNGGAGTCAGAAAGCGTCGAGCCATTAATCAGCAATGATATTGATTAGAACATTAATGAGAGTCCTATGGAAAGGAATGAGCTTTTGTAGCTGACCTTGTCGGTGTTTCCTTCGATGGTTGGCATCTCTTTGCTATGATCTTTTATGCCNATTGAATATTTGGCTTCGAGCTGGAGCGCTTTATAAAGCTGGAGTGAAGCGCCAAAAAGGAGCGAATAGTCTAATTTTTCGGGAGAAAAGGTTCCGTAGCGTTCATTATAGCCATAGCCGAGGTCGTAGGTCTCTTTTGTGCTCTCCGAATCGCCGATGGTAAACTTGTTNC
Organism: Barnesiella sp.; assembly: GCA_014801065.1. Taxonomy (GTDB): domain Bacteria; phylum Bacteroidota; class Bacteroidia; order Bacteroidales; family Muribaculaceae; genus Paramuribaculum. The sequence goes on from JAAVEX010000037.1 coordinate 17,176, forward strand.
CCAGACCGTATGTGANGGCGGCGCCGGCATTGACCGCAATCGANACGTTGGTGTTGAGCGGCAGGCGGAATTGATACTGCAGCGGGAAGTAGAGAGCATTTTCATAGAAGTCGACATCGATCATTTTTTCCGAATGAGAGCTGCCGGCATCGAGGAGTTCGGTNCTTCCGAATGTGCGCTGGAAATAGAGACCGGTGCTCAGACCCTGGCCGGCTCCGAANTANGGCTGATAAGTTATGCCCACCTGGAATCCATTTGATGCGCCTTCCTCGCCCAACCAGTTGAATTTAGTGGATTTGCCATTAACCTTCTTGTTGTAATAGCGGTGGATATAGTTTCCGCTGATACCCCACTCACGCCTGTTATAATCAACGTCGAAGGGATTGAAGCCGGTGCGTTTCTTGTTGGGTATGCGGATCATGAGCGATTCCGAATTCTTGCCCACTTTGAAATTTTTCGACTTGGTATATCCATTGTATGAGGCCTGTATGGTGTATTTCTGGCCAATTTCAAGCGTCTGATTCATAGGTGTTTCCCCTGCCCACGCACCATTGATCATGATTATGGCACCCGACACCTCCTGATTGTTCTGCTTGGCGGTGATCGAGATCGATCTCATGCCGACCACTTTCTGAATGATNGTTTCGGGAGTGGTGGTGCCGACTATGATCTGCTGTTCGATCTTTTCGGTTCCCTTGCTTCCTTTGAGCAGATAGACGGAGCCGTATTGAGCATTTTGCACACGGATGTAGCCGGTGCCTGTTTTCACAAGCTGACCATCCAGATAGAGTTCAAGATATGCATCGGCGGGCGACGACTGGATCACGAGATCCCGTGTCTTGTACATGTCGAAATGAAAAGCGGCCTTGTTGGCGGTCACCTCGATGGTGTGCTCGTTGACCGGAATAGCTATTTCCGAGTTGGCGGGAGAGAGTGCTATTGTATGGTTGCCCATCGATACATTTTCTATAGTGACCGGAGTTTTCCCATTTTGCAGAATGCCATCAAAACGCACCGTAGCTCCCGCGGGGTTGGATGTGATAGCCACGTTTTGAAGCGACTTGTTGCGCACTCCCACTCCATAGACATGCTTTTCNATGAATCTTTTTCCGGTCAGACGAGCGCTTTGTCCCATTGCATTGGTGAAAGTAACGTCGATATTGTTTCCGCTCAGCAGAAACACCTTGAGAGTGGGNCGACCATTGATCGTAGCATAATCCTGNCTGACCATATAGGAGTTGGCCGATGTAGACACCTTCACCTTCCTGACATCGTCAGGGGCCATGTTTTCGAAATAAACCAGCAGCAGAGAAACGGTACCCTCGTTGCCATCCTGATCTACAGGCCATTCTATGGTTTCAGCAGTCATGTCGGTCACGCCCATACCGTTGGATCCGCCCACGGAGACGTTACCTGAAGCGAAATCGCGGAAAGAATTGGTGATGATCTCCATCTGAGCCGAAGCGGAAAGCGATGCGATCACTGCCGCTAACATAAGGATTATTTTTTTCATCGTGGATTAGTAAGTATTCAAAATTAAACGATAGTAAGTGATTCATTTAGTATAAATTAATTATGAACACTTACTTATGATTGGATATTTATATTCGTCGNTCGATTAGTTGTTTCCGCCGATGGGGAAGCGCTGTTTGAGCTGTTCGAGCGGCACGAAGTGGGGAGTCCACGTGCGCACGTTGATCAGCGAGCCGTCCGGACGGAGATTGATCTGCAGGGCCAGATATCCCTTGTCGTGATAGTTGGATGAGTTGTAGGTCTGGTTCAGTTCTATCCATATCACTTCATTGTTGATCAACCCTTCGGGCACCGGGGCTTTGGCGATATAAGTGTCGTCAAACACCAATTGAATGAACGACTTGCGTCGGAAGTCCTCTTTGACTTTCTGAATGTAGGTGTTCTTATCGTATTTGGTGTATTTNACCTGAGTNGTNTCAAACGATTTCGGAGTCATTTCTCCNGCGCCGTAGAAGCGTTTCTTGGCTTGGGGGCGCATCGATCCNACGATGATCAGCGCATCGTCGGAGAAGATACTTTCGATATAGTCGANACGCTTCAGNGCGAAGGCTGTCTGATAGTCCTCCATGAACTGGAGCAGGGAGTAGCGCGACTGCATGGTCCACTGCGCACCGGCGCGGAATATGTCGTTTTCGGCGCGGTCNGTCAGCGCGTAGGCCACTGATGAGATCTTGTTNTGAACCGAATCGAAGCGAAACACGATTTTCTCTTTCGAGATATGCTTGCCATTCTTTATTGCCACNCTCGGCCCTTTGCCGCGCAGAAATTTATCGGCCTTTTCNATCTTGTAGTCGGTGGTGTTTTTGGTAAGCGTCACTTTGCCGCTGCCCATCATCATTTCAAACAGCCGGAATCCCTCGGGGGTGAAATCGGCCGCCACCGACTGATAGTTGCGCGAGCGGATGGCCTCTTCGACGCGGCGCATCATCCCGATATAGCCTTCGGACTGTTCGGCAAAAGTGCGGTCGCACGTCTTTCGNGGATCTTTGACCACCGGCGCCGCATCGGCTATTTCGACCGCATCGGTAAGCGGAGCCGCCACGACATCGTGTGTGCTTTCAGCCCGGGAGGCAACCTGCTGCGCCACGTTGAGCGGCAGGTTGAGCGACGAGCGCTCGTCGAAGGCCATGCGTCGGAATCCCTTGCTATAGACGGCTGCCACGGTCGGCGAGTAGAGTCGACCCTCCTGCGGATAGTCGTAGAGCACGCGGACGTTGACCGACTTCATGTTGGCGATATCGGGAAAGGCCAGCACGCCCTCGCCGTTTTTGCAATGGACCGGCGACACCATCTTCTCGCCGTTGAAATAGGCCAGGTCGAGCATCGACACGGGCTTGCCGCAATATGAGGCNTCGATGTTGATCAGATAGCGGTCGTAGTCCGAGGGGTCCTCNGTGATCTTCTCCTGCGGGATGGTGATGGANATGTTGGAAAGCATTGCCGGAATGTGGTTGGCGAGCCACGCTGCGGCGCTTCGTTTGCCTGAGTCGGGGGTGTCGATCTCCACCTTGTCGCTGAANGTTTCGAGCAGTCGTTGCGCCCAAGTGTAATATTTAAGCGCCTCGGAGATGTTGAGTTGCTGTTCGTGGGAGCGCCCCATGTCGATAAACTCGCGTATAAGGTCGCGGCGCTCCTCTTCGGCGCGGCGCAGATCTTCTTCAGTCACATAGACCATGGCCACATGCTGGCCCTTATCGTCCTGATAGTAGATCTCGGCAAGATTTTCGATAGCGCCCACGGTCGTGGCCACGGTGGTGGAGGTGAACTCCTCGTTGTTTATGGCAGAGTGCTGGACCAGAACGGTTTTNAGCTTGGCGATAAGATCCTCGCGGGCACGTTCGCGCGCTTCGTCGAACGATGCCGACCGCGCCTCGCCCCAGCGATATCTGTCGTTTGAGCGAATNCGCTCCATCGCCTCCTGCTGGGGGGATTGAGCAAAAGCCCCCGCTGCGGCGAGCAGCGAGAGCAAAGGAATCAGGATCTTNCGTTTCATTTTTCTGTTTGATCGTCAAACACTTTATCGTGGATTGAGTCGATCATGCCATTGTTTCGTTCGATCTCGTCGGCAATGCGGCGCGAGCGCAGATGGCCTGCGTTTTCNTCGATCAGGAAGAAGCCGCGCACGGTCCACGACTTGCCGTCGCGGCTGCGTTTTTTGAGAAGGATNGCNCGACGCACATCGCCCTGAAACTCATGTTTCACTTTGGCTGCCACGCGGGCCACATATTCTTCAAACGCTTGACCGTTGCCCACGTTCGACGAGTTGGCCAGATCGGCGCCGAGCATCGCCTGCACTTCCTGAGCGTAGAGCGCCTGAGCGTTGAGCAGCAGTGCTTTTTCAGCGCCGGCCACTGTTTTTTCTTCTATTTCATGTTCGATACCTTTCATCTGTCCGCCGAAGTCGGTGGTCTGGAGATAGAAGTTGGTCAGCGCGTCTTCGAGCGGAAGCACTCCGGAATATTCCCATTTCTGCTTCTTGACAAGCTCTTTAGCCTGCTTTTTTGCAGTTTTTTCAGCCTGTTTCCTATACGCTTCCTGCTCTTTTTTATATTCTTTCGATACTTGAGCGTCCACGGTTGCCATCGATGCTCCCGCGAGAATGGCCAACGCCAAGAAAAATATCTTTTTCATGATTTAAAAAATTAAGAGAGTGTTTGGATTTAAATGATTTTAGCACAAAGAGAGGTTTTGGGATGATTTTTCAAAATTGAAGAAGGAGCAATGCGGGCATTGCGACTGATGAAAGCTTTGAAAAAGCGCCCAAAAGATCCTTTGTGATGAAATCAAAAATTG
>JAAVEX010000038.1 GCA_014801065.1 Barnesiella sp.
TTCAAAGTCGGTCAGACCAAAATCGAACTTCTCGAAGCGACCGCTCCCGAAAGTGCGATTGCAAAATTCATTGAAAAGAACGGTGGCCGCGGCGGTATCCAGCACATAGCTTTCGCCATCGAAGACGGTGTGGCCAACGCCCTTGCCGAAGTAGAAGAAAAAGGCGGCAAGCTTATTGATAAAGCTCCGCGTAAAGGCGCCGAAGGCCTCAACATCGCTTTCCTCCACCCGAAATCGACATGCGGCACCCTCGTTGAACTCTGCGAGGATCCCAACAAATAAGTAAAAAGAAAATAATTCCAATCACTCATTAAGAACGATATTACAAAATGAGCAATCAGCTTGCAAAAGTACAGGAACTTATCGCCCTGCGCAATGAGGCACGCCTTGGCGGCGGCGAAAAAGCCATCGAGAAACAACACGCACGCGGCAAATACACTGCACGCGAACGTATCGCCCAGCTCCTTGACGAAGGATCATTTGAAGAGATCGACATGTTTGTGCGCCATCGCTGCCACAACTTCGGTCAGGAAAAAAAGAGTTATCTTGGCGACGGTGTCGTAACCGGCTACGGAACAATTGAGGGCCGTCTGGTTTACGTTTTCGCACAGGATTTCACCGTGTTCGGTGGTTCGCTCAGCGAAACCATGGCACAGAAGATCTGCAAGATCATGGATATGGCCATGAAGATGGGTGCTCCCGTCATCGGCCTTAACGACTCGGGCGGTGCGCGCATCCAGGAAGGCATCAACGCACTTGCCGGCTATGCTGAAATTTTCCAGCGTAACATTCTGGCATCCGGTGTGATTCCTCAGATTTCGGCAATTCTCGGTCCGTGTGCCGGCGGTGCGGTTTATTCACCTGCCCTCACCGACTTCACAATCATGACCAAAGGGATCTCATATATGTTCCTTACCGGCCCGAAAGTGGTTAAGACCGTTACCGGCGAAGATGTGACCCAGGATGCACTCGGTGGTGCCGAAGTGCACTCATCGAAATCGGGCGTGGCCCATTTCGCAGCCGAAGATGGCGAAGAATGTCTGAAGATTATCCGCAAGCTCTTCAGCTATATCCCCCAGAACAATCTCGAAGAACCCCCGTTGGTTGAATGTAACGACCCTATCGACCGTTTGGAGGATTCACTCAACGAAATCATTCCCGATTCAGCTACCCGTCCCTACGACATGTATGAGGTGATCGGCGCAATCGTTGACAATGGTGAATTCCTTGAAATTCAGCGCAACTATGCTAAAAACCTCATTGTCGGCTTCGCTCGCTTCAACGGTCAGGCAGTTGGTATCGTGGCCAACCAGCCGAAATATCTTGCCGGAGTGCTCGACAGCAACGCCTCTCGCAAAGGCGCACGTTTCGTTCGCTTCTGCGACGCATTCAACATTCCTTTGGTAACGCTCGTTGACGTTCCCGGATTCCTTCCCGGCACCGGTCAGGAGTACAACGGTGTGATCCTTCACGGCGCCAAGCTTCTCTATGCCTATGGCGAAGCCACCGTACCCAAAGTGACTGTTACGCTGCGCAAGAGCTATGGCGGCAGCCACATCGTGATGAGCTGCAAGCANCTTCGCGGCGATATGAANTATGCATGGCCTACTGCCGAGATCGCCGTTATGGGAGGTGCAGGTGCAGTCGAAGTGCTCTACGCTAAAGAAGCCAAAGCCGCTGAAGATCCCGCAGCCGTGCTTAAGGAAAAAGAAGAGGAATACAACAAACTCTTCTGCAACCCCTACAATGCAGCCCGCTACGGATATATCGATGACGTTATCGAACCGCGCAACACTCGTTTCCGTGTGATCCGCGCGCTCCAGCAGCTGGCCACAAAGAAAGTGACTAATCCTGCCAAGAAACATGGCAACATACCTCTGTAAGCCCCGAAAGGACATTGAGCTAATAAAAACACTCAGTTTTATGAAAAAAAGACTATTCTCACTGATCCTGATCATGGTTGCTGTTGCTTCCGTATCATCGGCTCAGGGCCGTCGCGGTCTGCGCATCAACGAAGTGATGGTGCAGAACGAGTCGAGCATTGTGGACGACTACGGATGCCGCCACGCCTGGATTGAACTNTTCAACTCCACGTTTGGACCGCTTGAAATCTCAAGCGTGTATCTGACCACNGATTCAACACAAAAGACGATGTATGCCGTGCCGCTGGGCGATGTCAACACCAAGATGCCTAAGCGTCAGCACGTGGTTTTCTGGGCCGACGCAGCCCCCGACAAAGGCACATTTCACACATCTCTTACTCTCGAACCGGGNAAAGACAACTGGATCGGTATCTATGATGCCGACGGGATCCATCTGATCGACTCCGTAACCGTTCCGGCCACATTGCTTGCCGATCAGACATTTGCGCGTTCCNTCGATGGTGAANACCAGACATGGGAAGTGCGCGACGGATCGNANAATAAATATATTACCCCGTCAAGCAACAACATCATCAAGGATACCAACTCAAAGGTTGAAAGATTTGCAAAAGAGGATGAAAACGGGTTTGCAATGACCGTTATGGCAATGTGTATCGTGTTNGGATCTCTTCTTGTGTTGTGTCTGTCGTTCTATGTGATAAGCAAGATCGGAGCCTACGTTTCGAAACACAATAAAGCGAAATCACAGGGAGCNAATCTGCGCGAGCTCAAACGCGAAGATCATCCCGAACATGACTCCGGCGAAGAAATCGCAGCAATCGCCATGGCTCTCCACGAACACCTCGACACTCACGATCAGGAAAACACGATTCTCACGATCAACAAAGTGAAGCGAGCTTACTCGCCGTGGAGNTCCAAGATCTATGGTCTGCGCGAAACACCGCGCCACTGATCGCAACAATCAATCATAACAGACAAATCCAACCAAACAAAAAAAAGATCAATCAAATGAAAGAATATAAATACAAGATCAACGGCAACACATATAAAGTGGCCGTAGGCGACATTGACAACAACGTTGCTCAGGTGGAAGTCAACGGCATCCCCTACAAGGTTGAGCTCGACGCCACGAAAAAACCGGTGAAAGTAGTATCTTCTCCGCGTCCGTCGGCAGCCCCGCGCACTGANAGCGGCGCCAAGGTGATATCCAAACCNGCAGCCAGCGGCACCGGNGGTCATCAGGTAAAGGCACCTCTGCCCGGCACAGTGCTCTCAGTAGCTGTAAAAGTGGGCGATAGCGTAAAAGCGGCCGACACCGTAGCAGTGCTTGAAGCGATGAAGATGGAAAACGCAATCCACGCAGGCCGCGATGGAGTAGTAGCAGCTGTCAATGTCAACCCCGGCGACGCCGTGCTTGAAGGCGCACCGATCATAACCCTCGAGTGAAGCCAAATTTAACCGCAAAAAGTTATGACCGATTTTTTTTCANAAAACCTACAGCAGTTCTGGGAGCTGACAGGTTTCTATAATGCCACCTGGGAGCATTTCGTGATGCTTGCAGTAGGCCTCTTCTTCATCTGGCTTGCCATTAAAAAGGATTTCGAACCGATGTTGCTCGTNCCGATCGGATTCGGTATGCTTATCGGNAATATACCGTTCAACACCACAGCGGGTCTTGAAATCGGTATCTATGAAGAAGGATCAGTGCTAAATATTCTCTACAACGGTGTGAGCGCCGGATGGTATCCGCCGCTGATCTTCCTCGGAATCGGCGCGATGACCGACTTCTCGGCCCTAATCGCCAACCCGAAACTGATGCTGATCGGGGCAGCNGCCCAGTTTGGTATTTTCGGAGCATATATGGTTGCATTGCTTNTGGGCTTTGCACCCGATCAGGCCGGTGCAATCGCAATCATCGGTGGTGCAGACGGCCCCACAGCGATCTTCCTATCGTCGAAGCTCGCTCCCAACCTCATGGGTGCCATCGCCGTTTCGGCCTACTCATATATGGCTCTTGTGCCNGTGATCCAGCCGCCGCTGATGCGACTGTTCACCACCAAGAAGGAGCGACTGATCAAGATGAAACCCGCCCGCGCCGTGTCGCAGAACGAAAAAATCATCTTCCCGATCGTCGGTATGCTTCTTACATGTTTCGTAGTGCCCTCCGGCATACCTCTGCTCGGTATGCTCTTCTTCGGCAACCTGCTTCGTGAATGTGGTGTGACCACACGTTTGGCCAAGACCGCATCCAATGCCCTCACTGACATTGTCACTATCCTTCTCGGCATGACCGTGGGCGCATCGACTCAGGCATCTGAATTCCTCACCACCGAAACAATCCGCATCTTCGCTCTCGGCTTTATGGCCTTTATCATTGCATCGTCGAGCGGTGTGCTTTTCGTGAAGATCTTCAATCNNNNACNNNCNAAAAACAAAAAGATCAACCCGCTCATTGGCAATGCAGGCGTTTCNGCCGTGCCTATGTCGGCACGTATATCCAACAACCTTGGTCTGGAATACGATCCGTCGAACTACCTTCTGATGCACGCTATGGGCCCGAATGTGGCCGGTGTGATCGGTTCGGCAGTTGCAGCCGGTGTTCTGCTTGGCTTCCTCGCCTAATTGCATTAGTCNACGATATTATATCTTCTATATTTAAAGGGAGCGCCCAACTATCGGGCGCTCTCTTTAATATTTATGGTCATCTCAAACGTTAATTATCGCATTCGTAATGTTAAATTACCGCTACGAACAGCCTGTTGGTTTGCCGAACCAACGGCGCGAGAATAGGCAGGTTTTTCCTTTTAAATTAATGATATAGGTGACGATACAACGATCTAAATTGCGGATTCCAGCAAAACATATACCATCGCTACTTCTTTAACAATTCCAATAGTGTCGTTAAAACGAAAACCATTAGTGATGTTGGGGCGTTATAACATCGGATGAATCCGAAAAAAACTACACTGCTACTTACTTAACCTTAACCAAATACGCTTCGACTATGATCACAGAAAAGGTCATCAATCAACTATACAAAACCTATAATCGCAGGCCGGAAAGCGCCGATGAGCTGGATATCGGTCTGCTGTTTGAAAATCTTATCGAGCATCATGATATAGAGATCGATGATGAAGCTCACCTGATTATCAACAGTCTGCCACCGACATCGCCATTTCACAAATTGTCGCTGAGTCGTATTCATGCCATCGTTGAATTCGAACATAAGGTGGCTATCATACTTCATTCGTCGATAGTGTTTCTTAATAAGAATGATAATCGCACTCATGTACACATACGGAATATGAAGGCGTCTGTGCTTGATAAGATATTTGGCCGGCTAAACGAGGCTTAGAGACTAGATCGTGATCCGGTAACTGCAATTATCTATAACAATTGAGTTAATTATTATGGCTTTGGCTTTACGGCTGAGGCCTTTTTTTTATTTTTTGCCGGGTAATTACCGGAGGGATGGCGGGGGATTTATACTGTTTGTTTGGATCGGCCGAGCACGGCCGATGGACCCGACGATCGGCTGATGTATTTTTAGGGAGCGAGCGGTGGATTGGCGTAGGAGGGCCGGCTTTAGCCGTCTCTTTTTCCTGGGATAAATTGCTGATATACAGGCAGACGGCTAAAGCCGTCGCTCCCACTGGGGCGGGTGTTTTATAGTTGGAGGGGTGGATTCTGGAGGGGGATTTGGGGTTTGGTTGGATCGGCCGAGCACAGCCGATGGACCCGACAGTCGGCTGATGTTTTT